>NZ_JAIZBG010000001.1:2442500-2685000 GCF_022267325.1 Leptospira sanjuanensis
GGGCCGTTCACCGGAGAATCTTCGGAAGATATGAATTCTTGAAAAATTAAATCCGCCGATTTGAGTTGGATCAAAGAAACGGAATGAAAAATTCCTCTTCCATGTCCGACGCTGGTCGAAATGACCGCACCGGAACCGAAATACATAAATGAATCCGATTTAGGAAACGCGTCTTCGTCGGAATAAACCACGATCACATTGTCCGTGCCGAGTGCGCTCGCAAGTTTTGCGAGAACGGCGGGGTTCGTTTTTAAAGCGACCGGATCGTGCAGATTGATTTTTACCAAATCGGAATCCAATTTCGCGTCTTGGATCCTCTTACGACTTTCGCGAAAAGAAACGAGTTCCAATCCTTTTACGTCTTTGAGTTCCTCTTCGAATTCCTTCAGGAATATTTTTTCATCCACAAAACCGTATCGTTTTACGAGGTGGTTTTCGTGAACCAATGCAACCTTTCCTTCCAGCTGGACAGAGGGTTGTGCTTTAAATTGTTTTCCAACCCGAAATCGATGACAGTTGCTTAGAAAGGAGACTGCTACCGGAATCAGGATTAGAAACAGAACGAGTTTTTTCAGTTTCATACAATCCTTTTGCTCAATCATGAGTTTGTACATGTTATAAACTGCAATCATTGATTGAACACTATTTTTTCAAATCAGGAAATCAAACAGAATGCAAAATTTCACATTTCATACTTCGGTCGATTTTCAAATTCTAAACCCTTCTATACTCCTCCGGACCAAACCCGGACATTCTTCCCAAAAAACACTTTCCAAACCGAAGCGATCGATAAACTTCTTTTTTCATGATCAAACTGCATGGCGCAAGCATCAGCAACTACGTAAATAAAGTAAAGTTAGGGATCTTAGAGAAGGGATTGGAATACGAACAAATCAGGGTGGCTCCCTCTCAAGATGAAGAATTCTTAAAGATCAGTCCTATGGGAAAGATACCGGTCTTGGAACTCGACGGAAAATTCATATTCGAATCGGGGGCTATTTTAGAATTCTTAGATACGATTTACCCGCAAGAACCCAAGTTACTTCCGAATGATCCTTGGGAAGCGGCCCGAGTCCGGGAAATCACGACGATCGTCGAAACCTACATCGACATTCCCGCAAGAAGGATTTATCTGCTCGCGACCAGAGGAAAAACGATCGCACCCGAATTGATCGAAGAAATTCATCCGATCCTGATCAAAGGAGTCAAAGCCCTTCAAAGAGTGGTACGATTTTCTCCGTATATCGCGGGGTCGAATTTCACTCTGGCGGATTGTTCCGCGTTTGCAAACCTAAGCGTGATCGACGAAGAGCTCAGATCCATTTATCCGGACAATCATCCATTGGATCAACTCGCTGGTTGGAAAGAATACTACGAATTTATGAAAACGAAGGAAGGGCCGGCTCTTGTGGAAAAGGAAAAACAAACTCTTCGAAAAATTCTCGCGCGAGCGAAAGCGAAAATAGATTAGAGCCGAAATTCTTATCCGGTTTCCTCCAAAATTGATTTGACTCTCCCGGTACGGGAAATAGCCTGCTCTGGTCTTTATGGAACCAGAAAAAGTAATTTCGATCCCGATCCGGGAACTTCCCCATCTCAAAGTTCTCTTGGCCGGCTGGTATAATTTTCTAAAAGAAAGCTACGATCAAAAAGTGATCAACCAGAACGAATTCAAAGACGCACTCAAAAGCAACGTGGTTTACAACATCGATCAGGACCAGGTCGAAGTGCTGTTGGCGGGAAAAGAATCTCTGCTCCAAAGTTTCAGAAAAAGCCTTTCTTAACTCGAATTCCTAAGCCGCGTTTTTCAATCCGTACAATTTGAGAAGGGACCCGACTTCGGGGTCTCTTCCTAAGAACCGTTTGAAAAGAACCATCGCGTTTTCGCTTCCGCCCTTCTCTAAAATTTCGGTAAAGTATGCGTCGCTCAGCGAGGCGTCGAACACGCCTTTGTCGACGAATGCGAAGAATGCGTCCGCACTCATTACTTCGGCCCATTTGTAACTGTAATATCCCGCGGCGTATCCTCCCGAAAAGATATGGGAGAATCCGTTTTGAAACCGGTTGTATTCCGGAGGAATCACGACGCTCACTTCCTTGCGGACGTTCTGAAGAATGGAATGAACTTCCTCTTCTGTATGACTTTTTTCGTGAATGAGAATGTCGAAGAGGGAAAATTCGAGTTGCCGTACGATTCCCATCGCGGAAAGAAAATTCTTCGTTTCCTTGAGCTTTGCGATCATCGAATCGGGAATCGTTTCTCCTGTTTGATACTGTTTGCCGAATATTTTCAGAACGCTCGGTTCGAAAGCGAAGTTCTCCAAAAACTGCGAAGGAAATTCCACCGCGTCCCATTCGACTCCGTTGATTCCGCTGACCGGAGGTTCTTCGATTTTAGTGCAGAGATGATGCAACGCGTGACCCATCTCGTGAAAAAACGTGACAACGTCGCTGTGTTTCAAAAGAGAAGGAGAAGTCGCCGTGGAAACCGGAAAGTTGCAGACCACGAACGCGGCGGGAAGAATCTCGCGGCCGTCGATCCGATTTCTGGAATACCAGTTGTGCATCCAAGCCCCGCCCTGTTTGTCCTTGCGCGCTTCGAGATCCAAATACAAACGGGAAAGAAGTTTTCCGTTTTTGTATAAATCGAACACCTGCACCTTATCTTCCCAGACCAGCGCGGATGTTTTGCGGAATTCCAAACCCAAAAGTTGATTCAAAAATTGGAATGTTCCCGAAACGACTTTTTCCTTCTCGAAATACGGACGTGTTTGTTCCTCGTCGAAATCGAAACGGGCCTTCATCAGTTTTTCGCTGACAAAGGCGGTGTCATAGGCTTGTAAAGAATCGATTCCCAACGTCTTTGCGAAATTGGAAAGATCGGCAAATTCCTGTTCGGCGATCGGTTTGGCTTGTTTGGCCAAGTCGCGCAGGAATTTCAGAACCGTAATTCCCGAATCGGCCACCTTGGTCGCGAGAGACAATTCCACGTAATTGGAGTATCCTAACAGTTTTGCAAGTTCGCTTCGAAGAGCCAAAATCTTTTCGATCAGAATTCCGTTTTGAGGGGCCTTGGTCGTATAAGCCTTATATAAGGATTCCCGAATGGAACGATTCGGACCGTGCGTCATATACGCGATGTAACTCGGCATCTGAAGAGTAAAACGCCATTTGCCGTTCTCCGTTTTGGCCGCATTCAGATCGGACTCCGGAATTCCTTCCACGTCCTCTTTGCGGTCGATAATCAGTTCAAACGCGTTGGTCGCGTCCAAAAGGTTTTGCGAGAATTGATTGTCCAGGTCGGAAAGAGAGATTTGAATTTCCTGGATTCTTTTTTTGATTTCCGGTTCGAGACCGATCCCGCTGAGCTTAAACTGTATGATGGAATCTTGAAGTACTTTTTTTCTAGGTCCGCCGAGAGTCGCCTCTTCCTTCTTTAGAATTTCCTGATAGGCGCGATTGAGTTCCTCGTTTTGACCGAGATCGGAATAAAACGCGGTGATTTCCGGTAGCACTTCCGTATAAAGCGCCTGGATTTCCTTGGAATTCTTTACGCTGTTCAAATGCGAAAGAACGGTAAATTCGATCTGCATTTCCTGCACTAGGTCGTTCAAAGGACGGATGACGTGATCGTACGTTCTATCTTGTTTTGAAAGAAGAATCGGAAGTTGTTCCCGGATCGTTTTGATTTTTTCTAAGATTTCGTTTTTAGTGCGTTCGGGTGCGTCCGCTTTGAATTCTGGCAACATCAAAGTCAATCTCGTTTTCCCCTTGCGAAAGTTCATCCACTTTTTCCGGTTTGACTCTCCGTCGCAGAGTTTTAAAACACGAATCTATGTTCCATTCCGACCCGATACGATTCCGATTTACCATTCTCCCTTTCGCGTGGTTCGCCGCATTTACATTGTTAACGGCAACGGCTTGTTCCGGTCCCAAAAACGAATTGCCGACATTCTCCCCCAACTTGGAATGCTCCGAAAAAGAAATCCCTCTTTTGATACAACCCGCGCACGACATAGAAGACGGCAACCGGTTGGAAGTCGTTTATTGCAACCAAAGGGAAACGCCTTCCGGAAAACGGATCGAACTCAGTCTCGTCTTTGAGGACGAACGACATCCGTCGAAATGGAAGGATGTCGTTTATCGAATCTACCGCGGATTCAAATACGGAAGAAACAAGGACATAGAAAGTTTCCGTCTTCAATTTTCAAAAACGGGAGAATTGTCCACGGTTCATTTAAAGAACGTCTACTCGGGCGATCAGAGATTCAACGAAGATCCGGTGCAACACTTCGACTCCGTTTTAAAAGCCGATCAGCTTAAGAAGGAAGAAGGAAAGCCGGTTTTATTCATCAACACATGGAATCACATGTTTTCGGAAAAGGATCAAAACCCGGAACTCGCCAAGAAAAAACTTCAGGGAATCGAACTCAGAACGGGAAGCAGGGACGAATTGGATGCGTTTTATCAGGGAAAATAAACTTTTCCCTTGAATCGCAGACAAAACACTGGAAAAAAAAAGATCAAGAGGCCTTTAGTCATGACAAAAGTTCCAAACAAACCTTTTGCGGAGCTGGCTCCGAGCACTGCAGTATCCAAGGATCAAGTAAAACGCAATATTTACGGAAGATATCTGGAAGAATTCACCGAAGGTGAAATTTTCGAACACCCGAGGGAGATCACGATCGATCGAGCTTTCGCACAAGAATTCGCAACCACCTTTATGGATGCGAATCCTCTTTTCTTATCCGCCGCCTACGCGCAAGCGCACGGCTTTCAGGACATGTTGGTTTCCTCTCTTCAAGTTTTTAACATCGCACTTTCTCTCGGAGTTCAGAACGATTCCGAAAAAGCGCTCGCAAATCTCGGTTACTACAACGTTCAATTTTTAAAGCCCGTTTATCCCGGAGACACTCTTTCCGCGAAAACCAAAATTCTCAAAGTGGACGACAAAGGACCGGACAAACCGGGAATCGTGAGCGTTCGTACGATCTGCTTAAACCAAAAGAAAGAATTGGTTCTTCAATATGAAAGAAAGATCATGATCTATCAATCCAACGGAAAACCGAAAGGAAGTCCTAAACCGGTGATCAAAGACGCGTTCTTTCCGGAAACGGACGCGCCCGTGATCGAACTTCCCGCGTTGAAATTTCCCACCGAGTTTAAGTCCTCGACTTGGTCCGATACGTATTTCGAAAATTTCAAAGCAGGTCAGATCTACATCCACCAAAACGGAAGAACGATCACAGACGAACATTTTCCTTGGACCTACAGAGTCGGAAACACGCACCCGCTTCACTACGATAAACTTTACTCCGCGGGAATTTCCGGACCGATGGGAGGCGAACCCGTGGTTTACGGAGGACTCGTCTTCGCATGGTTATGCGGAATGGCATCCAGAGACATTACGGAAAACATGATCTGGGATCTCGGATTCACCGAAGGATATCACACGCAACCTTCTTTCAGCGGGGACACCGTGACCGCGATCACGAGAGTTCTTTCCGTAGAAGACCGCGGAAACGACTTCGGAATTCCGGCGGGTGCGGTTCATCTGCAGATCATCGGCTTGAAAAACATCAAGGCGAACGACGCGTTCGAAAAGTTCGGCGAAGATCTGTTTTTAAAGGAAAACGATAAAAAGAAACTAGGAAAGGAAAAACTTCCCGAAAAGATCTTCGAAATCGAAAGAAAGATTCTCGTTAAGAAAAAAGGTTAATCCCCTCGAGCGTTTTCTCTCGTTCCTCTCGGGGCGCGAGAAAACGTTCTTACCGGCGCCGTGCGATTCGGCAAACTCCCCAAGTTCATTCTACATTCCGAATCGAGAACTTCGATTTTCCGGTTTGATCTTTCTAAATTGAAACGAAAATCGAAATGATCACCGTGTATTTCCCGTTCCCGACTTCGAATCTACCGTAGTTTGGAGTAAACGATGGAGTTCCCACAGATTTTGTCCCTTGGAGAACGAACGAGCTTTTCCACAGATTGTATCCCGATTCAGTTTTTGTTTGAGTTCCCACATTCTGATATAGTGGAGGATTTCAGGAAGAATCAAAATCAATGTTTTCCCATTGAATTCGGATCTCTAAGACGTTGTCCGCAATTCGAGCGTTGAATTGCAGGAAAGAAACTTTCCGTTGTTCCGACAAACGATTTCTAAAAAAAAAGAAAATTCGAGGAATTCTCCCTAAATTCCGAAATTGTGGGAACTCATACAAACAAGAGAAATTTCCCGAAAAGAGACAATTTCAGAATTGATCGTCAAAATCGAATGCGAGACGGCTTTTTGTTGGAACTCCTTCCTACTTTTTCTTCCCTCCCAATACCTCTTGCATCTCTCCTTTCAATTCCTGAAGATATTCGGTTTTTCCTGTAATTCGAAAAAGCTGGGAACTCCCTTGAAACAGCTTGAGAATCTTTTTTGCCGCAGCGTGACAATCCAAAGAAGAATCCAGATTTCCTTTTTTCTTTTCGGATTCAAAATAGGATTCGAAAATTTGAATCCAGCCGTGCAGAATTTTTTCTGCCACGAGTTCAAAGTCCTCATTCTTTTCCTCGACGCTGTTTAAAAAACGCGCGATGGGACATCCGATAAACTTACCGCTCTTCACCTGTTTCAGCAATAGAGAATTCCAAGTGTGCACGAATTCTTCCCAAGTTTCCGCGCGATCCATCATTCTTTGCAGACCGTTCTCGAAATTCTCCCCTTGCAGCTTTAGATATTCGAGAGCGATCTCTTCTTTGGATTGAAAATAACGATAAAAGCTGGCCTTGTGAGTTCCGGAATCGGCGATCAGCTGATTGGTGGAAGTCCCCGAATATCCGCGGTGATAAAAAAGATCGAGCGCGGAGGTCATCAAACGATCGTATGGATTGCTCTGTTTATCGAGATTCGAAGCCATTCTAAAGAATCAGAATAACAACCCCCGAAAAAAGTTCAACAAAAACCGAAAAAAATGATAGACTAAATAGTCTATATTCGACTTTTTCAGAATAGACTGCGCGGTCTATCAAGGAGATTTACATGTCCGAGCCGATTCTCACCGAAAAAAGAGGACACATTCTTCACATCATCATCAACCGACCCGAGGAACGAAACGCGTTCAACGTGGATATGCTCTACGCTCTGAGTCGCGCCTACGACCAATTGGAAGCGGACCCCGAAATCCGAGTCGGTTTGGTTTACGCAAACGGAAAACATTTCACGCTCGGTCTCGACTTAAAGAATGTCGCGGAATTTTTAAAAAAACAAAGGCGTTTCCCTCTTCCCCCCGAAAGCGTCAATCCCTGGGGGACCACCGGTAAAACAAAAACGAAACCGGTCGTAGTGGCAGTACACGGAATGTGCATCACTCTCGGAATCGAATTGATGCTAGCAAGCGACATCCGCATCGCCGCCAAACGCACGTTATTCGGTCAAGTCGAGGTGCAAAGGGGAATCTTCCCGTTCGGAGGAGGAACGATGCGCTGGCCCGCGCAATGCGGTTGGGGAAACGCAATGAAATACATTCTTACCGGAGAACCGTTTGAGGCGGAAGAAGCGCTTCGGATCGGACTCGTTCAGGAAGTCGTAGAAAAAAGCGATCTCATCGAAAGAGGAATTCTACTCGCCGAAAAAATCGCGGCGCAAGCGCCGCTCGGAGTCTATGCGACCTTAAAATCTTCCCTCGAATCCGTTTTATACGGAGAATCCAAGGCGGCCGAAAATCTTTTTCCGCAGCTTTTGGAATTGATGGATACGCAGGACGCAGAGGAAGGACTCGCTTCGTTCGTGGAAAAAAGAAGCGCGGTTTTTCAAGGAAAGTGAACGGACTTTGAGGCGAAATCGGAACGAAGACCAAAGTTTCGGATTGTTTCCAAGTTTATCTCGCAAATCGAATATTCGAAAAAAGTAAGTTAGAATTTTAGACGAACTGCTGCAGGCCGCATTTTTTGCAAAATATTTTAATTTTTAGATCGGAGACAAGGTGAATTATGAAACGAATCGTATTCAAAAAGAAGCATGTATTAGAATGGGAAAACGTTCCCGAACCTAAGATTCAAGGCGAAAATCAAGCGATCGTAAAACCGATCGCGGTTTCGCGCTGCGATCTGGATCTTCCCATCGTAAACGGTTACACGTTATTTCGACCGGGGATTCCGATCGGACACGAATTTGTGGGAACGATCGAAGAAACCAGTCCCGAAATCGCGGACGAATATCCGAAAGGAACCAAGGTAATCATTCCGTTTCAGATTTCTTGCGGACTTTGTCCGGACTGTACAGGCGGACGTTCCAAGGCCTGCACTTCCATCCCCTATGCGAGCCACTACGGAATGGGACCATCCGCAAAAGAATTCGGAGGAGCTTTATCCGAAAGAATTTGGATTCCATTCGCCAAACAGATGTTAATCCCTATGCCTTCGAATATGGACGCGATCGCTCTGGCTTCGATCAGCGACAATATCGTCGAAGCTTGGAAACTCGTGGGACAGTGGCTTGAGAAAAAACCGAATTCTCCCGTGATGATTTTGGGCGGCTTGGCTTCAAGCATCGGTTTGTATTCGGCTTCGCTCGCGGTCGGCATGGGCGCATCCGAAGTTTTATATTTGGACAACGACCAGGAAAGGCTCAAAATTGCGGAGAATCTGGGGGCGACCGCGGTTTCTTATTCGACTCTTCCCAAGGTCTGGGAGAAAAAATTCCCGTTGATCGCGGATTGTCACGGACTGAAAGAAGGAATGGACTTTTCCTTAAAGTCCCTTTCCACGGAAGGGATTTACGGTTCGGCGTCGATATTCTGGACGAATAAATTAGAAATTCCTTATTTAGATTTATATAATACGGGTGCGACCTTGAAGATCGGACGGGTGGATTCGAGAGAACATATCCCGCAGATTTTGAACAAGATCGTGGAAAAGAAGATAGAACCCGAAAAGATCGTGACCAAAACCTGCTCCTTTGACGACGCGGTGGAAGCTTGGCTCGAACCCGCGATCAAGCTCGTTGTGAAAATGGATTCCTGAATTCGTTTGAGGGAGAGTGTTTTTTTGAAAATGTTGGAATTCCTACATTCTTCTCACTTTTCGAGCGTGGCGCTCATGGAACCCTTTGAATTTGACATTCTCGGGTCGGCGCCATAAGTCAGGATTCTTTCTTGAACGTGTTCCGCGTGTTCGAATTCTCCCGAAAAAACTACGGTGCGTTTTTCCTGATCGACTTGGACCGCGTGTAAAAAAGCTTTTTCGACCGTCATCGTGCAGATTTCCACCAGCATCTCGATGACGTATTCGTAGGTATGTTCGTTATCGTCCCAAAGAACCACTCTCCAAGGTCCCCCGGTCGATTTCGTGGACTCCTCGGTAATTTCATTTAAGTCAGGAGTTTGTGTGCCCGCCATCTCGCTAATCAACCCGGGAAAATTTGAGTCAAAGGATTCTTTCGGAAAACTCTTCCGCTGTTTCGTTCTTCCTTTAAAAAGAAAAAAGAGTAAGCGAAAATCCGTTTAAGTCAAGTCATCCGATCTTATTTTTTGAGAGCGATCGCCTTTTTCGCGGTTTCGACGATGTTTTTGGAACGAAGTCCGAAGTAGTCCAAAAGCTCCTTCCAAGTTCCGGACTTTCCGAACTGATCCTTCATTCCCACTTTCAAAACGTGAACCGGATATTCTTCGGAAAGAAATTCGCTTACCGCGGAACCCAATCCGCCGAGAACGTTATGTTCTTCACAGGTAACCACGGCCCCGCATTCTTTTGCGTATTTTAAAATCGCGTCCTTGTCGATCGGCTTGATTGTCGCCATATTCAGAAGAGTCGCACCGATTCCTTCTTTTGCCAATTCTTCCACGGCTTTCATCGCCTCATTGACCAAAACCCCGTTCGCGATGAGGAGAACGTCTTTTCCCTCTCTCATCACTTCGGCTTTTCCGATCTGAAATTTATAATTTTCACGTTCGATCACGGGAACGTTCGGACGGCCTACACGAACGTAAACCGGACCCTTATAATCCGCAATCGCATGAATGATTTGTTTGCATTCGTTGTAATCCGAAGGACAGATCACTGTCATCTCGGGGATAGCCCTCATGATCGCAAAATCTTCGATACACTGGTGGGAAGCTCCGTCCTCTCCGACGGTAACGCCGCCGTGAGAAGCGACAAGTTTCACGTTTAAAAACGGATAAACCACGCTGTTCCGAACCACTTCCCAAGCTCTTCCCGAAAGAAACATCGCAAAGGAAGAAGCGAACGGAACCAATCCGGACAATGCCAAACCGGCCGCGTGACCGACTAAGTTCTGTTCGGCGACACCCACGTTGAAAAAACGATCGGGGAAAGCCTTGGCGAACTTGTTGGTTTTTGTGGAGCCGGAAAGATCAGCGTCCAGGACGACTACGTCCTGACGGGAAGCTCCCAGTTCATGCAGTGCGTCCCCGTATCCGTCGCGAGTCGCTTTTTCAGTCGCAGTCGATGTGCTTGGAGCTCCCATTTTCTTCTTATCCCTTTAATGCCGCAGCTTTGTCGGTTTCTTCCCAAGTGAATGTGGAACCTTTTCTTCCGAAGTGACCGTAAGAAGCGGTTTCTCTGTATTTTCTTCCTTTTTCAAGAAGTTTGAGAGATTCGATGATTCCTCTCGGAGTCAATTTGAAGTTCGCGCGGATTCTTTTTACCAATTCGTCTTCGGAAATTTTTCCGGTTCCGAACGTGTCTACGTGAACGGAAACCGGTTCCGCAACACCGATCGCATAAGCAAGCTGCACTTCGCACTTATCCGCAAGACCCGAAGCTACGACGTTCTTCGCGATATAACGTCCCATATACGCCGCGGAACGGTCCACTTTGGAAGGATCCTTACCGGAGAAGGCTCCGCCTCCGTGTCTTCCGTAACCGCCGTACGTATCTACGATGATCTTTCTTCCGGTAAGACCCGCGTCACCGTGCGGACCACCGACGATGAACTGGCCGGTCGGGTTGATAAAATATTTCGTATTTACGAGAAGATTTGCGGGAATGACCTTTTTGATACATTCTTCGATGAGAGCTTCTTCGATTTGTTTATGAGTTACATCCGGAGAATGTTGTGTGGAAATCACCACTGTGTCGATACGAACCGGTTTTCCGTCCTTGTATTCGACGGTTACTTGGGACTTCGCATCCGGTCTTAAGAATTTCAGTTTGTTTCCATGTCTAAGACCCGCTAAGTGTTTCACCAATTCGTGAGAATAGTAAATCGGCATCGGCATGAGTTCCGGAGTTTCATTGATCGCGAAACCGAACATCAAACCTTGATCCCCCGCTCCTTGCTCTTTAAAAAGACCTTCCCCCTCGGTCACCCCTTGAGAGATGTCCGGGCTTTGCGCGTGCACGTGAGCGGAAACAACCGCAAAGTCCGCGTCGAAACCCATGGTAATATCGTTATAACCGATATCACGAATTACGTTTCTTGCGATTTCCTGAGCGTCTACTTTCCCCTTGCTTGTGATTTCACCTGCGATCACGACCAAGTTTGTGGTTACTAAGGTCTCGCAAGCGACTCGAGATTTTGGATCCTGTTCCAGATAGGCGTCCAGAACCGCATCGGAAATTTGGTCGCAGACCTTGTCAGGGTGGCCTTCGCCTACCGATTCCGAAGTAAAAATAAAATCTTTTAAAGACATTTGTTCTTCCTGATGGGTGAAAATTGACGGGAAAGTCCGGAGGAACCCCGCTCTGATCCCAAAAACCTGCGGATTCCTTCAGTGTCAAGAAGATCCAAACTATGTTCCTTCCGCATTCTAGAACAAATTGA
The DNA here is from genome assembly GCF_022267325.1 of Leptospira sanjuanensis. Taxonomy (NCBI): domain Bacteria; kingdom Pseudomonadati; phylum Spirochaetota; class Leptospiria; order Leptospirales; family Leptospiraceae; genus Leptospira; species Leptospira sanjuanensis. The sequence continues at coordinate 2,454,268 of NZ_JAIZBG010000001.1, forward strand.
GCAACCTAAGTCAGAATTGAATTGAAGCACAGGCACCCGGAATATTTTTGAGAAACAATGAAAATTCGAGTTTCGGACATCAAAGTTAAGAATCGCATCCGCAAAGATCTCGGGGACCTTCGCCCTCTCAAAGAATCCATCCAAAAGCTGGGACTTCTTCATCCTATCTTGATCGATCTAGACAACACCTTGATCTCCGGAGAAAGAAGACTCGAAAGCGTAAAAATTCTCGGTTGGGAATACGTGGATGTTCGAATCGTGGATATTCGGAATAAAAAAGAAAGAGTTCAGATGGAGGCGGAAGAAAACAATATTCGTTTAGAATTTACTTCCGAGGAACAGGAACGCGTTCAAGAACTCCTAAAAAGATATTCATACACAACCATCTTTGGGAGAATCTTTGCTTGGATTTTGGATCTTTGGGACTGGTTAAAACGGTTTTTTCAGAAAAAGTAAGAATTCAGGCCGAAAGAACGAATTCCATCTTCTTTCAAAATTTCTCATGTTAAAATCTGCGGGGATTTCATTCCCGGGTAAGCAAGATTTCTTCCCTGTTTCCGACCTTCCGTTTTTATCAGTTAGAACTTAAATCATGAACTTTCAGGCAAAAAATTATCCAATATTGATTTACAAAAAGTTCACGAGTTCATACCGTGATCTTCCTAACTAAGGAGAGTCTATGAAAAAACTTTCGATTTTGGCTGTCTCCGTTGCACTCTTTGCAAGCATTACCGCTTGTGGTGCGTTCGGTGGTCTGCCAAGCCTTAAAAGCTCTTTTGTACTGAGCGAGAGCACAATCCCAGGAACAAACGAAACTGTAAAAACGTTACTTCCATACGGGACTGTAATCCATTACTATGGATACATCAAGCCAGGACAAGCGCCGGACGGTTTAGTCGATGGAAGCAAAAAAGCATACTATCTCTACGTTTGGGTACCTGCTGTTATCGCTGAAATGGGAGTTCGTATGATTTCCCCAACAGGCGAAATCGGTGAGCCAGGCGACGGAGACCTAGTAAGTGACGCTTTCAAAGCTGCAACTCCAGAAGAAAAATCAATGCCAAATTGGTTCGATACTTGGATTCGCGTTGAAAGAATGTCCGCTATTATGCCAGACCAAATTGCAAAAGCTGCGAAAGGAAAACCACTTCAAAAGCTCGATGACGATGATGACGGGGACGATACTTACAAAGAAGAGAGACACGCAAAGTACAACTCTCTTACAAGAATCACCATCCCTAATCCTCCGAAATCTTTTGACGAACTGAAAAACATCGATACTAAAAAACTTTTAGTAAGAGGTCTTTACAGAATCGCTTTCACTACCTACAAACCAGGTGAAGTGAAAGGGTCTTTCGTTGCATCAGTAGGTCTGCTCTTCCCACCAGGTATTCCAGGTGTGAGCCCTCTGATTCACTCAAATCCTGATGAACTGCAAAAACAAGCAGTAGCAGCTGAAGAGTCTTTGAAAAAAGCAGCAGCTGACGCAACTAAGTAATTTTTACTTAGAGCTTAAACAGTTTCTATAAGGTGAAAGCCACCGAAAGGTGGCTTTTTTATTTCCTGTTTCACGGCGCCCGCTTTTTTAGAAATAATTTCGTTTGAATCTGATCTCCATTTTGTTCTTTTTTCGGAACGATTTTGAATTTTCCTATCTTCCCTTTTATCGTAAAGACGCATCCCGATTCAGTCCCATCCTTCTTTTTGTTCCCAAAGGAGAATCCGAATTATTTTCCAAGATGTACCCCCGTCCTTTTGCAAAATCGAAACGTCATCCCGATCGATTCTACTTGCAAAGACAGGTTATCGTGAGTTACAATAGTAGCGATTCTCCGCTCCAAACGGCGTTCGATACGAAGAATTTTCGGTTTTCAATCGAGAAACGCGATCTTGGAGTGGTAAAGAATCGAATACAAAGCTGAACAGAAGTTCACAAAGGAATTGAAATGATCGAGAATAACTATTTTTTAGAAAACCAAGACCTGCAGGAAAACTTCCAATCGATCGTGGATTGGAAAGAGATCATCGACGGTTTCGAAGGCGATTTCGAAGATCATAAGGAATATCAAAAGAGCGGTAAGGACTCCCTTGCGATGGCGCCCGGCTCCTATGAAGACGCATTAGAATATTATAAATCTATTTTAGAATCGGGAGGCGACATCGCCGGAAAACAAATCGCTCCCCTCGCCAAGGATATGGACGTAGAAGGATTGAAGTATTCCGCCGGAAAAGTCACGTTTCCCGAATCGATGATCAAAGGAGTCAACCAAGTCAAAGACGCCGGAATTCTCCCTTACAGCATCGGAAGAAAACACGGCGGGCTCGGAATCCCCGCAACCGTTCAAACGATGATGATGGAACTTTTTTCCAGAGCGGACGGTTCCTTTGCGATCACGTTGGGTTGTTTGAACCTGGCAGAAACGATTGAACGATTCGGGTCCAAGGAAATGATCGATGAATACGTTCCCAAAATGGCAAACGGAGAAATCTTCGGCGCGATGGCATTGACCGAACCGAACTACGGATCGGATCTGCCGAACCTGCAGACCAAAGCGGTCAAAGACGCGAACGGAGTCTGGCGACTAACGGGCGCTAAACGTTTTATCACACACGGATGCGGCTTCGGAGAAATTCCGGCGGTCATCTTAACACTTGCAAGAACGGGCGCGCCCACGAGCGGAGCGAGAGGACTTTCCTTCTTCTTAGTGAAAAGTTCGGACGTGTTTATCGCCGGAATCGAAAAGAAGATGGGACTTCACTGTTCACCGACTTGCGAGGTCGTGTACGAAAACACTCCCGGAATTCTGATCGGTGAAGAAGGATACGGCTTGGTTCGTTATTCCATGGCGATGATGAACGGAGCCCGTCTTTCGATCGCGGCTCAAGCGATGGGAATCGCGACCGCCGCTTATATGGAAGCCAAAAAATACGCTGCGGAACGGGAACAGTTCGGCAAAACGATCCAAAACATACCCGCGGTTCGCAAGATGCTGACTACCATGGACCGCGAAATCGCCGGAATGAGAGCGGTATTGCTGGAAGCGTCCCGTTCCATCGACCTCTATCACTGGAAATCCGAAAGAATGAAGGAACACGGAGTCGACGAAAAGGAAATCCGCAAGGACGAATCGGTCAAAAAATGGGAAAAACTGGCCAACCTGTTTACTCCATTATCGAAATATTATATTACGGAACTTGCAAATAAGATCGCGTACGACGGTCTCCAGATCCACGGGGGAGCCGGATTCACATACGACTACGACATCTCCCGAATCTATAGAGACGTCCGAATCACGAACATCTACGAAGGAACGACCCAGCTTCAGGTTGTCGCCGCGATCGGAGGAATCGTTTCCGGCATGACGGCAAAAGGACATCTTCGTCAATACTTCGAGGAAGAATTCTCCAAAATCGGAGGGGGTTCCTCATTGTTAAACGAAAACAAAGAAGCTTTCGAAAAGATCGTGGAAGCGTATTCTGCGATCGAAAATTCTTCGCTTCGAGACGAGGTCGCTTTCGAAGTGGTTCAATCGACCGCGAGAATTCTGATCGGAATGTTACTGGAACGAGGCGCTTCCCGACTCAAAGGAGAAGCGAAGGAAAAACGAGAAGCGCTCGCAAAAGAATACAACTTGGAATCCAAGGCGATTCTTCTTTCCAACCGGATCATGATCGAAAACCGTCAATCGCAACTGACGTTCGCGTAAGACTTATCATAAAAACTCTCCGAATTCGCCGCTTTGTTTTGCGTAGGCGTCGGGGAGTTTTTCGATTCCGAAAAACGAACTCGAAAGGAAAATCGAATCAATTTCCTCCCACGGACTCTATTCGATCCGATTCTAAAATACGAATCCCGGAAGGATCTTTTTGCGCGATAAGGATCATCGCTCTGGCGACCGTTCTTCCGTGAATCGATCTGTATTTCCGAATTCCGCCGAGTAACAACGGATTGATGATCTTTGCAAAAAATTGACCGACGACTTCGCCCGGTCTGGCTTCTTCCCGTTCGCCTTCTAAAAGAGAAGGTCTGAATATTCCGAGAAACGGAAATCCGATCGTTTCCAGATCTTTCTCCATTTCTCCCTTGACCCGATTGTAAAATACGAACGACTTACGGTCGGCGCCCAAAGCGCTTACGACGAGAAAGGATCGAACCCCTTTTTCTTTCGCGAGTTTTGCGATCTGCATCACGTATTCGTGATCCACTTTTTTGAAATTCTCCTGACTTCCGGCCTTGGAGATCGTTGTCCCCAAACTGCAATAAACTTCCGTAATCCCTTTCGGAAAGGAAGAAGCGTTTAACGCGTCGTAGTCGACCACGATTTCCTCCGCGCCGCGAACGGAACCGGGCTTACGTACGAGTGCGTAAATTTTTTGATATTCGCCGGAAGCGTTCAATTCTTCCAAAAGATACCTTCCGATGAGTCCGGTCGCGCCTGCAACCAAAGCCGCTTTTTGAGCCATGTTTCGTTCTTCTCCTGAACTGCGAAAAGAATGCGGAGGTCCGTTTTTTATGAAAGAATTTTTTTCAAATGTCCTTCCCTTTCCCGGAAAGAATTGATCTTGAATCCCGAAATTTCTATCCTGAACTTTGTGAATCTATTCCGATCGATCAAGAAAGCGTTTCAAATTTTGGACCGAAAGTCCATGCCGGATTCCGTTCTGGATGTTCTCAAAACGGAGGAAAGAAACGGAATCATCATCACGAATTACTTCCGTTATCTCATCGCGCTCTTTTTTCTGGTTCAGATCGTAGTCAACGTTCACAGCGGAGACAGCGAGGCCAATCTTATCGCGTTTTCCATCTATCTCGTTCTGACTCTCGCGCACACGGTCATCATCCGAGTTTGCCCCGATTCGATCGTCAGCGTTTTCAATTACGTCACCCTGTTTGCGGAATACCTTTTGATCTTGGGTGTTCTTCTGTTTTACACGTTCACAACCAAAAATGTGGATCTCGGTTTCGCACTGAAGAATTCCATAAACCTCTTCTTTTTGTTTCCGATCGTCTATTCCCTTTTGCAATTTCGAATCCGTTTCGTGTTCCTAGGGTTGTTTTTATTCTATGCGATCTACTTTTCGATTCTTGGGATTGCGGTTTCAACCAATCAGCTGACATACACGAACGACTGGGGCCGTTATATCAGCGGACCGGAAGTTCTTTTGGAGGACGTCGTCGCCGGTAAACCCGGTTTGTATTTTTGTTTTGCGGTGATGATTTCCATGGGGATATTCCGCACGGTTTCGATGGTGAGGAGAATCGGAATCGCCGAAGGACAAAAGACGGAACTGTCCCGTTACTTTTCTCCGAAGATCGTCAACGAGATGATGGAAAATCCCGAAACTCTTCAGAGCGGCAATCGTCAGATCGTAAGTATTCTTTTTTTGGATATTCGAAATTTCACCGCGATGTCCGAGAACATGGATCCGAAAGAACTCGGAGAACTTCTATCGGAATTTCGTAAAATTATGATGGAATGCGTTTTCGAAAACAACGGAACCTTGGACAAATACATAGGCGACGCGGTGATGGCTACGTTCGGAACTCCTCACCCTTCGCCCTCCGCGGAAGTCGACGCAAGAAACGCGGTCGGCTGCGGAGTTATCATGCAGAAACGTCTCGCCGAATGGAATCTGTTTCGAAAGTCGCAGGGCAAAACGCCGATCACGATCGGAATCGGGATTCATACGGGAGAAGTGTTTGCGGGAAACATCGGAAGCGATCTTCACAGAGAATATTCTGTGATCGGAGACGCGGTCAACACTGCTTCTCGTATCGAATCGCTCTGCAAGGTTTTGAAAAAGTCCTTTCTCATCTCGAAAGAAACCATGGAACTGTTAGGCGGCAAATACACTCTCACACGAATGCCCCGCGTCAAGGTCAAAGGCAAAGAAGAACCAATCCAAACCTATGAGGTCATGTGGGGCTGAGCGATTCATAGAGAGCGAAGCCGCCAACGAGCAGCGGAGCGTCGTGAGTGGTTCTCATCGTAGATGAGAAATCTGAGCGATTCATAGAGAGCGAAGCCGCCAACGAGCAGCGGAGCGTCGTGAGTGGTTCTCATCGTAGATGAGAAATCTGAGCGATTCATAGAGAGCGAAGCCGCCAACGAGCAGCGGAGCGTCGTGAGTGGTTCTCATCGTAGATGAGAAATCTGAGCGATTCATAGAGAGCGAAGCCGCCAACGAGCAGCGGAGCGTCGTGAGTGGTTCTCATCGTAGATGAGAAATCTGAGCGATTCATAGAGAGCGAAGCCGCCAACGAGCAGCGAAGCGTCGCGAGTGATTCTCATCGTAGATGAGAAACGCCCCATAGGAAGCAAGTTAGGCGAAAGCGAAACGACGGCTCTCAAGCTACTGAAAGCGTTTAGAAAAGCCGGCTTTGTATTCTCGGTAAATTGATGATAGCGATCAGCGAATTTGATCCTTACTCAAATCCACAAATTCTCGAATTAACTTTTCATCAGGATTACAATCTTCGACTTGTTTCATCAAAAGGCAAAACTTACTATATGCAAGAAAACTCTCAGGGGATCTCGAATACTCCTGCGGCAACAAACCTAAAGAAGCCGCGAGCCTTACGCTGAACTCCGGATCTTCCAGCGCTTGATAAAACGTTTGTCGATCTGATTCTTTTTTTGAATAACCGAGAAAAAGAGCTGCGCGAATTCTCATCTTTGGATCGGGATTATTGAGGAGAACCTCCTGTAAGATCGGTCTGTAAAATACGATGTCGCTGAGAAATTCCTCGTACGCGTATGCATGCGCCCTTAAACCGAAGGAAAGAATGGAAACATTAGAATCTTCGAAAGAATCAGTTTTCCAACGATGGAGGAGATATTGAGGTCGATGCCAAAACCAAACCGAAGCCAATAAAATCCAAAAGATAAAAAGGACGGATTTCGTTTTTACGGAAAGCCGACACGAAATCACGATGCACAAAACGAGAATCGCGAAAAAGGGAAACGTGAATAAGAATTTTTCTTCGATCGTCATTCAGTCAAAATTAGCCGCAAAAAGTTCCAACCCTTCTAATACGAGAGAATAAACGAATACAAAAGATACGAACTGGATGTGAGGAAAAAATCGATTCTTTCGAAAGGAGAAGTGGACGACGAAATATCCGAACACAGTCGGTAACAAAGAAATGAAAAACAATATTCCGAAATATTCTAAGAAAAGTACGATGTTAAGAAACATCGAATAGTGAAACTCGGGAGAAGACCTTAGGAAAATCCGCAGAATGGAGGCAACACACAAAGAAGAGCACGCAAATTTCAAATACTCCAAGAACGAAATACGAACTTCCTGCATCAATCTTTTCTTTTACAAAATGAAAACCGGCCTTTTCGAAAAATCGCAAGGATATCGAAAAAGCCTATCATTTGCAATCGTTAGAACTTGACCTTACTTCTTACCGATCTTTTCCAATTCCTTTCCGATCTGTCCGGTGAGAATGTAAAAATACATCACCCAGTCGCCCATAAAGGATTTAAACGGATATGTGAACGTTGCAGGACGGTTTTTTTCCACAAAGAAATGCCCGATCCACGCAAAGAAATATCCGGAAAACAAAGCCGCCAAGATGTAATACGGATTGAGATTGATGATGGCCGTCAAGATCCAACCGATCGCAAAGGAAGTTCCCACGAAATGCAACGCACGGTTTACAGGATGCGCATGTTCTCCCAAATAGAACGGCCAAAATTCTTTGAAAGTTGTATATGTCTTTGGAGCTGCCTCAGTTGTCATAAGTACCAATCCTCTTTTTCTACGATTTTACGCTCCGCGCTTCGAAAAAGCAAGCATTTGACTCAAAACAGATTCAAGCCGTTTCCTTCCAGAGATTCCACGTATTCGAAATAGGACTTGAGTTTGAATTTTTTAGCGGTGGATTCGGATGACATATAGCGTATGCTACCGAAAACGTTTCGTTCGGGAAACCAAGGCCGATCGAACAAACCGAAACACCATAAGATTCCCGTATACGAATTCGGATCTCGTCCGTCATACGCGTATTTGTTGTTCAAATCTTCGAGAATCGTAAACGCCGTTTCATAGTCGGGGGTCCATTCGATGATCTTCTTTCCCCAAAGCATCCGCAGATAATTGTGCATCGATCCGGTCAAAACGAGCTCCTTCTGAGCCGCGTTCCAAACTGCGTCATGCGTCTTTGCGTTCTCGAGCTGCTCCTTCGTATAAAGATACGGACGAATATCGTTTTTGTGAAAATCCAAATTCTTCTGTAGCCAATCGGGAAGAATGGAAAGGTCTTTTCGAAACGAAGGTTGTTTCCAAAACATCAAGAAACCCACGTCCCTCCAAGTGACGAGTTCGTCCAGAAAAGAATTCACATTGTCGTCCGGATGATAAAAACCTTCCTTTCGATTTTTATTTTCGGGAACGATCACTCCGGGATTCCAAGGTTCGTCCAAGTTCCAATCCAGAACGGCGCTTACGACTTCTTCCTGAGAAATATGACCGAAGTGGAGATAGGGAGACAACAAGGAAGAATACGATTCTTTCGGATCTCGAGGCTGACTTCTAAGTTCCGCATAACCGTTCAATCCTTGTTTTAAAAAACGTTTGAGAAGTTTTAATCCCTCTTCCCTTCCTCCGATTTTACCCGTAACCGGCAAAACGTCCGGACAGAGAAAATTCACTTTTTTGCATATAGTTTCGATCTTCTTCTCATCCCCGTCGAACCAAACGATCTTGGAAAACGGAGAATCCGGATTCTTCCTAAGCGAAGATCCGTTCGTGTTTACGTAAGGTTTTCCCGGTTTACGGGAAGATCGAAACTTCCAGGCTTCGGCGAACAATTTGTGAACTCGAGGCCGGAGGATTCTCGCGGCGGAAGCGAATTCTCCGTAAAGGCTCAAAGGAATGATGGAGTTCGAATCGACGGCGAGCAGCTTGCATTCGATTCTTTTGCCGACTTCGTTTAACAATTCGGGAACGATATAAGCCGGATAATCGTCCGTGACGACAAGCGCGGCCGTAGACGCGATTCTCCCGAAAACCTCCGTGATCGGGTTGTCCGTAGTTTCCACAAAGGCGCGGTAATTCAACCCGAGTTTGTTCGCCTCTTTCGCGTTCGCCGCCATCCCCTCGAGAAGAAAACGATGCAACCTCGGCGAACTCCAAGGATAATCCATTTTCAGAGGTTCGTAGATCCAGAGTTCCTTTTCGTATTTTTGGGAAAGATGAATCGCGTAATCCAGGGAATGATTCCATGCCAACCGTCTCGCCATGGACATCCAATACAGAAGAATCGGCTTTTCCTCCCGAACCGGCTTTTGATTGAGATCGCGGACCCGGATCAGATTTTCTTTCGGAAACATTTTCTTCTTTTCACGCGCTTCGGAAGTTTTTTCCTTAGACGCAGAAAGAATCGATTCGTTTTGAAATTTCTTCCCGATTCTTTTTTCTCGTCATCGAATTTTAGCACTCTCTCACCTAAAGTGCTTGACCCTTTTTCAACGAATTTTTAAATGGAAAACTACAGTAAGCACTCTTCCTCATGCAGTGCTAATTAACGATAATAAGGAGTTAGTCTATGGCATCGATTAAACCTCTGGGTGACAGAGTCCTCGTAGAACCAAGACAGGAAGCCGAGGAAAAGATCGGTAGCATTTTCGTTCCTGACACGGCAAAAGAAAAACCTCAAGAAGGGAAAGTCGTAGAAGTCGGAAGCGGCAAATACGAAGACGGGAAACTCGTTCCTCTCGAAGTGAAGGTAGGCGATACCGTCCTTTACGGAAAATATTCCGGAACTGAAATCAAATCCGAAGGCAAAGAATATCTCATCATCCGTGAAAGCGATATTCTCGCCGTTGTTAAAAAATAATCAGGAGTGAATCATGGCTAAAGATATAGAATACAACGAAACAGCAAGACGCAAGCTCCTCGAAGGTGTGAACAAACTCGCGAACGCGGTGAAAGTTACCCTCGGGCCTAAGGGTCGCAACGTAGTGATCGATAAAAAATTCGGCGCGCCTACCATCACTAAAGACGGCGTTACCGTTGCGAAAGAAATCGAACTCGAAGACGCTCTGGAAAACATGGGCGCGCAAATGGTGAAAGAAGTTTCCACAAAGACGAACGACGTCGCAGGTGACGGAACCACTACCGCAACCATTCTCGCTCAATCCATCATCAACGAAGGTTTGAAAAACGTAACCGCGGGCGCAAACCCGATGTCTCTCAAAAGAGGAATCGACAAAGCGGTTGCCGCTGCGGTGGAAAGCATTCAAAAAAGAGCGGTTAAGATCGAAAACAAAAAAGACATCGCAAACGTTGCGACGATCTCCGCTAACAACGATACTACGATCGGTAATCTGATCGCGGACGCGATGGACAAAGTCGGTAAAGACGGAGTCATCACTGTGGAAGAAGCGAAGTCCATCGAAACAACTCTCGACGTAGTTGAAGGGATGCAGTTCGACAGAGGATACATTTCTCCTTATATGGTGACCGATCCGGAAGCGATGACTGCGACTCTGAACGATCCTTTCATCCTCATCTACGACAAAAAGATCTCCTCTATGAAAGATCTGATCCACGTTCTTGAAAAAGTGGCTCAAGCGGGAAAACCTCTCGTGATCATCTCCGAAGAAGTGGAAGGAGAAGCTCTCGCTACGATCGTAGTCAACACTCTCAGAAAAACCATCTCTTGCGTTGCTGTAAAAGCTCCTGGATTCGGCGACAGAAGAAAATCGATGCTCGAAGACATCGCGATTCTGACCGGCGGACAAGTGATTTCCGAAGACCTCGGAATGAAACTCGAGAACACCACTCTTCAAATGCTCGGTCGCGCGAACAAAGTGACCGTGGATAAAGAGAACACCACCATCATCGAAGGCAAAGGCCAAACGAAAGACATTCAAGGAAGAATCGGTCAGATCAAAAAACAGATCGAAGACACCACTTCCGAGTATGACAAGGAAAAACTCCAAGAAAGACTCGCAAAACTCGCAGGCGGGGTTGCGGTGATTCACGTCGGAGCGGCTACCGAAGTTGAAATGAAAGAGAAAAAAGCCCGTGTGGAAGACGCTCTTTCCGCAACTCGCGCCGCGGTGGAAGAAGGAATCGTTCCAGGCGGCGGTTTGACTCTTCTCAAAGCGCAGGAAGCCGTTGGCGGATTGAAACTCGAAGGCGACGAAGCCACCGGAGCAAAAATCATCTTCAGAGCTTTGGAAGAACCGATCCGCATGATCACTTCCAACGCAGGTCTGGAAGGTTCCGTAATCGTAGAACACGCGAAGGCGAAAAAAGGAAACGAAGGTTTCAACGCTCTTACGATGGTTTGGGAAGATATGATCCAAGCCGGAGTCGTCGACCCTGCGAAAGTGGTTCGTTCCGCTCTTCAAAACGCGGCTTCTATCGGTTCCATGATTCTGACTACCGAAGTTACGATCACCGATAAACCGGAAAAAGACGCTCCAAACCCGATGGCGGGAATGGGCGGCGGTATGGGAGGAATGGGCGGAATGATGTAATTCATCCGAACGTTCTTTACCAATCGCAAAAAGGCGGTCGAGGTTCCCCTCTTCCGCCTTTTTTTGTTTTCAAGGATCGGATTTTCAAAAAACATTTCCGAACTATGAACCGATTGAAACTGATTCTTCTTACGTTATTCGTCGTTCCCGGATTGGGCATTTATTCCGAGAACAAACAAACCGTAACCGTCTCCGGGAGCGGAACCGCGGTCGTGGAAACGGACTACATCCAGATGACCTTTGCCGTGGAAGTCGAGGAAGCGAACGCAAAAACGGCCCAGGAAAAGAATCTCGAAAGAACGTCTAACGTGATCCAGGCGCTCTCCAAAGAATTCAAAATTTCCCCCAAGGATATATACAGCACCGATTACACTCTGCAAAGACAATATCTTCAGGACGGAAAACAAAGGCCGTATCTGTCCACGTCCGGAATTCTTTTAAAACTCAGGAACTTAAAACTTTATAAAGACGTATTGCTGGAACTTCAAAAGTTGGGAGTCAACAACGTAAGCGGAATCGAATTCAAGTCGGATTCCACTTCCAAACAGGAAAAAGACGCGCTCGTTTCCGCGTATGAAGACGCGAAAAACAAGGCGCTGGTTCTCGCCAATGCGATCGGCAAAAAAGAAGTCACGGCGATCAAAATCGTCGAATCCGATTCCGCGGCGTATCAACAGGTGGTTTATCAGATGAAAGGAAGAGAAAGCGATTCTTCGCCGCTTTCCGTGGGGGAACGAAAGATCCAAGCCAAGGTTTTAATCGAGTTCGAAGTCCGCTAAGAACTCTTAATTCTTCTTGCTTTCTATCCCGAAACCGACTTCACTGTTTCGCCATGAGTAAAGAAAAGTTCGAAACCTCCAAACGGGAAGGCGTCCACAAAGAATTCGAATCCTATACGGGGAATTGGAAAGGCGTCAACCAGATGATGTTCAAAGAGGGAGAAGTCACCGACGAATCTCCGATTGCGGGAACCATCAAACTCGTATTAGGCGGAAGATTTCTTCTGCACGAATACAAGGGAAGTTACGGAGGTGAACCGTTCGAAGGAATCGCGATCTACGGATATCACATCGACAAAAAACGATACGAATCCGCTTGGGTCGAAAGTTTCGGAATGGGGAGCGGAATCCTGTTTTCGGAAGGAGTTCCAGGCGCAAAGGAATGGTCCGTTACGGGACACTACGGCGGCGATACTCCGGAAACCAGTTGGGGTTGGAGAACCAGTTTGGAAAAAGACGGGGACGATAAGTTGATTATCTTCTCTCAAAACCTCAGACCGAACGGAGAAAAAGCGGGAGGAGTTCGAATCCTCTACGAACGCGTTTCGTAAGTTTCCCGACGGCTTCTTATAAAAAAGAGAAACAAATTCTTTTCGAATCCCGAATTTTGACGACCTTCGTTCATCCGTTCTCCGTCGAACAGACGCGTGGATAAAACGCGAAAAGGAGACGGATGGAAACCGCAATCATTACGAAAACGGAATGGGACCCGAAACAAAAATTAGTCAGCACGAGAATTAGCGGCAAAGTCGAAATCGAAGACGTGGAAGTCTGGGAAAAATCCCTTCTCGATTCCCTCGCACAAATACCGGACAACGGAACGTTTAAGATCTTCATCAACTTACACGGGTTCCAAGCCGCCAACCTCGAAGCGCACAAACGCTTTCGCGAGATCATACCGCAAATCTTATCGGACTACGGATGGAAGGTCGGTTACTTGAATCTCTTTGAAGAATCCAAATCGATGCGGTTTCAAAATCTCCGCGGAATCCGTTGCATCGCGGCGGTGCACGTTCATCAAGACGAAACGAAGATCGGAAACTACGAGGAAAAATTCGGAAAGGAAAACGAGCACTTCTATACGGATCCGATTCGAGCCAGGAACTGGATCGAGTCGTACGTTCTTAGCGCTTAAAAATCCTTTGACTTTCTCCCCGCCCTAAAAGAAACCTATGGGAAATGAAACAAAAGGGGCATTTTCTTTCCATAGGAGCCGGAACCAATCAGGTTCCCTTAATCTCCGCGGCGATACGCCTGGGTTATTCGGTGATCGCGGTCGATCAAAACGATCGCGCTCCCGGCTTGGGGATGTCCTCTCTTCGAATCATGGAGTCCGTTACAGAATATCGTAAAATTCTAAAGACGGTTTCCGAAATTCCTCTGCACGGAAGAATTCTCGGAGTAGGAACGCGTTCCTACGGAAAGGCGACGTATACGGCTTCTTACATCGCCGAAAAACTCAAGCTGCGTTATGCGAGCTTGAACTGCGTGGAAATCTGTTCCGATAAAAATCTTCTGAAAGAAACCGCGGCCAGAGTGGGAATTCTCGTCCCCGAAAACTACGACATCCATTCGAACTTATCTAAAAATCAATTCCCGTTCGTCTACAAACCCGTCCGAGGAAACAGCAAAGAAGGAATCCGAACCTTTCACGAACCCGAAGAATGGGAAACGTTCTTAAAATCCAAAAAGAAATCACCGAAATCGAAAACGGCGCCTTCCAAAAAGAAAACAAGCGCGTCTAACGCGGACAAGGAGAATTGGATCGCCGAGGAATACATTCCCGGTTTCGAAATCACGGTCTGCGGGTTGGTCCAAAAAGGAAATTTCTTTCCAGCGTCGATCTCCCACAAGGACGTAACATCATATCCTCCTTATTTAGAAATCGCTCATACTCTTCCGTTTTTACGCACCGAATTGATCGGAGAAATCCTGCTCAACTGCCGCGCGCTCATCGCGGCGACCGGAATGAACGACTGCCCGTTCGTGGCGGAATTCAGAATCACTCCTCAAGGAGAAATCTATCTGATCGAGGCGGTTCCCGAAGTGGGCGGAGAATTTTTGGCGGATTCTCTCATCCCCAATTATTTCGGATCGGCCTACTTTGACAACTTGGTGAAACTTCTGGTCGGCGAACCGATTCGTCCGTTCGAGAATTATACGGGAGTTCCCAAAAAATACGCGGGAATCTTTTTCTCCACTCCTCCCGAAGGAAAATCCAAACTTGCGGGACATGGCGAATTCGCTCCAGCGGGAAAAGAAAAACTTCTTTTTGATCGTAAACTGAAAGAGGAAGGCGATATTCTCAAAACCTCCGAAGGAAACGAAGTTCGCACCCGCACGGTCGGACTCGTCGGTCCCGAACAAAACGAACAGACTTTGGAAGAATGGAAGAAGTCCGTTCTTCAAAGACTGGAAGGTAAATTTGAATCCTTCTGAATCTTCCTCCCAATCCGCTTGGAACACGCATTATACCCGGAACAAATCCAGACTCGGTTATCCGGATGAGAATCTGGTGCGTATGTTGTCCAAGATCGTATCGACGCAAACGGAATCTTCGGAACAGCGAAAGGCGCTCGACTTCGGAGCCGGTTCGGGAAGACACTGCGTTTTGTTAAACGAATTCGGTTATCAAGTCTACGCCACGGATTATACGGAGAATTCGGTCAAAACGATCTCGCAGGAATATCCGTTCGTCAAAGCGTCGATCCACGAACACCCTCCTCTTTCGTATGAAGACGGTTTTTTCGACGTGATCGTAAGCTGGGGAGTTCTTCACTACAACTCCGTCGAACTCGCAAGGGAAATCCTGAAGGAGAAAAAAAGGATTCTCAAACCCGGAGGATTTCTCGCGGGTTCGGTGCGGGCCGTCGGCGACACGCATCTACAGGCGCAGGGAACCGTGATTCAAACCCCGGATTTAAAAGGCGCCTATTCCCGTTTTTATACATTAGAAGAATTGAAAGAGGATTTGAAAGGATTCTCCCGAACGGATTTCGGTTATACGGAGCGGACGCCTTTGGGAAAACTCGAAGAAAGGATCTGTCATTGGATTTTTCTGGCCAAACTATAGACGAAACCTGCCCCTGCTGTCAAAAAAAAGATTGGAAATTTCTATACCATTCTTCCTTTCAAAATTATAATATTCCAATATACCTCTGCTCTACCTGCGGGCTTCAGACCCAGTATCCGAGACCGGAACCCTCTTCGCTTTATACGGAGGAATATTATTCCGGCGGCGCCGATTTTTCCTATCGCGATGAACGGCAAACCGAAACTTACGATCGATACGTTTGGAAGGCGCGTCTTTCCAACATCCGCAAGTTCAAACGAACGGGAGAATTTTTGGACATAGGATGTTCCTTCGGCGGATTTTTAAACTGCGCGAAAGAAGCGGGCTTCGGCGTAACAGGCGTGGAAATCTCCTCGTATTCCGCGGATGTCGCAAGATCTCGGGGATTCAAAATATACACGGGAGAATTTTTAGACGCGGATTTACCCGAAGCGTATTTCGATGTGGTGACTCTCGTGGAAGTCATCGAACATCTTTCCGAACCGGAGAAGGTTTTTGAAAAACTGGGTCGGATCTTAAAACCCGGTGGACTTCTTCTTCTGCAAACCGCAAACTTCGAAGGCTGGCAAGCGATCGACGCGGGGCCGAACTATCACTATTATCTTCCGGGACATTTTTATTATTATTCGGAATCGAATTTGAAAAAAATTCTTGATCGCTCGGGTTTTACGAATCATATCACGTATCCCGGAGTCGATTTTTCGCTCCTTGCAAAATTGCTCAAGTCCAGAGGAAGTTTTCGTTCCTGGAAAGAATACTGGAAATGGATTCGAATTTCGATCTATCATTGGAAGAGCAAACTCAAAAAAAAAGGCAGACCCTTGACCTCGTCCATGGTTCTGTACAGCTTCAAGGCGGAATGAACGATGCAGCATCTTTTAAAACCGGGTTGGCTTACCGATTCGGATCGAATTCCCGAAAAAGGTTTTTTAAGAATTTTCGTACTTTCGATCCGGATCATCGTCGGTTCCGCCTATCGTTTCATCAAAGACGATTGTTTGATGCAGGCCTCCGGAATTTCCTACACTACGATCGTTTCCTTGATTCCGATGTTGACCGTCGCTCTTTCCCTGATCACGATCACTTCCGGTCTGGAAAATCGTAAGGAAGAAATTTTCGATACGATCAACACGTTCATACTTCAGAGCAATATCAACGTGGACATCAACACGTATCTCGAAACGATCGGCGACTTGATCGACACCGCGACTCAGATCGGAGCCATCGGTTTCGTGATCTTGGTTTTTTCGGCGACCGCAGTTTTGCGTTCTTTGGAGAATGCGTTCAACGGAATCTGGAGAATCAGCTCCAACCGTTCCCTCTTTCAAAAACTAGTGTTCTACTTTTTCGTATTGGCCATCGGCCCTCTTCTTTTCGTGATCGGAGAAGGAGTCGCCGAAAAGACGATCGATTTTTTCAGACCGCCCCACTACTTCTCCATGGAAAAAGATCCTCTCGGAAAAATTTGGGTAAGCGGGGAAAACGGAACCCTTTTCCGCATGGATTCCAATCTCAAAAAAGAATATTCCATCCGGGAAGACGAGATCGATTTCGAAAACATGAAATGTCTCGATAACCTCGGAGGCCGCCTGGACTTCTGTAAAAAACCGGACATAGGAAGTTCCGATTTTATCCGGATTCGAATCCGAGAGGGTTTGATCTACGCACTCTCCCGCAGAGGCGCGCTTTTGATCAAACCGATCGAATCCTCCGTCTGGACTTTGACGTCATTCGAAGGCGTCGAACTCAAGGACATCGAAATCGTCAATCTAAATAACATTTTCATTGTATTCAAAAACGGTGAAGTTCTTCATTACATTCCCGAAGGAATTTCCTTCAAACCGATCTTTAAGGATCGTCTCAAAATGAACGCGTCCAAAGTGTATTTTCCGGACGCACTGAACGGATATATCGCCGACGAATCGGGAACGGTTTGGACGAGCAACGACGGCGGATTCAACTTCTATCCGAACCGTCTAACTCATTTAGCGTTTCATGATATTCATCGTGCGGACAACGGAGAGATTTTTCTCGCCGGCGAACGCGGGGTCATCTACCGTTCGAGGGACGGCGGAAATAGTTGGATCGAACTCAGCCACAAACGATACAACTTCATCCGAATCTGGTCCTTTACCGGAACCGACGCGATGGAACTCTTTCTCATGGACAGCCTCGGTCATATCCTGATTTCCACGGACGGAGGAGATCATTGGAATCCGTTTTATACTCCGATGAACGGAAAACTTTGGGCCAATCTTTTGTTGGAACGGAAAGAAAACGGAAAGATCCGAATGCTCAATATCGGAGAATACAAAACGATCAGCATCACCGAATCCAAGGATCAGAAGTTTTCCACTACGACGATCACCGGCGGGGACAGCGTCTTTTCGATTTATTCTTTCTTGAGAATTCTTTTTCCTCTCTCCGGAATCTGGCTTTTTTTCCTCAGCCTTTATTCCTTGATTCCGAACACGAAGGTTCCGCTGAAAGCGTCGGCGGCGGGAGCGGCGGTTACGGGCGTCATATTCCTCGTGTTCCTCTGGGGATTTCACGTGTATCTTTCCTCGTTCAGCGAAACGACGATGATCATCTACAAGGCGTTAGCCGCCGTTCCTATTTTTCTTTTGGGAGTATATTCGCTTTCTCTAATCGTCTTATTCGGAGCGGAGATCACGGCGTCCTTGCAGTTCCGCGAACGTTATCTCGCGCCGCTTCAATCCTCGGACGAGATTCACACTTCTTCCAGCAACGAGTTCCGCAAATTGATTCTGACCTTGAAGTCCGCGTATAAAATCCAAAAAGAAAAGAAGATTCCCTCTTCTCCCTTCGAGCTTTCGCAGATTTCCCGCTTAAAAGAAGAGGAGATTCCCGTGTTGACCAAAAAACTCTGCGAACTGGAATTTCTTTCCGAGACGAGGAAGAACGAATTCGTTCCGATCATCGCTCCGAGCGATTTAAGCATCGGCGACGTTTACAGAAAGATTCCGGAACCTCTTCTGACGGGCGATAAGGAACTCAAGCTCTTTCCGGGAAACATCGGTTCCAAGGTCGAAAAGACGGAAGAAAAACTCCAAAACGATTTGGACGGAATCAAGTTTGCGGATTTGATCGATTGAGTCGTGGGAACTGCTACGATTTACGATCGAGCCTAAAGGAGGTTCGGCGTTGAAATTGTGGGAACTCCTGCTTTAAGCTTTGCGGTCGGTTCTGGTTCCGGCGTTGACCGGAGGAAGGTTGGAGGAAAGAGATTGATAAATCTGTTCCGCAAGACCCAAAGAAGAATTCGCCGAAAGGTTTTTGGAATATTCGTCGTAGAGCATATCTTCGAAAATCTCTTCCGCGTGACCGCCGTCGATCAAGCCAGACTTGGACACGGTCTTTTTCATTTCGCTTAACATCATCTTGACGAAGATCGATTCGAATTCCACGGAAGCGGAATACAGTTTTTTGCGATACGGATCGGCCGCGGTTTCTTCCTTGATGTTGTGAGGCATTCGGACTTCGGAAGAGCTGATTTTACCGGAAAGTTTCTCGTTGAATTCTTCCCGAAGTTGTTCCGGAAAGGTAACGTTCCGTTTTTCCTGATTGGATTTTTCGATGTTGATCAGACTTCTTACTTCCGGCTTTTCCACCAGATTCAGCTTATTCGTATAATCTTGAACGGAATCGATTCTCATTGTATTTCCAGCTCCGCGTGTAACGCGCCCGATTTTTTCAACGCTTCCAAAATGGCTATGATGTCTCGCGTGGACGCGCCCACTTTATTCAGCGCTTCGACCACGTCTCCTACGCTTGTGGATTCCTCGATCACAAAGGAACTTTTGACCGGCTCCTGTTCTTTTCCGAGCCAGTTGCGTCTTCTGTTTTTATCGGTGACCGAAAGATTCAAACCGGAACGGGAAACGGCGACTTCTTCGATCGTGATGTTTCCTCCCATCACGATGACGCCCGTTCTTTCGTTGATGACCACCTTCGGTTTCACCTGAGTTTCCACGGTGAGATTTTCGATGTCGCTTAATAAAGTTAAGAATGCGTCCGACTTGTTCTCGAACGTTTTTCCGAGGACGATATTGATCTCCGAAGGAGAAACCGGAACGACAGACTCCGGTCCGATTCCGTGTTTTCCGGGAAGAATCGAACGAATCTGAGAGATCACCGCATTGAGAGTGGTAAAGTCCTGATTATCGAGTTGGATTTGCACCCGTTCCGACGCGTAAAAATTCTGATCCAATTCCTGTTCTACGATCGCGCCTCCGTGAACCACACCCACCGTCTTTTTATTTCCGCGAGCGCCGCTTCCCCGTTCCTGTTCTTGTCTTCCGCCGAATGAAATCACGCCCGAAGCGACCGCGAACGTCTTGTCGCCCGCGGTTTTCAAAGGAGATTGTAAAAGAACTCCTCCTTCGAGGGACTTTGCGTCTCCGATCGACGAAACGACCACGTTCAACTTGTCGCCTTTGCGGGCGTAGGTGGGAATCGTAGCGGTGATCAAAACCGAAGCGATGTTTCTCGTTTGATCGGGTTTGAGATTCGCTTCGACTCCAAGATTTTTTAAATAGTTTTTCATACTCTCCGAAGTGAACGGCGTTTTACTGTCCCCCGTTCCCGGAAGACCGACCACGATTCCGTAACCGGTGATTTGGTTTTCGCGGATTCCTTCGATGCGCGCGATGTCTTTGAGGCGCAGTTCGGCGGCGTTCAAAGAAACGGAAAAAATTCCGATCAATCCGACTAGGACGGAAATCGACGTAAAACGCACATAAAACGAAACCGCGTAAAACGGAAAAACGCGCGATAAAAACCCGCGAACGCGCTCGGAGAATAAAGACATACAAAAAATAGAATATTCTGATTTCATTGTGATTCTCCCAGAAGCCGGTTCAACTGATTCAGAATCAGCCTTTGTTTTTCCTCTTCGGAAAGTTCCGCCTTGACAGTCACTGAGCCGTCCGGGTTGGTCACGGATTTCAAGGCGATCGGAGGATTTACCTGTTGACGGTTGATTCTCCCGTTAAAATTGACCTGGAGATTGGCGATCTTATCCGCGTTGATGGAGGAATCCTTTTCCACGAATTCGGGGGAGACCGTTCCTGAAAGGGCGAGGCTGTTCTCTTCTCCGTTGATCACGTTCACCTTTTGTCCTTGGATCGTCAAAAGCCCGGTGTTCGGATCGATCGCGGTTACTAGCGCGGTGAGATTTCCCTTCACCTTTCCGAGTGACTTGATCTTTCCCTTATTTTTGCGGGTAATCGTACGATCGTTGTTATACGAAGGCATATCTGGGATGATCTTTTTATCGGGCATAGATTTGAGAGTGATCGTTTCGTCCGCGTTGGATTCGAGTTCGAACTCCGCCTGCAGGCCGTTCGTGATTCTCACATAAAGAGGGGAACCGACCTTGATGTTTTGACGGACCGAATACGGATTCTTATCCGTCCAAAGAGAAACGTCCTGAGCTTTGAGACCGGAACCGCTTCCCGTAAAAATCAATAAGATCAAAAGAATACTTAAAAGAACCGCGCCGAAAATTCCGGGGATCAATTCTACGATCATCTTAGAAAGGGAATTCAGCTTCATTCCGTCACCACCGTATTCTTATCCACGACCTTCGCTTTCATCTGTCCTTCTCTCGAATGAGTCGTCACTTGAACGTCTTCTCCGATATTTCCCGAACTCAAAGCCTTTACTTTCGTTTTCAGGACGAGACTTCCTTTGTGATAGATCATCAGAATTTCCCCTCCTCTTTGAACGTCCTGGATTTTGCGAACGTGTTTTTTACGGAAGATTTCCCCCTCGTTCATGTCTTTGAGAAGAGTAGAACCGAGGAGCTCCGGTCCTGGAGAATCCAAAATTTCTTCGGGAGCAAGAACCGCTTCTTCCTGAAAATCATCTTCGGTGATTTTGATTCCCTTGTTCAAAGGACGTTTCGCCTTGAGAACTTTGACGTTTTGTTCCACTTGAAAGCGGATTCTCAGACTATGAACCTTTTTGCCTTGAAAGAAAATTTCAAGAGAGGCCATCAGTTGCCCCGGATGCAGACGGGAGGAAAGGTTGGCCCAGCGCAGCTCCACTCCCTCGGAGGGAACCTTGGTTTCGCCGGAAATAAACGTTAGACGAAATCCTTCGTTCGGATGCTTTTTGCGGATTTCCTCACTCAAGGATTCCGTGATTTCGTTCGGTTCGAGAGAGTGATTGAGGGGAAGAACCAGGGTTTCCTTTCCGGTTACGTTCGGTTCCAGATCCCCGTAGACGTTCAGTATTTCTTTCGAACCGATGTAGATCGGACGTTTTAAATTCTTTACGAGAACCCGATCCTCGAATCCGTCCGGAATTCGCGCTACGGAAGAAAGAAGGACCGCTTCTCCATCCACGATCGCGCGGCCTTTGAGATAAATTCCGGAAACTCCTCTTCCCAAAAGAGGGTTGGCTGCAAGCAGGAGAAGAAACAAAGTCCGAAATACGTTCATAAGAAATTTATAAAATTCTTATCTCTTCAGGGAAATGGCAGTGGACAACATGTTGTCCGAGGTCTGAATCGCCTTGGAGTTGGATTCGTACGCCCTTTGCGCCACGATCATGTTCACCATCTCTTCCACGATCTTTACGTTACTCATTTCCAAAAACCCCTGTAGGACGTTTCCGAATCCTTCCATTCCGGGAGTTCCAGGAATCTCGGGACCGGAAGCCACGGTTTCTTGAAATAAGTTTTTTCCGATCGCGGTTAATCCGGCCGGGTTTACGAAACGGTATAATTCCACTTGTCCGATCACGATGGGACGAATGTCGGCTCCGACTTTTACGGTGACTTCTCCTTGTTCGGAAATCATGAGTGTGTTTAAGATCGCTCCCTCGGGAAGAATCAAAGGAGGTTCGAGAAGATATCCGTTCGAAGTCACCACTTGTTGGTTCGAATCGATTTTGAACGATCCGTCTCTGGAAAACGCAAAACTTCCGTCGGGCATTTGGATCTTAAAGAATCCCATCTCGCCGGTGATCGCCATATCCAGTTTGTTTCCGGTGGCTTGAAACGATCCGATCTCGAATAGTTTTTGAGAGGCAGCCGCTCTTACCCCGTGACCCACGTTGACTCCGGTGGGAATCTCGCTCACGGAAGTGGCCGGAGTTCCAGCCAATACCTGGTGTTGGTACACGAGGTCTTCAAAGTCGGCGCGGTTCTTTTTGAATCCGGTCGTGTTTACGTTTGCTAAGTTGTTTGAAATCGTATCGATATGAAACTGCTGGGCAATCATTCCCGTGGCAGCCGTCCAGAGTGAGCGCATCATATTCCGGTAACCCTCTTCTTAGTTTAAGTCGGCCAATTTCCGAAATTGGTGAAGGGGAAAGGGGCGAATTTCCGAGAAAAAGAGACAGAATTCCGAAAATGTGTTAGAAGGGGGAAGAGTCCCCCTCGCTGCAGCCGCAAGCGGCTTACGCTACCCCCTCTCCGGGCGGCTTCTTTCGAATTTAAGCCCGGAGCCTGACGCTGCGATCCTTAGAGAGCAGTGGCGCTGAGTTTCTCGCTGCGCCCCTAGAGAGCGAGATTGAGTTCAATCGAAGGCTCTTGACGAAGCGAGAGAGCGAAATGGAGATTGATCGTCGCCATTTCGCTCTTTGCGGAGCGAAAATAACGTATGAGTTCCCACACTCTCGGGACTTTACCGTGTAAATCGCGGGTTGTATGAGTTCCCACAACCGCAAGCGACACGCAGGGTTTAGTCTAAACGCGCTTTCCAAAGTAAGAGTCGAATTTTAGAAATTCTTTCTGCGCGTTTAGACCGAGCGAGACTTCGCGAGCCCGAAGTGGCGCGACCGCGTTAGCGGATGCGGCCGCAAAATTGTAAGAGTTCCCGCATTCTTGAAGGATCAAACGATAAGTTCACGATTTTCAAAGGTTCCGACACGCGGACCTAAATCCGCTCGCAAAAATCATTCACTTGTAATTCCGAAACACGACGCAGCGGTTCGAATTTGTTCCCTTTTCGTTATTCGAAACGTTCCAGCAATTCGAGAGTTTCGTGAATTTCTGATCGTTGATAAAGGTGGTCTCCCATTCCAAACCGGAACCGGCCGCCGCCTGGATCACGTATTCGTCCAGGTTAAAAACGGTCGCGCCCTTTTTGATGTCTCCCACCTCCATCACACAAACTCCTTCCGGCTTTAAGACGCGCGAAAGTTCCTCCAAGGTTCCGTGGATAAAATCGGTCCAGGCGCTGAGCGTGGAAAAGATGCTCGGCTTTTTGTGATCGGGAAGTTCGATTTCCAAAAACCAATACCGAAGCCAATTGTCCTCTTCGTAGTTCACCTTATCCAAAAACGGCGGAGAAGTCACCACCAAGTCCGCGACTCCATCCTCCAAAGATTCCAGATGCAGGGAAGAATGATTGGTATAACGATTTCTTCCCGAAAACTCGTGATAAAACGGAGGAAGCGGAGTTTTCAGATCGCGCTTCATTTTCTGCAGAATGCGCGACTTGATTTCCTTGTATTCCGGTTTGATTCCCTTCTTCTCGTTGTTTCGTTTTTGAGCCGAAGGAGGAATGGAAATCTGAGGAAAACTATAAACGGAAAAGAATCCGTCGCTGTGCCCGTGCAATCGGGAAAGGGCGGTAACTCCGATGTATTGAATTTCAGGAGAAGAATCCTGGGAAAGAATCCGTTTGAGATTCTTGATTTCGTTCAACGTATCCTTGTGATAAAACGCAAGTAAGTCCTTGTCCTCTTTTTCTTCCTTCGTTTTTTTTCTCAGATCGAGACGATCCAAAATTCGTTCCATACTTTCCACCGAAGGAATCGTTTGTCTGGACTTGGCGAGAAACAAGGACATAGGGCTGATGTCGTTGTGAATCGCGGTATGACCTTCTAAGTTCGCTTGGATGGAAGTGGTTCCCCTTCCTCCGAACGGATCGAGAACGACTCCCTTGCGTTTGGAAAGATATTTGTCTAAAAAGAACGCCGGAAGTTCGGGTTTAAACGAGGCGCGGTAACTAACGCTGTAGTGAATGGAATGGGATTGTCTCTGGCGGGATGTCCAAAATTCTCCCGTTTGAATTTTTCTTTCTTTTCGTTTGAGTGCGGTCGACATGCGGGAAGCCTCGTATGAAAAGATTTTCGGTAAGCCCGGCCGTTTCCCGGCGAAGAAAAAGAGATTCGAATCCGAAATCGAAAGCGCCACTTTCCGATCGCATCAAGACGATGCGACATAGGCTTTGAATTTTTTTTTCGGGGAAGAATTCGATCGCGATTTGATTTGTCATTTCAAGCCCCGGGTTTTGCATGGATGAAGAAGGGTATATTCCTTTTTTTGAATTTACTGCCGATGACTCTCCCGAACACAACCGCACCGTCCTTAGAAACTTTGGATCTCGAATTTGAAAGAGAAGTCTATTGGAACCGTTTTTTGGAACGCGCCGGTTTGATCGTGGGTTACGGAGCCTATGCGGTTTGTTTCATAATCGTGTTCGGTTTAAAACGGGAAGCCGTTCAATACGCGTCACTCTTTTATCTCGGACTTTTCACCCGCTTTTCGAGTCTGCTCATCGGAAAGTTCTATGAAATTCCCATGGTGTTTCGGAATCTGTTTTCGGAAAACGAAACCCTCGTTTCCGCGAGCAAACATTATCTCGAAGTACATCGTGAAAAAGCACTAAAACGACTCGCGGGAAATCTTTACGGAATGAACGACGCGTCCGAACTCTACAACGCGAACGAAGAAATCCTAAAAGAGATGATCCGTCCAAAACTCGAAAAACCCTGGAAGAAGGCCGGAAAAATTTATTTCTTCTTTTTTTATCTCCCTGTCGCAGTCATTTTGATTGGAATTTCCGTTTTCCTCTGATTCACTCGAAATTCAAGTGAAACGTTCGATCGTCTTATCGTTGTTTTTCGTATTAGTGTTCGCGTTCTCTGCCTGCAAAAGCGAACTTCCCGTCGACGCCCCGCCGCCCATGCCTTTTTCCGAAAAGAATCTCATTTCGGAAGGAAAGTTCGTCTGCGCGATTTTGGCAAATCTCACTTCGCGTAACAAAATCTACTTTCAAAAAGAAGAATGTTTTCTGAAAACTCCCCCTTCTTCCCTCTTTCACCCGGTTCTCGCGCTCTCCGCGCTGGAAAGCGGTTATCTGAAGGAAGATCAATCCCTCTTTTTTTGGGACAAGACGAGACATCCTTACATTCGATGGCAGAAGGATCAGAATCTCCGGTCCGCGCTCGAGTATTCGGTGCATTGGTATTTCACAAAACTCTGGAACGAGATCGGTCCCGAAAAGGGAAAGCCGCTTTTGGAAAAGTTAGGTGCGTTTTCCAATCCAGTCCCGTTTACGAGAAACTCGTTTTGGCTCGACGGTTCGTATACGATCTCACCGTCCGAATTTGCGGATTTTTTAATCCGACTTCAGGAATCGCCTCCGCCTTTCCGTAAAAAGACGATCGCGACCGTTTGGGATCTTCTCAAACGAAGTCCCGGTTCTCTTTCGAACGCAAGCGGAAGCCACGATCTCCCGGGGGATTGGAACGGAGTCGAAGAGTATCGATCGGATTCCGCGTTTCATTATACGCAGGAAGAGGCGAACTCTTGGTTTTGGGTTTCGTTTCAAAAAACGAACACGCGTTGGCTGCTTCTTACGAGAGTGCGCGCAGTCGGCCAACCCGCTTCTCCGCTTGAAGCCGCCAAACTCGCGTCTAAAATTCTCCAGGAAGAATCCGTTCTTCAGTAAGCGCAAACGTTTCGACGCGCTCAAATCCGCAAACGCCTAAAAATCTGAATGACGGATTCGGAATTCGATCTCAGAATGCTCGCACATAAGGGTTTCCTGTATGAAAAAAATATCGGTATTTTACATTTTTCTTATTTTCTTATTCATTGTTTCGCTAGGTTTTATCCTTCAGACCGGACGAGGTCTCGAACTGAAAAAAGAGATCTTCCATTCTACGCAGATCGATCCGGTTAAAAAAACGAACGAAACAAATTCTACCGTTAAACCCGCGCCGATCCGTCCTGATTTTTTCGACGTCGAAGCGGTGGGAAACATGTTTTCCGGTCATTTGAAACAGCCTCTCTCGCGACTCTTGCTTCAGTTGATCGTAATCATGGTTGCAGCCCGTTTTTTCGGCAAGTTGGCAACGATGGTCGGACAACCTTCCGTGATCGGGGAAATTCTCGCGGGGATTTTACTCGGCCCTTCCCTACTCGGATTTTTGTTTCCGGAAGGATTCCAACTTTTATTTCCTAAGGAATCTCTTTCCGTTCTACAGATCTTAAGTCAGATCGGACTTCTGTTGTTTATGTTCGTGATCGGAATGGAACTCGATCTGAAAATTCTCGGAAACCAAGCCGAGTCCGCCGTCGTGATTTCCCATTCGAGCATCATGTTCCCGTTTCTTTTGGGAGCGGGACTCGCCTACTTCATCTACGTACCGTTAGCTCCACAGGGTGTGGATTTTATCGCCTTCTGTCTTTTTATGGGAATCGGGATGAGCATCACCGCCTTTCCGGTTCTTGCAAGAATCATTATGGAGAAAGGACTTACCAAAACCACGTTAGGCAGTCTTGCTCTGACCGCGGCCGCCGCGGACGACGTGACCGCTTGGTGCGTTCTCGCCATCGTCGTGACGATCGTAAACGCGGGTTCCTTTTCTTCGGGAATTCTGATGATTCTTATGTCCGTCGTTTATATGCTACTGATGTGGAAGGGAATCCGTCCTTTGATGAAACGCGCCGGAAATCTTTACACGACCAAAGAATCGATGACCAAGACGATCACCGGATTTTTCTTTTTATTCATCTTCGCCTCCGCTTGGCTTACGGAAGCGATCGGAATCCACGCGTTGTTCGGCGCCTTTCTCGCAGGCGTCGTCATGCCGGATAAAAAGGAACTCAGAAACAATCTC
Organism: Leptospira sanjuanensis; assembly: GCF_022267325.1. Taxonomy (NCBI): domain Bacteria; kingdom Pseudomonadati; phylum Spirochaetota; class Leptospiria; order Leptospirales; family Leptospiraceae; genus Leptospira; species Leptospira sanjuanensis. The sequence continues at coordinate 2,481,507 of NZ_JAIZBG010000001.1, forward strand.
GTCGATAAGATCGAGGACTTCAGTCTTACGGTTCTCCTTCCTTTATTTTTCGCGTTTACCGGGCTTAGAACCAAGTTCGGCCTCTTATCCAGCGCGGGTCTTTGGCCGGTCTTCTTTTCAATCCTATTCGTCGCCGTCTTAGGAAAGTTAGGCGGAAGCGCGATCGCCGCCCGTATGTCCGGCAAAAACTGGAAAGATTCCCTTTCCGTGGGCGTTCTGATGAACACCCGCGGTTTGATGGAATTGATCGTGCTCAACATCGGTTACGATCTCGGAGTTTTGTCCGAGGAAATTTTCTCCATGATGGTTTTAATGGCCCTCGTGACGACGGTCATGACCGGTCCCGGATTAAAACTTGTGGAACTTATTTTTGCGACAAAGGAATCGGTTCCTAAACCTTCCGCCGGCGCGGGAATTCTAATCTCCTTCGCGCAGCATTCCAGAGGACTGGAACTATTAAAAATCGCTTATGGACTTTTTCCGGAAAAGAAGAAGGACCGCGAAGTTACCGCGGTTCATTTGTCTCCGGATTCGAACATATCGGAATCCCACGCGGAAAAATACGAATCGTCCAGCTTCAGTCCTTTGAAAGAACTTTCCAAGGATTTGAACATACGTCTGCAACCGATCTATAAAACGTCCACGAATATCACGAAGGATATTCTTCGAATCGTGGAAGAAGGAAATTACAAACTTCTTCTGATCGGAGCGGCGCGTTCCTTCTTTTCGGACGATATCCTCGGCGGAAAGATCCGCACGATCCTGAACGAAACGGATTGCAACGCGGGAATCTTGTTTTCTTCCCAACTCGAAGACGTAAAGAATATCCACGTTCTTTTCGGAGGAGAAAAGGATCTCGAACTTCTTCAGATCGCAAAACGCCTTGCGGGAAATTACAACTCGAAACTTTCGATCGTGGATTTAAACGGTTCCATCCATCAGGTTCCGTCCCGCGTCAAACAGAACCTCAAACGAGACAAGGTGAAAATTTTGACTCCGGGTTCGAGCGCTTCCGACTGGAAACAATTCGATTTGATCCTTTGCGATTTGGATATATGGGAGAATCATCCCGAATTCAGAGTGGACGAACTTCCGAAAGGCGGAGGACTTCTTCTGGTCCGCTCTTTAAACGGCGGATTTTTGGCGGAATCCTAAGAACCCTTCGAAAAATGATTTTACATCCTTCGATTCTCGGCGAGAATCTACGATCTTGCGCGTTGCAGATCAGAATTTTCGATGAGCCTTCGAAAAAAAATCACTCTCTATCTTTCCGGCGCCGTATTATCCGCGTTTTTTCTTATCACGATCGGACAGGCGATTCTCACTTATACGGAATTTAAAAAAGACGAACGAAGAATCGTCCTTATCGAATCGATCCGCGTTCAAAGAGAAGTGGAAGTTTCTTTCGGAAGACCGTTCGATCGTCTGCTCGGAATCCGGGACGTCGCGCAGGTCTCCAAACAAAGCCGCGGAGAAATCTTGTCCCTTTTAAAAACGCTCGCTTCCGAAAACGAACTCGTATTCGGAACCTGGACGATTTGGGAACCGAACGCGTTCGACGGTTCCGATGCGAGATACAGGAACTCGGTCTTTCACGATTCGACGGGAAGACTCAACTACTACGTCAATAAATCGGATTCTCCCAAAAACCTGCGCGTCGATCTGAACGTGGATTACGAATCCGAAAACGATAAGAGCAGCAAGTTCTACTTCGCTCCGAAACGAACCAAGAAGGACGTTGTGATAAGTCCCTATCTCTATTACGCGGGCGATCATAGAATCTGGATCGTGTCCCTCATAACGCCCGTTTTGCGAAACGGAGTTTTTGCGGGAGTGTTCGGAGTGGATTACATTCTAAAGGACATCTCCGAAAAGATGAAATCGTTCAAACCGCTGCAAGGAAAAGGTTACGCGAGAATCATCTTTCCGGATGGAACGTTTCTCCCGCCCACCGTCGGAGACGAACCTCCGATCCCTTCCGAAGAATTTCTGAAAAAGGAAACTGGCGAAACGCATACGCTCGACGAGGAACGTTATTTCAGAGCGATCCTGCCGATGCGTTTTTCCAACTCGGGAACCCAGCTTCATATAGAAGTGGGAATTCCCCATTCCATCTTTTACGAGGAATTAGCTTCTCTGATTCTGAAAAACACGATCCTCATCTTCGTATTCTCCTTGATCGCATTAGGAGTTCTTAATTTCTCATTAAAAAAATGGTTTTTAAACGGACTTTCACAGGCGGAAGCGTTTTCCAAGGAAATCGAAAAGGGAAATCTGAACGCCGCGATTCCGCATACGGAAGACGACGAACTCGGAACCCTCGTCAATTCATTGGATTCTATGCGGAGAAGTTTAAAGAACGTCCTCGCGGAACTGCAGCTTTCCAACGCGATCATCGGAAAGAACAACGAGAAACTCAGAATGGCTCTCGTCGGCGCCGGAATGGCGACCTGGGAACTCGATTTCAAAAGCGGAATCGTCTTCTTTCCGGAGGGAGAAGTTTCCTTTCTATCGCTGAACGAATCCAGAAAGATGAAGGCGAAGGACTTCTTAAAAAGATTTCACCGCGCACAGAGAATGGAAATGCTTCGTTACGTTCAAAAATTCCTGTACGGAAGTTCGAACGAAATCGAAATCCTTTTTCCGAACGTTCTTCCGGAAGGAGTTCGCTGGTTCAGAGCGAGAGGCGGCTGGGGAAACGCGAACGAGGTTCCGGATCGGGAGAAACTTTCCGGAACGCTTTCGGGAATCGTTTTCGACGTCACCGATTGGAGACAAGCCGAGGATTTAAGAAAGGCCAACGGAGAAATTTTAATACGAACTCGGATCATCGAAATCCAAAAGAAGGAATTGGAAGACGCGCTCCAAGAACTGAAAAACGCTCAGAACAAATTGATCACCTCGGAAAAATGGGCCAGCCTCGGTCAGCTTGTTACGAGCATCGCGCACGAGATCAACAATCCGTTGGGCGCGATCAAGGCCGGTCTACAGACGATCGAAGCGGTTTCCCAATCCTTTCAAAACAAGATTTTTCAGGTTTCGGTCACGATCCCCCGTTTGGGCGAAGAGGACAGAAATTCCTTTTTCGAAATCTACGCGATCGCGATGGACTCCAAAGAACCTCCTCTCGGCTTCAAGATGAGGCAACAGGCGAAATCTCTGGAAAACGCATTAAAGTTTTATAATGTTTTACACGCGGAACGGGTTTCGATACTTCTTACGGAACTCGGCCTGCAGGACGTTCACGAACGCTGGGCGCCGTTCCTGAATCATCCGGACGTGTTCGAACTATTGAGCTTTATCGACTCGACGCTTTCGTTCTTAAGAAACATCAGCGTTATGCGTCTTTCCGTAGAAAAAACGAGAAAGACCGTCTTTGCCCTCAGTTCGTATTCTTCCCTTTCCGCCAATCGCTCTCCTCGACCGATTCAAATCAGTCGTTCCATTCAAAAAGTATTGGATACCAATCTCAAACTTTCCTTGCGAGACACGCTCATTCGAATCAAACTCTCCAATCTTCCCACGATCGATTGTGATCCTGAGGAAATTACCCAGGTTTGGACGCATTTGATTCTCAACGCGGTGCAAGCGACGGGAGGCGCGGGAACGGTGGACATCTACGGTTCGGTGATTCCCGATCGAAACCGAGTCCAAATTTTCATCCAAGACGACGGGCCCGGAATCCGCAAAGATATTCAATCCAAGATCTTCGATCCGTTCTTTTCCACGAAGGAACAAGGAGAAGGAATCGGACTCGGCCTGGATATCTGCAAACGCATTTTGGAAAAATACGACGGAAGTATCGAACTGATTTCCTCTTCCGTAGGCGCTTGTTTTCGAATCGAATTTCCGATCTCGAATTCCTATCTTGTAAATCCTTCCTCCGAAGAACTCAAGTCTTCTTCGATCAAAGAGGAAGTTTAAGTCGTTTTTCCAACAACACATACCGCGTAGATTCCGTTTTTTGCAAGGCCTCGTTCAGATGTTTCGATTCGGCGTCCCCCATCCGAAATTCCTTTTTCCGATCGGCATTCCGCTGAAAAACATTCGAACATAAAACTCGTTCGACTTCACGACCGCGTAAAAAAGAATCTCGTCTCCGTAACGAACGTAATTGCGGACATGACAAGACGCGCAAAAAGAAATGTTATCGTGATTCTTCTTTTCATCGGGCTTGCAGAGGATCCGAGAAACCCCGCTAAAACCGGCACAATTCCGAATATACCAAGTTTGCGATTCATGGTGGATTTCCTTATGTTAGTTTTTTCCTACGGGGTTTCTTTTCCCAAGGGAAGCTAAACCCACCATCGAAGGCAAAGGCTTGAATCTTCATTTTTTCTGTTTTAACGAACAAAATTTTCACTATAATAGATACTACAATCAGCGCATTACCCAATATCTTTATCAATGAATGACTAACGTAACCGCGAAACAGGAGAGAAAACTCAAAGGGAAGAAAAGGATACGGAATGATAAAAAGAAATAAAAAGCCCCGACGGAGAATCTTTTCAGCCGAGGATCAAGGAGTGGAGATTTTCAATTAAAGATTTGCGGTGGAACTGATCCAATAGACGACCGCTTGGGTCAGAGAAGGATTTGAAATTTCCTGAAGATCTTTCGCGAGAAAAACGGCGCTGTCACCCGGTGAAAGCAGATTCTTTTTACCGGCAAAAACAAGAGCGACCTCCCCTTCGATTACAGTCACGGTTTGCAACTTTTGTTTTTGAAACCACGTCGGAAGAGGAAAACTTCCCTGAGCCAAACGGATCTCCAACACTTCCAGATGGTTTTCTGCGTCCTTGTATAAAACGCGTGCAATCAGCTTATCCTTGAATAATGCGAGGGTTTTAGATTCTTCTTTTCTGAGAATTTTCGGACCGCCCAAGGAAACGTCGGGTAAAAACTCCGCCACCCGAGTACGAAGCGCCTTAGACAATTTCCAGAGAATCGCGATACTCGGGGTAGTTTTTCCGGTCTCGATCAGCCCAAGCATCCCTCGGCTGACCTGCGCGATCTGCGCGACCTTCTCCATGGAGAGTCCTAATTCCAATCTGCGTTTTCGGATTTTCTCACCCAGAAAACTGGTCAAAAAATCATCCGAGCATTTTCCGGTTGAATGAGAATCGTTCTGATTTTCTAAACTGCGAGCCATAATCGTATGCAAAAGAACCTCCTTTCCGACTCTAAAAAAAGCCCGGGAATCCCGGGGTAGAATAGGGTCTTTTTCAGAGAAAGTTAGAGTTAGAACGGATGTGCTTCACACCCGTCGATTAGAAAAATTCTCTAAGATATTAGAATGTCAACGTATATTTCGCTATAACATAATACTTTGTAAGATATATTGAATTTATTGGAAAATATTTTGCTCTTTTTGTAAGATATCTTGGACAAAAGGATCCGCAAAGACAAACGAATCTCCGATCCGGCTAAAAAAAACATTCCGAGAAAGTCCGGATGCGCCTGCACATACGTTTCGATCACGAGCAGAGGACACCAAAGCAGGATGGTAAATTCTTTTTTTCTAATATTCTCGGAAAGCCAAACCCAAAAAGGAAGTTCGATCGCAAGGTTTGGAAACCGTTCCAGAGAAAACGCACCCAATCGTCCCCCGGCGCGGAAAAGCAAAATTACACGTTATGCGAAACATCTCCCCTAGATCTAAATATTCGCATTCGACGTCTTCTCATCATTTTCTTTTAAGAAAAAAGGCAAAAACGCGATTCCCATAAGAATTCAATACGTTCCAAGAAAAAGAATCAATGGAACGAAAGAATCCTTTCGGAGGATCGAAACGGAAGAATACCGCAAAATCGTTTTGAGTGGACAGAGAAAACGGAGATCGGGATTCTATGGTTTAGAATATGAAACGGACGATCCACAAAATTCTTCACAGAGACGCGAGGGAAACGTTCCCCATAGAATCCGAAAGCGTGGATCTGATCCTTACCTCTCCTCCGTATCCGATGATCGAAATGTGGGACGATTTGTTTTTCGGTTTTTCCTCCGAAATCAAAGAAACATTCGCGACCGATCCCCTTCTTTCTTATGAAAGAATGCATAACGAGCTAGATATGGTTTGGAAAGAATCCTTCCGCGTTTTGAAGGACGGGGGCTTTCTCGTCATCAACATAGGCGACGCCACGAGAAACACCGCATTCGGATTCCGTATTTTTATGAATCACGCGAGAATTCTCCAGGGATGCAACGCGATCGGTTTTCAAAGTCTTCCCGGAATTCTTTGGAGAAAACAGACGAATTCTCCCAACAAATTCATGGGTTCGGGAATGCTTCCCGCGGGTGCGTATGTGACCTTAGAACATGAGCATATTCTAATATTCAGAAAAAACAACAAACGTAAATTCCCTTCCAAAGCGGACAAACTCGCCCGTGCGGAAAGCGCGTTTTTTTGGGAAGAACGGAATTCCTGGTTTACGGACGTATGGGATTTCAAGGGTAAAAAACAGGGTTTGAGTTCGCAGGCGGGTCGCGAAAGAAGCGCCGCATATCCGCTGGAACTTGCAAATCGAATCATTTTGATGTATTCCCTCAAAGGAGATCTCGTTTTGGATCCGTTTCTCGGAACGGGCACGACCGTCCGGGCCGCACTTGGAAATTGCAGAAATTCGATCGGCTTCGAATTGGATTCCACGGTCCTGCTGGATCGTTTCAACGATCTTCAAACCCTTTCCGAAGAGCTCAACGTCTTAGTGGAAAAAAGAAAAATCAATCACGATCGTTTCGTGCAAAGCAGACAAGACGAAGGAAAAGCGCTGCTTCATTTCAACCAAAATCTGCAAACTCCTGTCGTGACAAAACAGGAAAAGTTCTTAAATCTGGAAAGAGTCTCCGGACTTTTCCGCAACGATGCCGATGAGATCGAAGCGGAATATGCCCCCCTTTTTCAAGCGGTTGCACCTCCGCAACTGGACCCCGCTCCGGCCGTACAACCGTAACAGTGTTCGTGAACCCGGATCTTTCTTTTTTCCAGGACGCCGGCGTCGTAGTCGCGTATGTTTTGCACGCTTCCTTCCAACTTCATATCCAACATCTGGTTGAAATCGCAATCATACATTGCGCCGTCCCAACCTACGCTGAACGTATTCCTGCACATCACTCCGCGAGCCGCGATCGGATTATAGGAAGTCACGAGCTTTTCCATATATCCGTCCAAATTTCCGCTGTCTATCAGATATTCCAAATATCTAGAAATCGGCATATTCGTAATCGTGAATAAAGAATTAAACCGAATTCCGAATTGTTTTTGAAGCGAGATTTTGAATTCGCGTTCTAAAGTCGTCTGCCCCCCGGGTAAAAACGCGCCCGCGGGATTGTAGACGAGATTCAACACGAGCCCCGAATCCGGATCGCCGTAACCTACCGCATTCAATCGTTTCAGAGCTTCGATCGAACGATCAAAAACGCCGTCCCCTCTCTGTGCATCCGTTCTTCTTTTTTCAAAGTAAGGAAGGCTGGATACGACTTCCACTTTTTGATCCGCGTAGAATTGCGGAAGATCCTTGTATCGTTCACCCGCAAGAAGAATCGTTAGATTGCACCGAACCATAACCTTCTTTCCGAGACGTCTAAGTTCGGTTACGAGCCAACGGAATTCGGGATTCATTTCCGGCGCTCCGCCGGTGATATCTACCGTGGAAATCGGACTTACGGCAAGAACGCCCAAACAATGAAGCATGGTCTCCTTGCTCATAATTTCTTTTCGATCCGGGCCTGCGTCCACATGACAATGTTTGCAGGTTTGATTACAAAGTTTTCCGAGATTCATCTGAAAGATTTCGGTCGGTACGGGACGCAACTCTCCGACTCCCGATTCGATCAGACGATCCGTAAACGAAGGAAGATTCTTCCGTTGAAAAACTTCCTCTAAAATTTCGAACTGTCTTTCGGGAGAAACGAGCTCGCTTCCCCTGAACTGAAGAGATTTCAAGATCATTCCTCTCGCTGACCGATCACATTCCCAGTTCTTTGACCTTATTCATCATCTGAACCGAATGAACGAGAGAAGCGCCGCCGCGGATCGCCGCAGCAACGTGAACCGCTTCCATCAAGCCGGCCTCGCTCACTCCCTTTTCCAAAGTATCGGTCGTATATGCGTCGATACAATAAGGACATTGAATCGCATGAGAAACGGCCAATGCGATCAGGGACTTTTCACGCGCGGTCAAAGCGCCTTCCGCAAAAACGTCACCGTAGTAGTCGAAAAATTTTTTCGCAAGATCGGGTTGAAACTCGCCGATGTTTCCGAATTTCTTGAGATCTTCGGGAACGTAATAGGATTCTTTAGACATGTGGATTCCTTTTTTAAACTTTAAAAAATTCTAATTTACTTTTTTCGATTTCAACTTGCAGATCGGTCAGGATTGTTTCGACGGAAAGGTGAGATGATTGCATTTTTCGCAGACTTCCTGCGGTATAATTCCCCATCGCATCAAATAACCGAAAACGAAACAACCGGCGCAAAAACCGACGAAGGATTCCAAACCGGAAAAAAAGATCAGAATACCGAGCACGATTTGAAACGCGAAAATCTGTCCCTGCAAAAGCAAAATCAGAGACGTTAGGCTAAACAGAAACCCGATCGACTGCGCAAAACGTTTCGGTGGTCCTGCTGTTTCCCGGTTTCCCAACCCCAATAAGGGAACGATACCATGAATCGCGATCTTCGCAAAGAGAGAAAATTTCGGACCGTATAAAACTCTCGCCGTAAATCCGTAGAGCAACGCAAGATTCAGCCAAATCGATTGAGTCAAGACGGTCGCAATCGTCAGAAAAAACACGAGTCCCGCCACCGATCTCGCGGCGTATTCGTTGACCGAATCGGGAAAACTACCTATTTGAATCATAAGTCCACCACCCTCTTGGATAACGTCAGTCCTCTTCTTTAGACCCATCATTCAATTAGAATTGTCACATCCATTTCTGCAATAACTAAAAATTTTTACTATAACGTTAAAATATCCGCTATAACGGATTAAGGCTTGCTTTTTCGAAAAACCGTTTTTCAATCGCCAAAATGAAATTCTTAGAACTCTTTTTTGATTCTAAATGATAGAAAGAAGAGATTTCCGGAAAGATCGGAAAAACTATATGAAATCCAAATCCTTCCTTTACACTTTAATTCTTTTGGTTCCGACCTTGCTTTGGTCTCAAAAATCGGAATCTTGGATTTTAACTTCGGGAGAAGCGAAAGCGATTCTTTCCAATAGCCTCGTTTTGGACACAAGATCGCGTTCCGTATTTTACAGGGAACATATCAACGGTTCCCGTTCTGTGACTTGGGAAGAATTCTCCGTATCGGAACTTCCCCGCAAAGGGAATCTCCTCCCGCTCGACGTTCTCAAAAAGAAACTCGAGGCTTACGGGATCAGAAACGACCAGCCCGTTCTCGTGATCAGCGAAACCAAAAACAATTGGGGCGAGGACGGAAGAATCGTTTGGATGCTGCGTTCGCTCGGACATCACAACGCGTTTCTTGTCGACGGAGGTTACTCCGCCTTAAAACAGTTAGGCGCCCCCGTTTCCAATCAAGGCGAACCCAAACAAATCGGCTCCTTCAAGATTCAACTCGACTCGAACCTGAGCGCGACCTCTTCCGAAATCAGATCCAATCTCAAAAATAAAAAATACGTCTTTTTGGACACGAGAGAGGAGCGCGAATTCAAGGGCGAAACTCCTTACGGGGAATCGAGGGGCGGACATATCCCGGGCGCCAAACATCTTTATTACAAAGTTTTGTTAAACGAAGACGGAATCCTTCTACCATCCGAGAAGATTTCCGAAAAGATCAAGGAACTCGGAATTTCCAGGGATTCTATCGTCGTTTCCTATTGTACGGGCGGAATTCGCTCCGCTTGGGTGACCGCTGTGTTGCGGAACGAAGGCTTCAACGCTAAAAATTACGCCGGGTCCATGTGGGAATGGTCCTCCGGAAACGAGAAGGAATACCCGCTGACGCTGAAATGAGACGTTTAAAAGATTTATATTTTTTGAATATTCTAAAACCCTATAGAACGATCGCGATTCTATTCGGAATTTCGGTAAGCGCTTCCGCGGTATTTTTATGCAAAGACTCCTCACCGGTCCTATCGGTGGAGGAACGTTTTCCCGGTAAACCCTGGGCTAAACCCGTAGAAATATCGCAAGCCGTTCCAGGAATCGCGGGACTCACCGCCCAGGATTGCGGAAACTGTCACAAGGATCACTTTGAAGAATGGAGAACGTCCACTCACGCGAATGCGTTCACCGATCTTCAGTTTCAATCCGAACTAACGAAGCCGAATTCTCCGCGCTGGCTTTGCCTGAACTGTCATATTCCTCTTTCCGGCCAAAGGAGCGAAATTACAACCCATCTCAAAAACGGGGACGTCTTACAGCCGATCGCCATTTCCAATCCGAAATTTAATCCGACATGGGAAAAGGAAGGAGTGAGTTGCGGAAGTTGTCATTTAAAATCCGATCCGAACGGAAACACGATTCTCATCGGACCTACGGGCGCTTCTTTAGCTCCGCACCCGGTCGTAAAAAATCGAGAGGCCTTGCACGCCCGCTGTAACGATTGTCACAATCAGGATTACAGACTCGATTCTTCTTTTGTTTGTTACTTCAAAACGGGGGAAGAATATCAGGAAAGCATACACGCGGAAAAAGATGACTGCGTTAGTTGTCACATGCCTTCGATCGAACGTAAGATCGTCACGGATTCGTTCCCTCACACGAAACGGGATTCGCATCGTCATACATTTATAGGCGGCGGAGTTCCGAAGACGTTCGAACTTTTCGAACCGCAGTGGAGAGGAGGTTACAAATCCGGTTTGAAAATCGGAGGTTTGGAATGGTCGAAAAAAGATTTTACTTCCGGTAAAACCGGAGTTCGACTCGAATTGGAGAACCGTTTTGCGGGTCATTCCGTTCCGACGGGCGATCCGGAAAGACATCTTCTGATCGAGGCGATTTTGTTAAACGAAGTCGGTTCGGCGATCGCAAAAGAAACCGTTCGGATCGGCCAAACTTGGGAATGGTATCCGGAAGCGAAACTCACGGCGGACAACCGGATTCGTTCGGGAGAAAAAAGGAAAATCGAACTTCTCCTCAAGTTTGATCCGAACAAAAATGTTCGTTTCGGAATCGTTCGAATCAAACATGTTCGTTTAACAAAAGAGAATTCGGAACATATGAGAAAGAACGCAAAAAACTCCTCTCCGGAGATCGCCGCCAAGCTGAAAAGGATCGAATCGTTTTATCCGTTCGCGAATCTGTTCTACGAATCGAAAACCGATCTGAACTCGGGAAAGACCGAACTTTCCTCCCGGGAAACTCTATTCCAACTTTCTAAACAAGGCAAACTGTGAGCTCACCGTCGGTCAGCGTCGTCATCCCCGCTCTCAACGAAGAAAAATCGATTCCGTTCGTTTTAAAGGATCTGCGTTCGATTCCGGGTCTGGACCTTCGCGAAATCATCGTGGTGGACAACGGTTCTATCGACGATACGAAAAATGCCGCCGCTTCGAACGGCGCGGTGGTTTTACAGGAATTTCAAAGGGGATACGGAGCGGCGTGTTTGAAAGGTTTGGAAAGAATTTTCAACTCTTCTTCTCTTCCCGATTTGATCGCGTTCGTCGACGCGGATTACTCGGACTCTCCGAGCGAACTGATTCTTTTAACGCAAGCCCTGCTCGATCACAACGCGGATCTTGTGATCGGTTCGAGGGTTCTCGGAAATTCCCAAAAAGGTTCGTTGATGCCGGTTCAACGTTTCGGAAATCGTTTGGCAACCGCTCTCATTCGGATTTTATACGGGATGAAATTCACGGACCTCGGTCCTTTTCGAGTCATACGCTCGGATATTTTAAAAAAATTGAATATGCAGGATCGGAATTTCGGTTGGACTGTCGAAATGCAGATAAAGGCGGCAAAGTTGGGTTTGCGTTGTGTCGAAGTCCCCGTCAGTTATAAAAAAAGAATCGGAATTTCCAAAGTAAGCGGAACGATCTCCGGTTCCATCCGTGCCGGTTGGAAAATTCTGTATACGATCGGAAAACTGCACTCGAAATGAACTTCGAATTCGTTCGAGCGGGAAGCCTTCGTTTTTTTCCGATTCTTTCTTTTGTTCCCATCCTTTGGTTTCAATATTTCGAAGAACGTTCTCATTTTTTTCTTCTTCTGACCGCGGCCCTTCCCGCGTTCATCTCGTATGCTTGGATTTTAGTTCGGGATCGCGATCGGAAATCTTTGCGCTTTTGGTTCGCCTTCGGTCTGATTTTACGAATCGCATTTATGTTTTCCGATCCGATTCTTTCCGAAGACGCGTATCGTTTTTTATGGGACGGGCTTTTGATCCAAGAAGGCGTTTCTCCCTTCGCTTTTTTACCGAAAGAATTTCCGATCGAAGCCCTATCGCCGCAGGCCCGAAAACTCGCCGTCGAACTTCTGCAGTCGATGAATTCTCCCCAATTCTATTCGGTTTATCCGCCGATCCTGCAATTTTTCTTTTTTCTTTCCGCAAAGGCAATGTTCGTTTTCGCAAACGTGAAAGCGGGAATTCTTTTTTGGAAAACGATCCTTTTGTTAAGCGAATTCGGAGTTTTTTGGCTTCTTTATAAGATTCTAATAAACTACAAAATCGCTTCGGAAAAAATCCTGATCTATTGGCTGAATCCTCTCGTCCTTGTGGAAATTACCGGCAACGCGCATCCCGAATCGATCCTCGTTTTCTTTTTTGCGGGAACGCTGCATTTATTTGTGCGCTGGCAAAACGAAAATCGCATCCGGGATCTATTTTCTGCGAGCGCCTTTTTTCTCTGCGGAATTCTCACCAAAATCACGCCGCTGATTCTGGTTCCGTTTTTGTTTTTTTCCATCGCGAACGGAAAACGCTCTTTTCTGCGTCGACAGGGACTTTGGATTTCGGGAACCGCAATTGCGGTTTTTGTCGCTCTTGCTTGGATCGGATTTTCCTTTTTTCCGGAACTGATCCGAAAACAAAAAACGTCGGGGCTCGGAGTTTTCTTTCAGCTATTCGAATTCAACGGAAGCGTGTATTACGTTTTACGGGAATTTCTGCGCTGGATCGGAGAGAATTTTTACGCGGCCGGAAAAATCTGCGGAGCGTCCACGTTAGTCGCAATCTCCCTATTCTCCTTTTGGAAACGAAATGAAGAAGGTCCACAAAACGTCTTTCGAACCGCGGAATCCGTCTATTTGATCTTTCTGATTTTCTCGACCACGGTACATCCTTGGTATATTCTCCCGTTAATCGTTTGTTCGATTTTTTCCGGGAACATCTATCCGATCGTCTGGTCCTGTTTGATCTTCGTCTCCTATTCCGCCTATTCTGTGTTTCCGTATAAGGATTCCTTTTTTTGGCTCTCTTTTGAATACGGAATTCTATTCCTTTTTTTGCATATGGATATATACGAGAAGTATCGAAGAGGGACGCGTCATTCGCACGGAACTAAGCGACCTTTGTAAGAATCGAAAGGGTCCGTTTTTTCATTTCTTTTCTCGAAGCGCCCGGCTTCTTCCTTGTTTAAAAAAACCTTTCATCTTTGACCCAAACGAGCTTTCCTGTCCATATCGCCTTTTTTTAGAGATCCGCAGCAAACATGATTGATAAACTGATCCGCGCCTCCATTAAAAATAGAGCCCTGGTTTTGGTGCTGACCTTCATGGTTACCCTCGTGGGGATTTACAACGCATTCTATCTTTCCATCGACGCGATTCCGGATGTGACCAACGTTCAGGTTTCGGCGGTCACTTCTTCCCCGGGTCTTTCTCCTTTGGAAGTCGAGCAGTTCATCACGTATCCGATCGAAATGGAATTTACCGGTCTTCCGAACGTCACAGAAATCCGTTCGATTTCGAGAACGGGCGTAAGTTCGGTCACGGTCATTTTCAAAGACGGAACCGATATTTATTTTGCGAGACAACTCGTAAACGAACGGATCAAACAAGCGGAAGCCGTCATTCCTCCCGGTTACGGAAGACCCGAACTTTCGCCGATCGCAACGGGTCTCGGCGACATCTACGAGTTCGTATTAACGTCGGACAGACATTCTCCGGAAGAATTGCGGACGTACATGGATTGGGAACTCGCCCGGGAAGTGAAGTCCGTGGAAGGGATCATCGACGTGAACATCATCGGCGGTCAGGTTCGTCAATATCAAGTCAAGATCGACCCGAGAAGACTCGCGGTGCACAACTTAACTCTATCACAAATTTATGATAAACTCGAATCCGCAAACCAGAACACGGGAGGCGGTTACATTTCCAAAAACGCGGAGCAGATCGTTATCCGCGGAGAAAGCCAATATAAATCCATCGAAGACTTGAAGAACACCGCTGTAACGACCGCCGGAGACGGAATTCCTCTTTTACTCGGTCAAATCGCGGAAGTGGAAATCGGTCCCGCGCTTCGTTTCGGTCTTGTAACGAAGGATTCCAAAGGAGAAGTCGTCGGCGCGACCGCGATGATGCTCATGGGCCAAAACTCTCTCGAAGTCGTAAAGAGGGTTAAGGTAAGAATGGAAGAGATCAAAGAACGTCTTCCACCCGGAATGAGAATCGAAACGTTCTACGATCGTTCGGAATTTATCGGAAGAACTCTCAGCACCATCTTTACCAATCTCGCGGAAGCCGCGGTCCTCGTAGTAATCGTTTTGATCGTAGCGCTCGGTACGGTGAAAGGCGCGCTCCTTGTCGCATTAGCGATTCCGATTCCGATGCTCGTCGCCACGATCTTTATGAACGCGTTCGGGATCGTGGGAAATTTGATGTCCCTCGGAGCGCTCGACTTCGGTCTGTTAGTCGATGGAACCATCGTGATGCTCGAATCGATCCTTCACGGATTCATCCTGAAAAAATCGTTCTACGACATGCAGACCAAACTCGAGGACAGGGAACTCGCAGCGGAAGAAATCATCACCGATGCCTGCGTTCGAGTGGGCCGCGCGGCGACATTCTCGGTCGCGATCATTATGCTCGTATATCTTCCTTTGATGAGTTTGGAAGGTGTGGAAGGAAGAATGTTCAAGCCGATGGCGATCACGGTCGCACTCGCGTTAGGAGCCGCTCTGCTCTTCTCCTTAACCACGTTTCCGGCGGCGGCGAGCATTCTGTTTAAAAATCCGGTCTTTCATCATAGTAAATATTGGGACGTCATCACGGAGAAATATAAACTTCTTCTGGATTTCGGAATGGCTCGTAAAAAGGAATTCTGTTACGCAGGAGTGGGAATCGTCGTCTTCGCGTTGTTACTCGGTTCCACGTTGGGTTCCGAATTCTTACCGAGAATCGACGAAGGGGAAATCGCGATCGATATCAAACGTCTTCCTTCCACGGCGATCAACTATTCCAGAGACACGAACTCCGATATGGAAGCGGTCTTAAAAAAATTTCCCGAAGTGGTCAGTGTTGTTTCCAAAATGGGACGAGGCGAATCCGCGGCGGAGCCGGTCGGAACGGACGAAGGCGAGTCGATGGTAAAACTCAAACCCCGCAAGGAATGGGTGACCGCCGACGATCGCGAAGAACTTATGAGCAAGATGAAGGATGAAATTCTCAAGTTCATTCCTTCGAGCACGATCAGTTTGTCGCAGCCGATCGAAAACAGAGTGAACGCGCTTCTCTCCGGATCGAAAGCAGACGTTGTAATTAAAATCTACGGAGACGATCTCGTAAAACTCAAGGACATCGCCGGTCAATTCGCTTCCAAGCTCAAAGGAGTTCAGGGAGTCGCAGACTTGCGCGTTCAAAGAGTCTTGGGACTTCCCCTTGTCGAAATCAAGGTCGATCGGGAAAACATGGCGCGTTACGGAGTGCAAGCGGAAGAGATTCTCGCAACGGTAGAAGCGCTTCGTCTCGGAAGACAAACCGGAAAGGTGTTCGAAGGATTCAAACGATTCGATCTCGTCGTTCGCCTGAAGATCGACGCGACGGATCTGGAACAGGTTGAAAACATTCCCGTATTCACTTCCTCCGGTTCCACCGTTCCTCTCGGTCAAGTCGCGGAGATCAAACTCGTGGAAGGCCCGGCGGCGATTTACAGAGAACAGCTCAAACGAAGAATCATGGTCGAGACCAACATTCGAGGAAGAGACCTCGTCGGTTTCGTAAACGAAGCTCAGAAAGTCACCGAAGAAATCGAAAAGAATCTTCCACCCGGTTATAGAACGGATTGGGGCGGCCAGTTCGAGAACTTCACTCGAGCCAAAGAAAGATTGGCCTTGGTCGTTCCGATCGCGCTCGCGATCATCTTCTTTATGCTCATGGCCGCATTCGGAAGCATCTACTACGCGTTAGGCGTCTTTATCGTGGTTCCGCTCGCGGTTTCGGGAGGAATCATAGGTTTAGTCCTTCGCGGACTTCCGTTTAGTATTCCGGCCGGGGTCGGCTTCATCGCGGTGAGCGGGATCGCCGTATTAAACGGAGTTGTTTACGCTTCTACCCTTCGGGAAGAATTGGAAAAGGGAGCTTCGATCGCGGACGCTGTGTATCTCGCGGGGATTCATTCCTTGCGTCCGGTAATGACGACCGAAGTCATCGCGGCGGTCGGGTTTATTCCGATGGCGATTTCCACGATGGCGGGTGCGGAAGTGCAACGTCCTCTTGCGACAGTCGTTATCTTCGGGGTTATCGTCGCGACTGTATTCTCCCGTGTTCTTCTTCCGATCGTGATGGAATATCTCTTGAACGTTTATGAAAATCAGGAAAGAAGAAGATCGGCAAAACGGGAGCTTCTCGAAAAACGCGCGTTCGGAAATCCGGAACAAAACTTTGCACACGACAACAGCGAATGGATTTCGACTCACGCGGAAACGCAGGAAATCATAACCGAAGAAGAAGTGGAAACGGAAGAAGATTCTAAAAAGAAAAAATCTCCCAAAGCAAAGAAAGGAAAGAAGAAGTAAGTTCGTTCGAAAGGAAAGAAGGATCAGAATAAAGGCGATGAATCGTTTTCATCCAGAATCGGATTCTTGTTTGAGTTCCTACAGTTTAGAATCAGAGAAACGTTTTCGTGGACGGCGAAAATAGGACCGACAAACTTCTTTTTCTCTTTTTATTCACTGAGAAAAAAAGCTCTTGATCTTAAATCCTTACAGAGTCATATTCTGGAAGTATGATTTCTCATCCTCAATACATCACCGATGAAAAAGGAAAAAAACTTTCGGTCGTTCTATCCATGCAGGAATACAAAAAGATTCTCGAAAACCTGCAAGAACTTGAGGACATTCGTTTGTACGACGAGGTAAAAGCGAAACGGGAAAAATCGATTCCTCTTCAGGAATTCTTAAAGGCAAGATCGGGCAAAAAGAACAAAAGACGACATGTCTGAGTATTCAGTCCTTCTCACTACATCCGCCGTAAAACGACTCGAAAAACTTCCCGAATCAGTTGCAGATTCTCTGATCCAAATCATTCAAGGACTCGCCAAAAATCCGAGACCCGTCGGGGCCAAAAAATTAAAAGGAAGAACGGGATTTCGAATCCGAAAAGGTGATTATAGAATTCTTTACGATATCGTGGATAAACGACTGATCGTGCATGTAATTGCAATCGGTCACAGGAAAGACATTTACGAGAAGTGAAATCCCGTCCAATGTAGGAACTCCTTCGAATAAAACCTCTCAAAAAAAAGAGTTTTCCCCCATCTTTCCCCCTTCAGGATAGTTCCACAGGGGACATAGTCCCGTTCGGAGACTTCGATGTTAGCCCAAAAACCGATCGTATCACTTCTGGATCATAGCAAGGATCCGTTCAATCTCGCCATCGCGACCGCGAGAACTTGCTATTCTTCGAAGGGAATTCTTCTGCCCTCCGATATGATCGCGTCGGAAAAATCGATCGAGATCCGAGACAGGGTCGCAAAGTCGACAAAGAAGGCCGGACATCTCACCACCCGTCAACATCCTCAGTTTATCTTTACGCTCGATAAAGTTTCCCGACAATTCGTATGGTCGTTTTTACATTCTCATCCCTTTTATAATTCCGAACAAGTTTCCCAAAGATACGTGGAAGTCAAAAAGGAGAATTATTACGTTCCGTCGGAACTCGGCGGAAAATTGTTGGAACTCTATCTTGACGCGGTGGACTACGCAAGTCAGGCGTATTTCTCGTATACGGAAGCTCTTCATCCCTACATCCAAGAAGAATACTTCAACATTTACAAAGCCCGCGCCAACTATCCCGACAAATGGCAGGCTCCGATCAAAAAGAAATGTCTCGAAGTGGCGCGTTATCTGCTACCGCTCGGAACGTATACGTATCTTTATCATTCCATCAACGGACTTACTCTGCATCGCTACTATCGACTGATGAATTCTTACGACGTGCCCGACGAACAAAGAGCCGTCGTCACCGAAATGGTCAATCAAGTCCGCGCGGTCGATCCGTTGTATGCCGACGAAATGGACGATCCTCTTCCTCTGGAAGAAACGACCGAATACCGTTATTTCGAGTCCGTTTTCGGCAACGGCAAACGGGAATTTCATCCGGAAACCGCCGCTGCTTTCGTAAAGGAATTCGACGACGAGCTCGGCGGAAGATATTCCAGACTCGTTTCGCATTCCGCGAACGGTCCCGAGATTCTCGCGCAGTCGGTGCGATCTATATTAGGAATTCCTAAATCATCCTTGAGCGACGAAAACGCGATCGATCTCGTCCTCAATCCGGCAAAAAATCGACACTTGACTTCGACCTTGAACGAAAGTTCGATGAGTCCGATCACGAGAGCCCTCTTCAACGTTCAGTATTCTTTCCAAAAAAGAATCTCTCACACCGCGGACAGTCAGGATCAAAGACATAGAATGGTTCCGGGCGGAAGACCGGTTCTCATGTCGCAATACGCGGGCGTTCCCGATTACATCACTCCTCTCGTAGTTCAAAAATATCCGGAACTTCAGGAGAAATACGATTCTTTCCATAAGAATATTTTCGAAAAACTGAATCGTTTTCTGGAGGCCGGAGGTTCTCCCGAACACGGAACGTATCTTTTGCCGAACAGCTTTCCGATCCGTTTTTACGAAAGCGGAGATCTGCTCAATCTCCATCACAAATGGAGATCCAGAACCTGTTACAACGCGCAGGAAGAAATCTTCCAAGCCTCGGTCAACGAACTCACGGACGTCATGAAGGTGCATCCTCAAATCGCAAAGTGGATCAAAGCTCCGTGCTGGATCCGCCTTCAGGGAGAAGTGAAGCCGTATTGCCCGGAAGGAGATCACTACTGCGGAACCCAAGTCTGGAAACGGGAGTTATCCGAGTATTCCAGAGTGATCTAAAATTCTTTTCGAAAACCCTTCCTGCGGTTAGAATGGTCTGAAGCAGTATGAAACTCTCAGTGACCGCAAACCGCACCGAAGAACTCGTTCGTTACAGAAGACAAATCCACAAACATCCGGAACTCCGCTATGAGGAGAATCAAACCGCGAGTTTCGTGATCGATCACTTAAAACGACTCGGCCTTACGTTTCAGGATAAAATCGCGAAAACCGGAGTTGTCTCGCTGATCGATTCCGGCAAACCGGGAAAGACGCTTCTCGTGCGCGCCGATATGGACGCCCTTCCCATCTTTGAAGAATCCCAGAAAGAATACAAATCCGTTCACGACGGTGTGATGCACGCCTGCGGTCACGACGCGCACACTTCGATCCTCATGGGCCTCGCAACCGAAATCAAGGAGGATATCCGTTCGATTCTCCCCAAGGGAAAAGTTTTACTCGTGTTCCAACCCGCGGAAGAAGGCGGCCAAGGCGCGGACAAAATGATCGAGGAAGGTATATTAGAAAAATATAACGTAGATGCGGCCCTCGCCCTGCACGTATGGAATCACATTCCGGTCGGAAAGGTCGGAGTCGTGGACGGACCGATGATGGCCGCTGTCGACGAGTTTACGATCCGCATCTCCGGCATCAGCGGTCACGGAGCGATGCCTCAACACACGGTGGACCCGATCGTAGTCGGCGCACAAATCGTGAACGCGCTTCAAACGATCGTTTCCAGGAATACGGACCCGTTGGACTCCTGTGTCGTTACGGTGGGAAGTTTTCACGCGGGAAACGCGTTTAACGTGATTCCCGAAACCGCCGAACTCAAAGGCACCGTGAGAACGTATTCCAAAAAGATGTTCGAAGAGGTTCCGGGCAAACTCGAACGGGTCGTAAACGGAATCGCGTCCGCGCTCGGCGCCAAAGCGGAGATTCATTACGAACGAACCAATCAACCAACGATCAACGAACCGTTTATGGCGAACGTCGTACGCAAAGCCTCTCTGAACATTCTCGGACCGGGAAGCGTGACGGAAGAAAACACGAAGTCCATGGGTGGAGAGGATTTCTCCGCGTTTTTGATGAAAGTACCCGGTTGTTATTTCTTTGTGGGTTCGATGAACGAAGCAAAAGGTCTCGTGCATCCGCATCACAGCTCCAAGTTCGATATCGACGAGGACTCTCTTTCGATCGGACTCAGCGTTCTAAAGGAAGCGATCCGAATCTATTTGGAAGAAAACTGAAATTCTAAGAGTGAGTATAATTTAAACCGACACGGCTCGAATATCGTTTCGTAAATCAGATTTCGGTTTCGAGCGAATTCTTGACCTGAATCGCCTTGGCGTTGCGCGGATCCAATACGAGGGCTTTTTTCACGTACGCAATTGCGCGATCCTGAATATTCATTATTTTGTATATATCGGCGAGATTGATCAGATTTCGGATGTATCGAGGATCGGCGGCAAAAGCCCTTTCTCCGGTCTCTGCGGCCTTTTGATAATACTTCAGCATTTTGTAGCAAAGGGAGATATGATAGAGAAATTCGGCCGATTCCGGATTTTCGGATAAAAGAGTTTCCCAATATCCGACAGACTTTGCGTAATCCTTTTCTTTGAGATAATATCTTCCGAGGATTTTTAAAACGGTTTCGCCTTTCGGATTGAGTTCGAGCGCTTGTTCCAAAAGATCCAAACCTTCCCGAACCCGGTTATTTTGCAAAAAGGAAGTTCCCCGTTTCAATACGTCCTCGTAAGAACGGGATAGAAACGAATCCGCGGTAGCGGCGGTCCCGTTTTTCCCCGGATGATACGTGATCTTTAAAAGCGTCAGGTCGTCGACAAGACCGCCGAACTTTAAAATTCGATCATATACTTCCCGAAGATCTGCGTATCCTTCCTCCACTCTTTTTAAGAATTGATTCTGATCCTCGTTGATGATACGGTCCTCTTCGTTTCCGATCAGAAGATCGTCCCTTCCGTCAGAACCGATCACGATCGTATCTCCCGGAAGCATTTGAAAATTCTTGATAACGAGATGTTGTTCGTTTTCCGGAATACCGATTTTCCGAAGGGTCAACTCCTCTTCGATATAGGAAGCGACACCGTCCCGATACAAAACCGTCCAAGGATGTTCCGCGTTGATATAATACAAAAGTCCTGTCGCCTCTTCCACCAAACCGAGAACGATGGAGATATACATGGAACCGTCGAACGATTCGAAAATTTTCTGAAGCTCCAGAAAGGCTTCTTCCAGCCACTTCTCGGGATTTTTATCCTGTTGTGAAGGAATCCCCGCACGGGTTAAAATCGTATTGAATACGGTTCCCATTACGAGCGCTCCTCCCGCTCCCTGAATGGATTTTCCCATCGCGTCCCCGTTCACAAAGACGACGTATTTCTTGCCCCGAAGTTCCACGTTACCCGAAATCAAAATGTCTCCGCCGATCTCGTACGTCTTATTCTTAAACTCGAAGGATTTCTTTTGTTTCGTATAAAATTCGGTTTTTATAATATCGCTCGTGTTCCGGTTCGAAGACAGGGGATTGATGAGCAAAGAAGTCAAAAAGTAATCCGCGTCCTGCTGAACTTTCAGGCGGTTGACCTGTTCCAAGGAAAGTTTTAATTCTTCCGTTCTTTGTTCGACCTTCTTTTCCAAACTTTCGTTGAGCTCCTCGACTTCTTCGTTCAAACGAACGAATTTGTTCGCGAGAATCGTCGCGATGCTCAAGATAAAAAATAGAAACGCATAACCTAGGATTCTCGGAAATACGATGACGTTTCTGGCTCCGAGCGTGTCTAAAACGACGGCGAACACCGTGATCAAAACGCCGCCTAAAATATAAAGAGCGTCCCGGTCCTTTTGAATCATACGGCGGATAAGATAATACAGAACCATCCCCACATACAGAATCCATCCGTATTGAACCACGTGTTTGTTCAGAAGATTGTAATGAATCACGTTGTTCGAGACGAAATAAAAGAGCGTAAAACAGACGTAGGACACGTCGAGAACGTTCAGCAGTAAATTCCGCGAAAACTTAAAATAAGCGCGTATAAAGTTCGCAAAGATCGGAACTAAGACCGTCAGAATGATATATTCCGACTTTTTCATATAGATAAACTCGATTCCGAGGTCGTATTTGACCTGATTTCTGCAGAATTGATAAACGACCAAAAGAAGAGTAAACAAACCGTAGTATAGATTCTCCTTATCGGTTCGGCGCCTCACGTAGAGAAACAGAAAATAACCGCCCACGGTGAGATAAATCATCAATAAGAAAATCTTAATGTATTCAGAACGCAGAAGTTCCTTCTGAACGAGGGAAGCGTCGCCGATCGCGGTCCGGTCCTGCTCGATTCCCACCTCGTATCGAAAGAATTTTTTGACTCGGATCACGAGAATGTTCGGTTTTCCTTTGCGAATCAGTTCGTTCGGAATCGAATAGATCCGAATCTTATCGTATGCCTGAGGCAAAACCGAATTCATATCTCCCGTTTCGCCGATCAAAACTCCGTTGAGATACGCCTTGTCCTTATCCGTGATCATTCCCAAACGAACCGCGATCGCGGCCGCTTTCCATTCTTTCGGGGCGATGAATTTCTTAACGATGGTTACGTTTTGAAGAGACTCGTTCGGAAGTTTATAAACACCGGGAGGTGTATACCGCAAAAAAGGAATCTTGTCAAAGTCCTTCTTTCCTTCCAGGTACGAACGCGAAAAAGACACGGGATCGATCGACTCGAGCGCGATCTCCCAGTTGTGTTCTTTGGAAGAATCTAAACTGACGATTCCGTCGAACGAGGGGATGGTTTGGATCGATTCCGAAGCGAGGGAAATTGTAATAAGGAAAGAAAACAGAATGGAAAGGAGATAAAAATACAATTTTCCTGGAACCTCAAGAAACGATACAACTAACGTTTCTCGCGGTTTCGACAAGGAAAAAAATAGTTTTTTAAGAAAGATCGTTGTCGTTTAATAAAAAAGGAATTCCACTTCCGCCGTATTTAGAACGATCGAAACGTAAAACTTGCGTTCAACGGGATTATCCTCTCTTTCTTGACTCGATCTCTTCGATTTCTTTCGGAATCATGGACGTTAAGTTCACCGGAGTCGCACCTTGTACGAGAACATCGTCTTCGATTCGGATTCCGATCCCGCGAAACCGCTCCGGAATCGTTTCATCCTCAGGATCGAAATACAACCCGGGTTCGATCGTAATCACCTGACCGTTCTCGAGTTTTTTCGAAGTTCCGTCCTGATAATACGTTCCCACGTCGTGCACATCCATTCCGAGATAGTGACTCGTTCTGTGCATATAATATTTTTTGAATGTTCCCTGCTCTAAAACGGATTCGACGTTTCCTTCGAGCAACTTCAAATCCAACAAACCTTCCACGAGAGTTTTGACCGCCCGGTTGTGGATCGCGACGAACTCGGTTCCTTCCTTCGTGTTTGCGACCGCTTCTTTTTGCGCCTTCAATACGACTTCGTAAACGGCTTTCTGCTCTGCGGAGAATTTTTTTCCCACCGGAAAATTTCTGGTCACGTCCGCGGTGTAATATCCCTTTTCCGCGCCGCTGTCCACGAGCACGAGTTCTCCTTCGTTCAACTGACAGTTGTTAGACGTATAATGAAGGATCGTGGCATTCTTCCCTCCTGCTACGATATGTCCGTAACCTCCGCCCCAAGCCCCGTGTTTCAAGTATTCCGATTCGAGGATGGCTTCGAGTTCGTATTCGAACATTCCCGGTTTGGATTCGCGCATCAATCGATCGTGACCGAGAGCGGTGATTCTCGCCGATTCCTTAAGCGCTTCCACCTCAAGAGGAGATTTGAACATTCGCATCCAGTGTAGAAAATCGGGGGATTCGATCCTTCGCGGACCGAATTTTCCCTCTCTCGATCTTTGATTGAGGGAATAGATCCATTCGATAAGTTTGGAATCCCGCGCGAGATTCTTTCCGAAAAAATGATAGAGTGTGTGTTGGTTGACGAGGATCTCGTCGAGTTTGGATTCCCATTCGGTCGTGTCGAAGGATTCGTCCAAACCTAAACGATTTTTTGCCTGTTCCTTTCCGATCCGAATCCCGGTCCAGATCTCTTTTTCCTTGTCCTTGGGAAGAACGAAGACGGCTTTATAAGAATTTTTTAATATTAGAATTCCGTCGGATTCGTCGAGGCCGGTGAGATAGTAATAATCCGAATCCTGACGAAACTTATAGTCCACGTCCCGATTTCGGATCAAATGAGAGGCCGCAAAAACGATCAAGACCTCCCCTTCCTTGAGTCTTTTCTGTACGTCCGCGATTCTTTGTTTGTACGGATTCTGATTCATTTGGAAAACCCTTTTACTAATTGGACGGAAGTTTCGAACAGTTTGTCCGTGTCCTGTTCCTTCATACAACGAAAATGTCCTTCGGGACAAACCCTTCCTCCGTGAATTCCGCAAGGACGGCAATACAATCCTTGGATCTCGGAGATATAGGAAGAATCCGAAAGCGGAGTATAACCGAAATCGGGCACGGTGGCACCAAAGACGGCTAACGTGGGAATGTTGAACGCGGAGGCGAAGTGGATCGGGGATGAATCGTTGCTGACCATCAAAGCCGCTTTGGATACGAGAAAGGACAGCTCGGGGAGATTGGTTTTCCCGGCAAGATTGATCGCGTAACCGGCTCCCACTTCTTCGCAGAGTTCCACGTCGGCTTTGGAACCGATGAGTACGACCTTCTTACCGGTTTCTTTTGCGAGACGTTCCCCTAAGACGCGGAACTTGGGAGCGGGCATACGTTTGGTTTCCCAGACGGAGCTTGGAGCGAGCAACACGAAGTTTCCCGGCTCGAGTCCGTTCTCTTTCATCAACACCCGCACGCGAAACACGGATTCTTCCTTCCAAAACAGTTCGGGGCGTTTCGGAATTTTGGAAACTTCCTCCTTGTCGTATAACAAAGAGAAGAGTTTTTCCGCCTCGTGCATTCCGCGGATCGGTCTCGGAATTTTTTTAGTGAGTAAAAAGGAAAATCCGGCGGACTCGTAACCGATTCTTACCTTGGCTCCGCTCGCAAATCCGATCAGAGTGGATCGAAAGGAAAAATGAGGCAGAAGACAAAGCGTATAACGTTCCTTCCTCAATCCGAACAGAAAGGAAAAGAATTTCCAAAAGGATTTCTTAAATTCCTTTTTATCGAGAGGAATCAATCGATCGATATGAGGATTCGCCTCAAGCACCGCCTCGGTTCCCTTGTTGACGAGTACCGTCAGATGGGAATTCGGATATTTTTTTTTCACTTCCCGAAAGAAGGAAGTCGTTAAAATCAGATCGCCCAAGAACGCGGTCTGAATCAGCAATATTTTTTCATTCACCGTTAAGTTCCATTCTAAACTTTGGAAAGAATCGTCGCAAAATTATTCACGCCCAAACCGCCGATGGAAAGCGCCAAACCGTTTTGAAAACGATCCTCGCGATACATCCAAGTCTGCAGTTCCGCGATTTGAGCCAAACCCGAAACTCCCACCGGATGTCCTCTCGTTTTCAAACCTCCCGATGCGTTGATCGGAAGTTGTCCGTCCGGATGAGTTTTTCCCTCTTTCACATAACGTAACGCTTTTCCTTTCGGAAACAATCCCGCGTCTTCGGCTCCGATCAACTCGAACGGAGTAAATGCGTCGTGCAACTCGGCGATCTGAATCTGTTCGGGTTTCAGACCCGATTCTTTGTAAGCTCCCGCAAACGCGGAAACGCTGGAAGGAAAACTCAAGAGCCCCGGTGCGGAGGAAAGATTTCCGATTCCGTGTCCGATTCCGGAAACTTTCAAAGGTCGGGAAGAATGCTCGTTTTCAGAGCCGAGCAAAATCGCGCAGCTTCCGTCGGAAAGAGGCGAAATATCGTAAAGACACAAGGGACTCGCGAATAAAGGAGATTTAAAATATTCTTCTTCCGTAATATTCTTTCGGATATGAGCCTTCTCGTTTTTGAGTCCGTTGTCGTGCAGTTTTTTGGAAAGTGCGTAGAGATCCTTTCGATCGTATCCGTACTCGTGCAGATAACGCGTCGCGATCATTCCACCGCCCTGTGCCATCGACATCGCGAATCCTTTTTGTCGTTCCGATAAAACGCTTCCGAGCAGAAGATTATTTTCTTCCCGTTCGAGACGGCTCATGACTTCGGTCGCGATGACGATCCCTCTTTGAAACGCTCCCGATCGTAAAAGATACGTCGCAGTATGTAGAGCGCTCGCGCCGGAAGAGGATGCGGTCTCGGTTCTGATTGTAAAACAATTTTTTAAACCGAGGCTTTCCTTGATTCTTGCCGGAAGAAACACTTCTCCCGTATAACGTTCCGGAGCCATCGCGGCAAAAATAAGAAATTGAGGTTCAAACTCAAAATTTCTTTCCAAAAGTTTCGCCGCGGTTTGATACGAAAGAGAATGATAATCAAGTTCAGTTTTTCCGAAGCGGCTCAATTCGGAATCGATGATGAAAACGGATGAAGACATGGAAGTCTATGTTTTCAAAAATTGTGAGATTGAAAATCAAAAAAAATTAAATAACGCGTGCAAGACGACTTTTCATCCTCGTCTACAAACTATCCTTGCAAAATTAGGAATGATTTTTATACTGAATGGATACAAGGGGGAATACGATGAAAGGCAACAAAGAAGTGCTTGAGATCCTCGGCGAAGTCCTTGCGGCTGAACTTACGGCAATCAATCAATATTTTATTCATGCGAAGATGAACAAGAATTGGGGTTTCAAAAAACTCGCCGACTTTATGAAACACGAATCCATCGACGAGATGAAACACGCGGACGAAATCATCGATCGCATTCTTTATCTCGACGGCGTTCCCGATCTTCAAAGATACATGAAGATCTCCGTGGGAAAAAACATCGAAGAGATCTTAAAAGTGGATTTAGAACTCGAGTATGCGGCGGTGGAACGGTTCAACCGAGGCATCGCGATCGCGGTAAAAAACAACGATAACGGAACGAGAGAATTGTTCGAAAAAATTCTCGTCTCCGAAGAAGAGCATATCGATTGGATCGAGTCCCAACAGGAAATTATCCGTCAGATCGGCGTTGAAAACTATCTAGCGCAACAAATCGAGTGACCCATTTTAAAAAACCCGCACCTAAAAAATCCCTTCGGCTAAAAACTCGAAAGCCGGAGGGAAATCCCAAGGAACGTCCCCGACAAAATTCCTCTCCTTCCAAATCGGAATGGGATTTTTCAAAACCGGATTCTTTCGAATACCACGCTTCTTGTCCGGACGGATTGTCCGGCCTTTTGCGCGAGGAAGTATTGGAAGCCGGTTTAAAGATCGTCGCCGAAAACCGCGGGGGAGTTTTTTTTCAAGGTTCGTCCAAGGCGTTGAAGGATTTCATTCTTTCCACCGGAATCGCATCCGGGATCAGCGTTTCCCTTAAATTCTGGAGAGTGGAAGATCCGGACGATCTCTACAATCAAGCGCTCGAGTTTCCTTTCGAAAGAATTTTCGGCTCGGAACATTCGATCCGAATCGATTCCACCACCAAAGACGCGTTAAAAGATTCACGTTATGCGACATACCGACTGAAGGACGCGATCTTCGACAGGTTCCGTTCCAAAGGAAAAGAACCCCCGAAAATTTCGCGCGAAGAACCGGATTTTCTACTCTATCTTCGTTCCCATTCCGAACACGCAAAACTTTCCCTCGGTTTAAACACGAGACCTCTCCAACAACGAGGTCACGGAAGAATCGGCGGAGAAGCGCCCGTCCGGGAGATTCTCGCGTCGGCGCTCGTTCGTTATTCGGGATGGGACGCCAAATCACCGTTATACGATCCGTTCTGCGGTTCGGGAACCGTCGTGATCGAGGCGGCCCTGAAACTTTTATACGGCGGTTATACGAATTACAGAAGTCTGGATTCTTCCCTTCCGTTTCAAAAACTGTTCGGCGAGCCGACTCGCAGGGAGAATGAGAAGAATTCTTCCGCTGCGAAAATTTTCGCTTCCGACTTGGATGAAAAGGCTTTGAATCTCGCGAGACTGAACGCGAAGAATGCGGGAGTGGATCACCTCATCACTTTTTTTGAATCCGATGCGACCGTCTCCGAAAACGAACATAAGATATCGGGCGGTTATATCGTGACCAATCCTCCGTATGGAGTTCGTCTCGGAACCAAGGAGGAAGCCAAGGAGATTTATACGGCTTGGGGGAAGCGGCTCAAGGACCATTTTGCGGGCAACGTACTCGCGATCGTCTGCGGCGACACTTCGCTCTTGGGTTTTTTAAAACTCAAAAAAGACAAGGAACAATCCCTGACAATCGGGAAGCTCAAAGGAAAATTGGTTGCCTACACTCTGGGCAAATAATCGAATCAAAAAAGAATGAAACATCAGGAAATTCTCCTTAAACTTTTAGAAGTCACAGAGAACACCAAGGATTCGTTTCAATTTTTAAAACTCTTCCGTTCGATCGAACCCGAAAAGTTCGCAGTCATCTACGCGGATTCCGGAACCCTGATGGAATCCGCGGAAGCGCTTCTCTACAACCTGAAGTTGCTGCACAAACTCGACCTGTATCCCGTCGTCGTCTTGGACAAGGACGGAATCTCCTATACCAATCTTTTTTACAGAAATCAAAGTAAGCAAGAAACGTCGTCGATTCTTCCCGGAAAATTATTCCGACATTCTCAGGATTTGGCGGGTTCGGTCGCATCCGCTCTCGCCGAAAAAAAACTTCCGGTATTTGTGGCCGAGGAAAAAGGCGCCGCGCTTTTTTCCTTTTTAACCAAGCTTTGCTCCACTCTAAAAACGAAAAAGCTCGTCCATCTATATACGAGAGGAGGAATCTACTCCGAAGGGAATAAGATCTCCATCTACGATATCGATTCTTCCGTCGTCGCCGACCGGGAAGATTCCGCCCTTTTGAACTCCTGTTTGGAACTTTATAAAAACGTAAAGGACAAGGAATTCGGAATCGCCGTCACGTCCGCTTCGTCGTTGTTAAAGGAATTATTCACGATCAAAGGAAGCGGAACGCTTCTCCGTAGAAAAAACAGAATCGATTTTATCGCGGACGTAAACTCGGTCTCGAAAGAGAAGATGAATCTTCTGATTGAAAAGGCGTTCCAGCGTTCCCTCAAAGAGGATTTCTGGAAACAGGAATTCGCGGGAATCGTTCTCGAATCCGAATACAAGGGCTGCGCTTTGGTCAAGAACACTCCGTTCGGAACCTTTCTTTCCAAGTTCGCGGTGGACGAAATCGCAAGAGGAGAAGGAGTCGGAAGGGATATTTGGGACGACATGATCGCGCGGTTCCCGATTTTATTCTGGAGAGCGAGAAAGGAAAACACGATCTCCAAATGGTATATGAAGGTTTGCGACGGAATGCAAAAAGAAGGAATCTGGATCTATTTCTGGATCGGAGTCAAAGAGGAACACATTCCCGGAGTCTGCGCCTTTTTAAAAAACCTTCCGCAGGACCTCGAATCCAAAAAAGAAGTGAGTACATTTTAATATTCTAATGAATTCTCTCGTTTTCTTATACGACGGCGATTGTTCTTTCTGTGCGAATCTCGCAGCGAAACTGCAATCGATCAACCTCGACCCAAAGATCCGCTTTCGTTCGTTCCGCGATTTTTCGGAAAAAGAGTTACGGGAAATCCATCCTTCTTTGAACGTTTCCGTGGCGGAAGGGAACGTGCAGATGATCGCGGATGGAAGAAGATACCCCGGCTTTTTCGCGATCCGCAAACTCAGCCATTCCCTCAAAGGATATCGGTGGATCGCACCGCTTTTGTATCTTCCGTTGATTCCTATTTTCGGAATGATAGGAATCGGTCTATTAAAGACCCTGAAAAGCCGTTAATCCTTCGTAAAACACGAGCCTTGCGTCGAGTGCGAGCCTGTTTCCATCCAGCACTCGATTCCGTTTTTCATCGGTGTCGGCGACGACCTCGATCAATCGAAAGAGTTTTTCCGCGTGGGATTCGTCGGCTTCCAAATTTACTTGAAAAAATTTTCCTTCGGGCAAGGGAATTCTGGTTTTCAGATCGCGATAAGACTCAAACATTCTTGAATATTCCAATTTCAGCAAGTATTCGTTCGCCGGTCCGAGCGCCCCGAGCGCGGAATAAAAATCGGAAGTGGTGATCTTCCGCATCAGATCCAAATAAGCTTGTGTTTCCGGAAGTTTGTGCCGTTCTTCGACGATTTCTCCCATGTCGGAAAGGAATTTTTTCAGAATTCGAACATGGGAATCTTCCGCCTTCCCTTCCCCCAATTCCTCCCAAATATTCTGAACGAGAACGATCTTCGCTTCCACGGATTCGGAGATCGCGGCCGTATTTAAAAACCAGTTTACGAAATCGACGCTTACGAAGTATTCCTGACGAAGCCAAAGAAGAAGATCCTCCTTTTCCATTCTTCTTTCTTTTTGTTCCAGCCAACGGTTGGAAGTCAATACCGGATGATTGCGAACCGAATCTTCCAAAGTATTGCGAAAGGAAATCGTCGTTTGTTTCAGGCTTGCGGTCTGCATAAATTCAAGTCTATGTCCGTGAGAGAATCCGACGGATCTTTTTTTGAGAATATAAAAATCGATCCGTTTCGAATTCTCTGCGAGCGATGTTTAAAATCTCTTGAAACAAGGTTTTTTCGTCCCCTAGGCTCTGACGATAACAAATCGGAAAGCTGGAATAAAACGGGGACAAACCCGGAGTTAAATTGATTTCCAGAAAGAAGGGATTTCCCGAAGAATCCAATTTCCAGTCGAGTCTTGCCGCGCCGGAAGTTCCCAAAGATTTGCAAAGATGAAGACTTTGTTCCTGAAGGAATGTTTCCAATCGGGACGGACAATCGAATACGAGCGTCTCCGGCATTCGATCTTTGGATTTCGTTTTTTCCCCGTAGACTTCCTCGACTTTGAGCGCTTCCTGCAAGATCAATCTCCCGGCCCCGGTTGCGCGGTAACCGAGAGTTTCCGAACCCATTACGGAAATCGTATATTCAGTTCCTCTTAAATACGTTTCGACTAAGTAAGGGAAGAATTCCTCCGGGTTCGCGGATAAAAATGCGCGTAGTTCGGACAAGTCGTGAACGATATTTCGTTCACCGATTCCGAGGCTGGAACCTTCTCCCGCGGGTTTCACGAAAGCGGGAAATGAAACTCCGTTCGGAAGAACTGCGTTTTCCCGGGAAAAAACGCGTCGTGTTTTCAAGAACGAATCTTCTTTTAAAAAAACGAGATCTTGTTTTTTCATGGGAGAATTTCGATCTGCAACGGAAACGTTTTGCAGATTCTCCGTCATCGTATTCTTGGAACGCACCAAAAACCCCGGAGCCACGGGCAATCCGATCGAATCCGCAAAGATCCGCGTCAGATTCTTATCCAAAGAAACGCTCTGTGCATAGCCGTCCGAGCCTGTATGGGGAAACCCGAACAATTCCGCCGCGGCCGGAATCAAGGACTCCCGATTGCGGGACCGAAATCCTTCCATCAAATGAAACAAGACGGGACGTTCTTTGCGATCCAAACGTGCGTAAACCTGCAGAGTTTCCAAAAGCTCTTCGGGTGTAGTTACGAGTTCCACCCTTTCATCCATGTCGCTTAACAATTTCGTGATCGAATCGACCGAAATTTTCGATTCCCACTCTTGTTTATAGTGGTCCGGAATCTCTCCTTCGAACTCGTACAGATCCGCATACAACAAAACGGTGGGCTTTTTGTTTCGATCAAATTCGCCCGCTCCGAACGTTTCGGGAAGACCGGATCGACTCGTATTCGAAAGGCCCGCTTCTTTTTCGTCTCTGTTTCGCGTTTCTTCTTTCATAAAAACTTTTTCTCTTTGGCCCCGTAGCTGTTCGGAGCGATCCGATCCCAGATTTCGGCGGAAAGAGAAGGATAGAATTCCTCCCGATCGCTATCGGGAGGTTCCGGACTGAGATGATAGGTTCCGCGTAACGCGGAGCGGAATACGTGCATTCGTTCCGGTTTGTAATAACCGAGATACCAATCGGGGGTCAAAGTGATCTTGCCCCCGCCTCCGGGAAGATCGTTGACGAACTGTGGAATCCCCATTCCTGCGATTTTTCCTCTCAAATAAGAGATGATTTCGATTCCTTTGGCGAGAGGGGTACGAAATCCTCTCGAGCCCGGAATCAATTCCGGGTCGTACATATAATACGCGCGAATCCGCAACTCCAACAGTTTTTTATGAAGTTCTAACATAGCTTCTCCGGAATCGTTGATCCCTTTTAGGAGAACGCACTGATTTCCCACGCTGACTCCGGCTTTCAAAAGTTTCAACACGGCTTCCTTCGCTTCTTTCGTACATTCGTTGGCGTGGTTGAACTGAGTGTTGCAGAAGATCGAAAGTCGATCGGTGTTGTGTGATTCGATGACGGCACAAAGTTCGGAAGTGATTCGAAACGGAAGCGTGACCGGATTTCTGGTTCCGAGCCTGCAGATCTTTACGTGATCGATTTTTTCCAGACGTTCCAAAATCCAATCGATCTTGGAATCGGAAAGATTGAGAGGGTCCCCTCCCGATAATACGACGTCGCGTATTTCCCTACGCGATTCTATGTATTCGAACGCGGCTTCCAGATCTCCGGTCAACATTCTTTCCCTGGAATCGGAAACCTTGCGTCCTCTCATACAATGTCTGCAATACACGGAACATTCGTGATTGGTAAACAAAAGGACTCGGTCGGGATACATATGCGTCAGTCCTTTTACGGGAGAAAGGCGTTCTTCGTGCAGCGGATCGGGAGATTCTTCCGGTGAAAAAACGGACTCGGCCTCGCGCGGAACGATCATCTTTCGGATCGGATCTTCCGGATCGTTCGGGTCCGTTAGAGAAATGTAATATGGCGTCGCGGAAACGTTGAGACGGATCGTATCGGAGATTCCGATTTTTTCGCCTTCCGTTAATGCGAAATAACGTTCCAGCTCGAATCCTCGCACCCGATTCTGGAGCTGTGCCTTGTAATCGTTCCATACGAAAGAAGAAAACAACGCGGTGCGGTTTGCGGAACATTCTTGTCCCGAAAGAGAAGCAAAGGAATGCGGCTGCGAAGTCTTCATAAGAGGGTTCTTCCTATTTTCTCCGTGTAGGAGGAAAATCAAGCAAAGGGAAAAAGAAAATGCCAAAAGGACCCGTTTTCAGAAACTGTCCGTGATGACTGCATTTTCCGGCGATTTTCTCCAGGCTCTTGCCTTCGACGTGGACGGGACCTTATTCTCCTCCGAAGAAATCATTCTCGAAGTCTATCGCGACTCGATCCGTAATTTTTCCGAAACCACGGGGATTCCGATCGAACTTCCGTCCCGGGACAGAATCATGATGGAAATCGGAAAACCGGTCAAAACGATCTTTCAAAATCTTCTCCCTCAACTCAACGAAGAACAAAGAGACGGCATTTCCGACAGCGTATTGAAATTCTTATGCCAACGCATCCGAAACGGAGAGGGAGAATTCTACCCCGGCGTCAAAGAAACGATCGAATCCCTTTCCAAAAAAGGATTCCGCATCCTGGCCGCCTCAAACGGCAGAAGACCGTATGTCGAAACCATTTTGGAAGTTGCAGGTGTTCTTTCCTTTTTCGATCCGATTCTCGTCCTGGACAACGATCGGATCAAGACCAAGGGAGGAATTCTCAAAGAATACGTAAAACTCTACGGTCTTGAACCGGACAAAATCCTCATGATCGGAGACAGACTTTCGGACCACGAAGCGGCCCGTCAAAACGGATGCCCGTTCGCATTCTGCGCCTACGGTCACGCGCCCGCCGGGGAAATCCCCGACTTTGAATTGGAACTCAAAAACCTTACGGATCTGACCGCAATCCTGTAGATTTTTGCCTGCATAGAATTCCCTTTTTTTCCGAAAATGAAAACGTGCCGGATTCCGAAAAAAGAAAAAATCTCATCTTCATACTCGCCGGAATTATTTTTACATTGGTGCTTTTGGATAAAAGCACCGGGTCCGGTTTTTCCATTTCCGGCGCGGGATTTCAGGGGTTTCGCAACATCGGTAAGTTTGGCCCCGAATCCTCCTCTTCTCCAAAGGGAAATCTCAATCACAAAGAAATCATGGATCAAGCCGAGGATGAAATCTTAGGCGAACTTCTCCAAAATGGAGACGTGCAGACTTCTTCCGAAAACGCAAACTCCATCGAAGAGGATTTGGACGAGGACAATCTCGTTCCCGTTCTCGAACCTCCGATTACGAACGTTTTATCCGAAAAAGAATCGGAACACGGTTCCGCACACGCAAGCGTTCCGATCCCGAGCGAAAAGGGAGAATTGTCTTTGTATTTTCTGAAGTTCTACGGAAAAGGAAACAAAAGTCATTCCCGGCTCGTGAAGGTTTTGCGTCTTTCCAAAGGAGGAGATCGGGTCAAGCTCATCCTGAATTCCCTGATCGCGGGACCGGTTTCTGTGGAAAAAGAAAAAGGAATTTTGAATTCGATTCCGCAATCCCTGCGCTATGACTCCGATTACGAAATCCAAAACGGGGTTTTGAAACTTTCTTTAAGCGGGGATTTGGAACGAGGCGCCGGGCCTGAAATTCTTAAGGATCGAATCGATCAGCTTACTTACAGCCTTATGGAGAATCTCCCGATCCGAGGCATTCAACTCTCCATCAACGGTAAATTTGTGCGTTCTCTCGGCGGAGAAGGAATGCCGTTGCCCTCTCTTCTGACCAAAAACCCGAGAAAGATCGTCGTTTTTTAATCGTCAAACAACGAGTACAGGCAAAGTCGCTTGAACCGGACGATAAATCCTGATTGTTTATAGAATAGCGTTTTTAAAATGAGGAAGCCGGGTTCCGTTTCGGAGTTTGCAATACCGCATGAGATTTTTTTTGGGAAACAATCAAAAAATAAAACTCCTCGCTCGGAGAGTTTTTTTCAATCCGTTCCCGGAAGATTATCTGAGAATCTATCAACCGGACATCCGAAGAGCGACGGTCATTTACTTTTTCTTCTGCATCGGAATCAGTTTTCTTTCCGCCTTGGTCCCCGACGGCGCCTCTCCTCTCGGTGAAGAAAATCGCGTCCTTGTATACTCCCGTTTGACGGTCGTATTGTTGTCCGCTTTTTTTGCATTTCTACTTATAAAATGGAAATCCTCTTTTCGCAGAACCATCGAACGATTCAGTATTTTTTCCTCGGGCACGATCGTGTTTTCGATTCTTCCGTACGTGTTTTTGGATTCGGAAAGAATGGGACTTTACTTTCATTTTTATACGACCCTCGTCGTGAGCGGAAACATTCTGCTTTGGTTCACGGGAACGACCGTGATCTTTTTCAATGCGCTCTTTTACTTCTCTTTGGTTTTATGCACCACGTTAACCGGAAACGCGACCGCTTTGCAGCACGACTTTGCAAACGTTCTGATTTATCTTTTTACGGGAGTGTTCGGAAATCTTCTCATCAATTTCTGGAGAGTGATGGATCACCGCGCCAAGAAAAAACTGCAGAAGGCGGTGAACAAACTTAGGGATAAGAACATTCAAATCGAAAAAATTTCCAAGGTGGACGAGCTTACGCGGCTTTACAACCGGAGATATCTGATCGAACAGTTCGAACTCTTTCTAAAGCGCGCACAACGTTATAAATTCTCCCTTGCGATGATCATCTTGGATATGGATTATCTCAAGGAAATCAACGATTCTTACGGACATCTCGCGGGGGATTCGGCCTTAAAGACGATTTCCGACGTGATGAAACAAAGGGTAAGGGCGACGGATATCTGTTCGCGGATCGGCGGGGACGAGTTTTGTATTCTTCTCGACGCGATCAAAAAAGACGATCTTTCTCAGCTTTGCGAAAAGTTGCGCAAGGAAGTTTCCGAAAAGGAATTGTCTTATCGAACCAAAAGCGGAGCTTCCGTAAAAATTTCCGTTTCGATTGGGGCCTGTATCTTCGGCCCCGAGGAAGAATTCAGTTTCGACGATATCTATCACTCCATCGATTCGGCCTTATACGAATCGAAAAAAAAAGGACGCAACCGGGTTTCGTTTATCGAACCGATCCGTTACTTTCCGAAAGAAACTCCCGGAACGACTACGGCTGCTTCTTAGGAGCGGGAAGCTCGTAGTGAAAGGTGATTTCGCAATACGCGCCGTCGTCGATATAACGAGTGCTCGTCGCTTCCATAAAAAACTGTCTGTTCTTTTGTTCTGGTTCCAACTCTTCGAGTTTGCGGGCAGCGATGGACTTGGCCGCAGTGCAGGAAGTATTCTTCATTTTGAACGTGTCGTTTTCTTCGACCGAACTGGAAGAAGCTCCCCCGATCGCGACTAATTTGTATTTATGCGGTCCTAAGGTTTCTACGGTCACGCCGGTATCGACGTGAATTCTTTCGTGGATTTGTTTCGTACAAGCCGCGAGTGCGATCAGAAACACGAGCGTAAAGTTTACGATTTTTATCATCCTATCCTCTAAAACATTCTTTTTTGATCAAAGCGTCTGCGCGAGTTCGTTCTTGTAACGATCGTAGTTGTAAAGAAGGTCTCTGCGTTTCGGTGCAAAGCCGCCTTCTTTCAAAAATTTCACCGCTTCTTTTTCGGTTTTGAGTCCGTAAGAACGAAGCACGTTTTCCTCGATGACCACGGAAGATATATCGTCCGCGCCGCTCGTCAGAGCCAGTTGACCGACGCCTTTTCCGAGAACCATCACCGAAGTTTCGATATGAGGAATGTTGTCCAAAAAGATTCTACAGATCCCGAGCACCTTCAGATATTCCTGTGTGGAAACCGCGCGCACCTTGAATCGTTTTGTCTGGGGTTGAAAGGTCCAAGGGATAAAGGATAAGAATCCTCCGGTCCGGTCTTGGAGGTTTCGCACAACGCTTAGGTGTTCGATCACTTCTTCCTGAGTTTCTTCCGAACCGAACACGATGTTCGCGCTTCCGGGAAGTCCCGCTTCGTGGCAGGTTTCCATCGCGCGAACCCATTCTTCCGTGGTCGCTTTTTTAGGAGAGATAATGTTTCTCATTCTGTCGGTGAGAATTTCGGCTCCCGCCCCGGGAACGGAATCCAGTCCCGCTTGTTTTAGGATTTGTAGGACCTCCTTCAGAGGAAGACCGGTGATCGTTTCGAGATTGATGATTTCCACCGGAGAAAACGCGCGGATATGCATGTCCGGATATTTCTTTTTCACGGAAGAAATGACGTTGAGATAATAGTCGAACGGAAGATCCGGATACACGCCGCCTTGCAAAAACATTTGGTCCGCACCTTCGCCGACCGCATAGTCCATCTTTTCCAAAATTTCTTCGGCGGAAAGAACGTAACCTTTTCCGTTTCCGATCTCATCCATAAAAGAACAAAAGCTGCATTCCACGTTGCAGTAATTCGTGTAATTGACGACGCGAAACATCGTATAACTCGCGTATTCGTGCGGGAGAATTCTTTCCCGAAGGCTACGGGCAGCCGCCATGATCTTAAGATGATCCCCTTCCCGATACAGAATCAGTGCTTCCTCGGGAGAAATTCGAACTCCGTCCAAGGCTTTTTCGAGAATCCGATCGCTGGGTTGAGATGAGAAGATAGAGGCCACTGTTACTCCTTATGAGCTGCGAACTTCGCAAAGAACACCTTCAAGCTTGGAGGGCGTTCTTTATTTTGCACCCTCTTTTTTGGAGAATTCTTCCCTGCCGTTTCTAAGAATTCAGACCTTAGAAAAGAAGCTTATGTTTGTTTCTATGGTTGTCTTTTTCTAAAAGAGACTTTGTCTCAATTCAATGCAAGTCCGTTTTACGGGAGAATTGTATGAGTTCCCACACTCCACGTTTTACGGGAGAACACGAGATCCACTCTGGAATCCGTATGAGTTCCCACACATGCCGTTTTCAGTAAGATCAAGACCGCCGTAATATCCGGAAAAACGTAGCAGTTCCCACATTCTTCCGGACTTCTTTTCAAAATGTAGGAACTACTACATTCCGCTCTCACGAAAATATCATTGAGTTTCAATCTCAAGAACGATCGTTCTACCAGAAACCCTTGATTTGAAAATTCCTCGACAGGGAGGTTCTCGATTCCTACGCTGTAAATCATTCACCAATCCACAAGAAAGGGTAACTCATCCATATGGCAATTTCTCAAATCGCCTTTCATTTGATCTTCACCATTTTATTCGTAATCGCGAATGTAGTTTTTGTTCGTGCGATCCTCTATCGCCTCAATCTGATTTTCAGCGCGAGAAAGGCCGCAGGAACCGAAAACTTTTTGGAAAATCCGAACTGGGTATTCCGAATCAATAGCTTTATTCAGAACGTAATTCTTCAAAAAAAGAATTTCAAAGAGCCTGTCCGCGGTATCATGCACGCGTTCATCTTCTACGGTTTCATAACCTATACGATTCACACTACAAGCCAGATGATCGCAGGTCTTATCGGGTACGGAATGGATGATCCGTATAAATTCTCCTTAGTAGGTTTCTTGTTCGGAGAACACGCGGGACATCTTTACGAGTCCATCGTACAAGTCGTTTCGATTCTCGTTTTAATCGGTCTCGGATTTTTTGCTTGGAGAAGATGGATTCAAAAAGCGAAAGGCCTCGACGTTCATTCTCCTGCGTCTGCGATCGTCATCAGCATGATTTCCATTCTGATGATCTCCACACTTTTGGGAGAAGGCGCAAAAGCGGTGGGAGCGGTTTACGACAGCCCTACTGAAAACGCTTCCTTTATCGCTGCCGGAATCGGTGCCGTTTGGAAATCCATCGGCGTGGAATATTCCACAGCGGACCTGGTCGTTCAAATCATGTGGTGGGTTCACATTCTTTCCGTATTCGCGTTCATGCTTTACGTGCCGACTTCCAAGCACGCACACTTGATCTTCGCACCGTTCAACTACTTCCTTCAATCCGATACTCCGAAGGGCGCTCTTTCCAAACTCAATTTGGAAGATGAAAACGTTGTTTGGGGTGTGAACCGTGTGGAAGATTTCCCCTGGCCGAACCTTCTCGACGGTATGTCTTGTATCGAATGCGGTCGCTGCCAAGTTCAATGTCCTGCAAACAGAACCGGAAAGGTTCTCAATCCGAAGATGATCATCGCGGATTTAAAACACGCCCTTTTGGATAAAATGCCCGAAGTCGCAAAGATCAGAGCGCAGGAAACCGATTCCGCGGTGGCTGCGGAAAAAGTCGCTGCTCTGGACACTGGAGTTATCAACAGCTACGAAGGTTTAAGCGAAGAAGCTCTTTGGGGTTGCACGACTTGTTACGCTTGCGTGGAGGCTTGTCCCGTTGGAAACAACCAGGTCAATGCGATCATGGAAATGAGAAGACACTTGGTTCTTGCGGAATCCAAATTCCCCGTGGAATTACAAAACGCATTCGTAAACATGGAAAACAACTCCAACCCTTGGGGTGTAGGAGCTCATACAAGAGCGGATTGGGCGGAAGGTCTTGGCGTTAAGACCATGGCCGAAGACGCAAACGTGGACGTTCTTTATTGGGTCGGTTGTGCGGGAGCTTTTGATGAAAGAAACAAAAGCATCGCGAAGTCTTTCGTAAAAATTCTCCAGAAGGCGGACGTGAAATTCGGAATCCTCGGAACGGAAGAAAACTGCTCCGGTGATTCTGCGAGACGAGGCGGGAACGAATACCTCTACCAAACTCTTGCGCAAGCGAACGTGGACACGATGAACGGATACAACGTGAAAAAAGTAGTAACCGCTTGTCCACACTGCTACAACACGATCAAAAACGAATATCCTCAGTTCGGCGGAAACTTCGAAGTGGTTCACCACTCCGAATTCATCAACGAGCTTGTTAAGGACAAAAAACTCGACGTGAAAACCGCGGAAGACGCTTCTTCCGGAAAATACACGTATCACGATTCCTGCTACATCGGCCGTTACAACGACAACTACGAGAACCCGAGAGACGTCGTGAAAAAAGTTGCCGGCGGAAAACTTGCGGAACCTTCCGATCACCACACAAAGGGTCTTTGCTGTGGAGCCGGTGGAGCTCAGATGTGGATGGAAGAACAAAACAACGATCGTGTCAACGTCAAGAGAACCAAACAGCTTCTCGATACGGGTGCGACTACGATCGCGACCGCTTGTCCTTTCTGCGTGACCATGATCACCGACGGTGTGAAACACGAAGGAAAGATCGAAGAAGTAAAAGTAAAAGACATTGCGGAGTTGGTTGCGGATAACCTCCAGTAACAAATTCTAATTTAGAATTTACGCAAAGGATTTTAGGAACCCGCCCTGCGACGCCGAGCGGGTTTCAAAGAATCCGAATAAAAAAGCCGGTTTTTAAACCGGCTTTTTTATTCCTAAAGCTCTCTTAGGTAAGGAGACAGATCCAATTCCAAAAATCGGTATTCTCCGCCGACATAAAAGCAATCTATGCAACCAATACCGCCGAGATGACTGCAACAACGCGGCGGGTCGTGCGGCAC
Organism: Leptospira sanjuanensis; assembly: GCF_022267325.1. NCBI lineage: Bacteria > Pseudomonadati > Spirochaetota > Leptospiria > Leptospirales > Leptospiraceae > Leptospira > Leptospira sanjuanensis. Next base: position 2,522,202 of record NZ_JAIZBG010000001.1, read on the forward strand.
GCGCAATCGTAAATCAAAACTCAAGCGTCGCAACCAAACCGTTATCATTGTTCAATTCGAAGTTCGCGCGAATCTGTTGGGAGAGAATATGCATCAGAGTGAATCCGGTCGTATTCGATTTTTTTAAATCCACCGGAGTAGCCATCCCCACTCCGTTATCCTTTATGACTAATTTATAATTTTTTCCGCGTTTCGAAAAACGGATCTCGATCTTCGGATCCGAAAATTCTTTAAAAGCGTGCGTTAGAGAATTGTTTAATAGTTCGTTCAAGATCATCGCGCAAGGAATCGCGGTTTCGATCGGTAGATCGATTTTTTCCGATTCGTTACGAATGGTTACCCGCAAGTTTTTGTGTTTGTTCTTCAGATTCTCGATAATCTTTTCGATCACGCTCGAAAATTCGATGCTGTGATAATTATCCGCTTTATACAGAAAATTATGCACTTCGGACATCGTAAGAATTCGATTCTGAAACTCGAACAGGATTTTCTGCAAATCCGATTTGTCGTTGCGATGGAGGTCGGCCAAGCCGCTTAGGACTTGAAGATTATTTCTCACCCTATGATGAATTTCCTTAATCAATTCGTCCTTCTCCTTAATATAAGAATTCAGAAGATTGACCGTCAAAAAAGCGAGGATTATAAAAATGGTAAAACCGATCACCGAATCCACAAAGAATACGCTGTTGAACATATTTCTCTGGCTGAGTTTGTAAAAAAACAAGAGCATTATAATAAACGAATATAACGAGACAAAGAGCGTGGTCCGAATATTCGTGAACAATAAAAACAGCAGCACAAGAATGGAAAGACTCGGAATTATATTTCCGACCCGATTCGCAAAAAGTAAGGCGCCTCCAACCCCGATGGAAACGGAAAATAAAGTGATGATCAACGCCTTCTTGTATTGCCCCAACCAGAGCAGGAGAATCGCAAGGATCGAAGCGATGATAAAGAGTATAAAACTGGGACGATACGTTTCTTCCTTCTCGTAGAAAAAGAAAGTAAGCGAAAGACTCGCGAACGTAAGAACCACTATGTTAAACAGAAGTAAATATAAAGCCCTTACCCTTAAGATAAACGGTTCTTGTGCGTAAATACGTTGGAATTTTTTTACGATCATACGTCTTGAAACGATCCTGAACGAAACCGCGGCGCGGTGAAATGTTTATTGACAACTCTTGAAATTGTAACTCTATCAAATCGAATTTCAAGCTCAAAGGAATTTTTCGAGAGCACAGACGGCGTTTACGCGAAAGCGAAACGCGTTTTTCTACTTTGTTGCTCCGAATTCTATTTCGACATTTTGGCTTAATCCGTTCAAAGCCGGGTTTAAAACCCCGGAATTTTTAGTTTCAATCCATTCCCATCGAGTAACAACCACAAGAACCATCAACGAATAAATCGGAATAAACGGAAAGAATTAGAATATGATTCAAACAAAAGAATAACTGAAGATAGTTACATGATTCAAAAAATTATTAACATCTCGAGTGTATTTTGCGTAACATTATTCATTTCCAACTGTATGACAACGGAAGAACATTTCCGCCAATATGGGTTGAATAAAGCCTCTTTCGACATGGAGTGCCCCCAGGAAAAAATTCAAATCCATGTATTAGGAGAGTTATCAAGAGGAAACGGACAGGTGGGAGTTACCGGTTGCAATAAAAAAGCTTCTTACATAGCGGTCCAAGGAGCCGGTTGGGTTAACAATACGTCCTCAGTTTCCAATGAACGAGAAAGAGAACGAAACCAGAGACCAAGGTGAACGTCAAAAGTTTCTTTCAAAAAAAATAGGCGAAGTGACTAAAAAAAGCCGCTCCGCCTCAAAGACATCTGGTGCAAATACGAAATGTATGACTCCGAAATGAATCGGAATCTTACCAGAGTATTGCTTTTTTCTTACAAATCGATCCGCAGAAAAATACGGAGCGGCCGCTTTTAGAACGGATGAATCGGGTATTAAGCGGTTGGGGGATAATCCAAAAGGGTTATTTCCGGATTCTTCTTTTGAAAATATCCCTTGTCCCATTCCGTATCGAAGAGAAGCGCCGCTCTTCCGCCACGATCCGTTACGAGATTCGCGGAAGACGGAACCTTGGGCAGATCCTCTTGTCCGATCCAACAAGAAATCACATACGGAAGAATCGTGATCGTGGACGGGGCGTTGTACTCGTCCATCAGTCTTCGACGAAAAACTTCGAATTGAAGTTGGCCCATCGCGCCGATGATCGGCAATCCTCCCCCGATCGTCTGTGAAGAGAACAAATGAAGAATTCCTTCTTCCGCGAGTTGATCGATTCCTTTTCGAAAGCTTTTCATGCTCGCCGTATCAGCCGAAGAAATCGTCGCAAAGAGTTCGGGCGCGAATACGGGAAGTCCTTTTAAATCGGGAACCTTGGAAGAAGCCACAATATCTCCGATCGCATAGGTGCCCGGGTTGACGAGCCCGATGATGTCGCCGGGATACGCTTCATCCACAGTATTTCGATCTTGTCCGAAGAACGCGAACGACGAGGAAAGTTTCACCGACTTTCCCAATCTTCCGTGAAGCACGTTGAGCCCTCGTTCGAACTTACCAGAAGTCACGCGTAAAAAAGCGATTCGGTCTCTGTGTTGCCGGTTCATGTTCGCCTGAACCTTAAAGATAAATCCGCTGAACGGAGTATGGATCGGATCCAAACGGGAACCGTCCTTCAAAGGAAAGAACAAAGGAGGCGGCGCGATTTTGATAAACTCGTCGAGAAACAATTGAATTCCGAAGTTGTTCACGGCGGAACCGAAGAACACCGGAGTAATCTTGGATTCCAGAAAATCTTCCTGATTGAATTCGGAAATTCCGCCTTCCACGAGTTCCAATTCTTCCCGAAAGGATTTCAAAACCCAATCTTCGAATCGTGAGTCGAGTTCGGGATCGTTGACTCCCGAGGTTTGAAAGGAAGACTTCTGACTTCCTCCCGGAGTTTTATCGTATGTTAGAATTTTCTTATCTTTGCGGGAATACACTCCGCTGAAGTCGACTCCGGTTCCGATCGGCCATACCATAGGAACCGCCGCAATTCCCAGAACCTTTTCGATCTCATCCAGAAGTACGAAAAGATTTTTGGTCGGCCGGTCCATCTTATTGATGAACGTAACGATGGGAATTCCGCGATCGCGACAAACCTTAAAGAGTTTGATCGTCTGAGGCTCGACCCCTTTTCCCGCGTCTAACACCATCACTGCGGTATCCGCAGCGATGAGAGTTCTATACGTGTCTTCGGAAAAATCTTCGTGACCGGGAGTGTCCAATAAATTGAGAACGAATCCGTTGTATTCGAACTGAAGCGCGGCGGATGTGATGGAGATTCCTTTTTCTTTTTCCATCTCCATCCAGTCGGAGGTCGCTGCCTTTCTGTTTTTACGCGCCTTTACGGCGCCCGCGAGTTGGATCGCGCCTCCGTACAAAAGAAGCTTTTCGGTAAGGGTCGTTTTCCCGGCATCCGGGTGGGCGATGATGGCGAAGGTTCTTCTCCGTTTGGTTTCTTCCTCGATGGATTGATTCGGTTTTTGTGTTATTGTCTCGCTCACGACTTTTACTCCGCCCTCTTTCCAGCTTTTTTGCGGAAATCCGACTGTCAGCAATTAAAATCGAGGAGATTTGTGGGAGTTCCCACAATCGGATTTACTGTGAAATCAAGATTCAATCGTAGAAAGAAATGTAGGAACTCCCCATCCTGAGTTTTACGGTCCGAACCCAAGATTCACTTTCCCAATTTGTAAGAGTTCCCACACTTCGCCCGGTCAACGGAGGATTCTTCTTTTTACCGGTTCGTATTGTTCGGGTAAATCGAATGTAACGGAAGTATCCTACATTCTCCCCATCATAGTATAGCAGGTAAACCATGGAAGGGATTCCCCTCACCCCATCGAGAGATCTACAAGGATTAAAATTACAAATCGACGGTTTCGAGGATTCGTTTGAAATTCTCAAACTCAAGGAAGAAGGTCTTACGATTTCTTCTTTGAATGAATTGAATCTTCTTCCGGGTTCCCCTCTCAGCGGAAGAATCGATTCCAACGCACTCGATTTTCAATTTCGATTTCAAGGAAGTCTGCAAAGAACAGTTCTCCGTCCCGACGGAAAAGGATTTATTTTAGGAATTCAATTCCATCAAAGAACGGGCTTGCCGGACATTCTCATCGCCCTCGAACTCGCCTCTTGATTTAGACTCGATTCTTCGAAGCGCACTTCGCTTTCCCCTCCGTATTTGTCGCTGCCATCGCGACCCGTAGGAAGCCGATGGCACTGAGTTCTCAGATGCGACGCATAGAGAGCGGAGCATGATTTACCATGAACCTTTAGGGGCTTCCCCGGCCCCGTTTTTTTAAAACTCAAAAACACTTTTCCGGATAATTCTAATCTCATCCCCCCAGAGTCATTCGATTCGATCGGCGAAAACTCAGCAAACGCCTTCCTGAACTCAGCAAGTTACTCCCTATGGGTCATAACTTAGAGCGGCGTTTATATCTATTTTCATTTACGAAACTCCTTCTATTCTGTTTTCTGTACATAAAGTCCTATGTCCGAAATCAACGTGAAACATCTTATTTCTTGGGAAGACTGGTCCGATTCCGAAATTCTCGATCTGCTGAACTTTGCGATCCACGTAAAGAAGAATCGAGTCAACTACGCGGGTCATTTGAGCGGCCGTTCTTTGGCGATGCTCTTCCAGAAAACTTCCACAAGAACCAGAGTTTCTTTTGAAGTGGCGATGACCGAAATGGGCGGCCACGGAATTTACTTGGACTGGATGGCGTCTAACTTTCAACTTTCCGACATCGATCTGGAAGCGAGATATCTCTCCAGAAACGTTTCCGTCATCATGGCCCGTCTAAAAAAACACGAAGACCTTCTTGCTATGAAGAACGGTTCACAAGTTCCGGTCATCAACGGCTGCGACAACATGTTTCACCCTTGTCAATCTCTTGCGGACGTAATGACCATCGCGCTCGACAAACCCGAACGCCCTTTGAATCAGGTTCGACTCGCGTATGTCGGAGTTCACAACAACGTGGTCAACTCTCTCATCGGAATCACCGCGGCTTTGGGGATTCATTTGACTCTCGTAACCCCGATCGCCGAAAAGGAAAACATACACGAATCTACCGTGGAACGGGCCAAGTCCAAGGGAACGCTCGCTTGGGAATCGAATTTGGAAAAGGCAGTAAAGGACGCGGACTACGTTTACACGGACACTTGGCTGGACATGGAATTCTTCAACGATCCTTCTTACGCCGATAAGAAAAAACAAAGAATGGAACTGATGATGCCGTATCAGATCAATTCCGCTCTGATGGAAAAGACGAACGCAAGAGTCATGCACGACATGCCGATCCATGCGGGATATGAGATTACCCGAGACGTGGTTCTAAGCCCTAGGTCCATCATATTCCAGCAAGCGGAGAATCGACTGGACGCTCAAAAAGCGGTCATTCTAAAACTTCTTGAGGCTTGATCTCAGGAAAATCGGTTTACCAGAGGCCCCTTCTTCCGAAACCTGTATTTAGAGCCTTTTCACCCTCACTTGCAGGCTCGAAATAAGAATTAAAGGTATCTCTATGTCTAAATTGACTCATCCAAGAGAGGCGCTCTTCGAAGGAGAAAAGCCTTTCCCTATCATTCCTGCCTGTGAGCACTTTGCAGGATCGGAAAAGCTGATCACAAAAGCCCTCGAACTTCAGAACAAACTCGGCGGACTCTTCGACATCACCATGGATTGCGAAGACGGCGCGCAAACCGGAAAAGAAAAAGAACACGCGGAACTCATCGTTCGTCTTCAAAACAGCGAACTGAACAAACACAACATGAGCGGCGTGAGAATTCACGACTACACAAACGCATTCTGGAAACAAGACGTAGACATTATCGTTCCGGGCGCAGGGGAAAAAATCGCATACATCACCATTCCAAAACCGACCCGCGCGGCCCAGGTTGAGGAAATGATCACTTACATCCAAAAAGCGGTTCAAAAAGCGGGAATCAAAAGAGAAATTCCGATTCACGTATTGATCGAAACCAACGGAGCTCTTCAGGAAATCGAAAAGATCGCGGCTCTTCCTTGGTTGCAAGTTCTTGACTTCGGTTTAATGGACTTTATCTCGGGACACCACGGAGCGATTCCCGCTTCCTGTATGAAAAGCCCCGGTCAGTTCGACCACGAACTTTTAAGAAGAGGAAAAGCGAATCTCGTAGCGGCGGCGCTTGCAAACGGAGTAATCCCTGCGCACAACGTAACTCTCGATCTTAAAAACCAATATCAAACGTACAAGGACGCAAAACGCGCCCATGACGATTTCGGCTTCTTGAGAATGTGGTCCATCTATCCGACTCAGATCCAAGCGATCCTCGACGCGATGGCTCCGGATTACAGCGAAGTGCAAACTGCGGCTGAAATTCTTATCCAAGCTCAAAACGCGGAATGGGGACCGATCCAGTATGCGGGCGATCTTCACGACCGTGCGACTTACAGATATTTCTGGGAGATCATCCAAAAGGCGAAACTCACCGGAATTTCCATCCCCGAAGAAGCGAACAAAAGATTCTTCAACTGATTTTGAATTCGAGTTTAACTTAATCTAAATTCGTTTAGAATTTTCGAATGTAAAAAGCCGCAAGAGATTGCGGCTTTTTTCGTATGTTGATCGATCCAACCTTTCGGATTCAAAAAAGAAATACGATCGAAATGAGTTTATGAAGCCGGATTAAAGTTCGTTGAAATTTTCGAAATCAAATCTAGAGAATTCGATCCATCGAAAACGGCTGTATCGATTTTGAAATCGGGCCGAAGATTTTTGAAAACGGGCGTGGTCTTCGAAAACGATCCTACAGATTTTTCCGCTCGCGGGCGATTTTTTATTTAACAAACTTCTCGAGAAGTTTGGCGATGAGTTCGTTTAAGCTCTTTTCGACGTGATCCCAAGATTTTTTGTTCATGGGTTCGAGAGGCATCTTTTTATCGAGTTGTTTGTAACGATCGAAACTTTCGCGGGCATAATCCAGATATTTTTTGGCTTCGATCCCGAGACGATCCAGATGAGCCTCGTTTTTGATATAAATACCCGCGATCTTATCCCTGTATTCGTCCTCTAAAAAATAATATCGAACGTCAAGTTTCACTTCGTCCATGGCCTTGTAAATTTTAGAAACCTGATCTTTTTTATCGACGGGCGCCGACTTCTCTCCCGAAGTTTCCATCGCGGGTGATTGCGACTTCTCTTTCGGCGCAGAGGTCTTCGGAGGTGCGTTCTTTTTCAGAAGCTTCTCCAATTTCTCGCGTTTTAAAATGTCGAATAAAGCGCTCTTTTTATTCTGAGTCACAATTACACCCTATCTTTGAAATGGTTCTATTTTAATGTATCGGAAAATCGGACTTCTTCCGCTATTATAAACAATTTATACGACGAATTTTCTTGGAAAAAAATCTCTTTTGTTGGAGGCATCGGAAAAAGAATCGGAAACAATTAGTTTCCAGATTCCCTCTCTAATTTCAGCTTTCGTAACGCGCAGTTCGGAAGCCATTCACAACGTAAGCAGAACGGATCTTCGGGCTGATACGTGGGAGGAGGACACAAATTCACGTTCGTTTGTTGCAAAGGAGTCAGAAATCTTTCCTGATCGGAAAAGGAATTCTTCTTGGCAAGGCTGCTGAGCAGTTCCCGATTCTTGCGCGTTTGAGAATCGAGGTCCTCCGCCAAAGAACGGTTTTGCGGTTTGGATTCGGAATTTTCCTGTGGTGATTGTCGCTTCGGAAAGATCTTTCCGGAGTCGAAAGAATTTCCCTTTAAAATCCAAGGTGCAACGAGTGTCGCACCGAGCGCCCCGCCCAAATGACAGGAGTTGCTCACGACAAACGGAGAATGGAAATAATAAACCGAAACGATATCCGCGATAAATCCCCCGCCGACAAAGATCCATGCCGCATAACGGGCCTTCATCCGAAAGAAGATCAGAAAGACTTCGGTTTCCGGAAAAAGAATTCCGAACAAAACCAAAATTCCCGTAACACCGCCGCTCGCACCGAGCGTGGTGGTTTGGTATAAATCCATGGGATACTGGATTCCTAATACTTGAACGAAGATAGGAGCGAGAATTACGGTCAATCCTCCGGTCAAAATGGCCGCGACGTACACGATCGTAAACTTCCAAGCGGGAATGTATTTACAGATCAAGCCGCCGAACATGACAAAGACATACATATTGAAGAAAAGGTGAATAAAAGGAGTTCCATACGCTTCGTGTAGAAATCCGTATGAAAAAATCTGCCAGTAAAATCCGTGAAACACGCGTGCGGGAGTGAGCGCAAAGTAGTATTCTATGATTCCCGTTCCGCCGGCAAAAAGCTGAAGAATATAAATCAGGACGTTCGCGATTAAAAACAGATTGATCGGATGAAAAATGGAATAACCGAACAGCGACAATCCGTTTCGGTATTTTCTTTTTGCCATATTGGATAGAATACGAACTGTGGTCAGAGAGTCAAGCAGGCAAAGCCGGGGCAAAAATTCACCCCGGGTTTCCTCATTCTCCGGGAGAAGGAGAATGATTTTTCAATCACATTCTTTAAATCGAAAAATCGGGCCTCATCCTTTATAGTCGGGAAGAAAAAAATGCAGGAATCAGGATTAAAACCCATTCTTTGGAGAAACAAACGGCTTACTCTTTTGGATCAAAGGGTTCTTCCCGGTACGACTTCTTATCTCGACGCAAAAACGATGGAAGACTGCATCTTCGCAATCCGCGAAATGGTGGTAAGAGGCGCTCCCGCGATCGCGATCACCGGAGCCTTCGGGATCACGTTGTATTTAAACGGACTTTCCTCGAAACCGACTTTAGCGGAACTCAAAAAAAAACTACACGAACTTTTAGAATCCAGACCCACCGCGGTCAATCTGCGACTTGCGATCGAAGAATTCTCCGCACGCTTTCCCGAAACGGACTATGATTCGTTCACACTGAACGATCTTCAAGAAGGAGCGGAGAAATTCGCCTTATTCATGTTAGAGGAAGATCTCGGAAACAACCTGACTCTTTCCAAAAACGCGCTTTCTTTATTTCCGAAAAATCCTTCCGCGTTGAACATCATCACTCACTGCAATACGGGAGCGCTCGCGACCGCCGGTCACGGAACCGCGTTAGGTGTTATACGATCCCTACGCGACGCGGGTCATTCTCTGACGGTTTTCGCGGACGAGACAAGACCGTATCTGCAAGGTGCAAGACTTACGGCTTGGGAACTGAAAGAAGAAGGAATTCCCGCGTATCTCATCACGGACAACATGGCCGGTTGGGTGATGTCTTCCCGTAAGATCGACGCGGTTGTCGTCGGCGCGGATCGTATCGCTTCCAACGGAGATACGGCCAACAAGATCGGAACGTATCCGCTTGCCATCGTCGCCAAACATCACGGAGTTCCTTTTTACGTCGCGGCCACGGCCAAGAGCATGGATTTTAGAATCCCGGACGGAAGTCATATTCCGATCGAGATGCGAAAGGAAGAAGAAGTCACTTCGTTCGGATTTTTAAAGAACGCGGACGGACAACCGTTCTTGAGCGAAGGAGTGATTGCCCCAGAAGGAATGAAGGCGCTCAACCCTTCCTTTGATGTTACCCCCGCTTCGTTGATCACCGGAATCATTACCGAACGGGGAATCGTTTCTCCCGTTACGGAAGAGAATCTTAGGAAGATCTTCGACTGAAGCTGAAGAATGCGTCGTTCTTCCGACGATTTTTTTGTGAAACACGCGGAGCCCCGCCCTTGTTTTGGGTGGGGGGTGAGGTGGCGGGAAAACCTCGGCAAAATCTACTTATCACAAAACGAACTTCACGACAAGCCCATTCTAATTCGAAAATTTCGTAGGAACTCCTACAAAACGGGACTACTTCGTCGTTTGCAGCGCGACCATCATCGCTTTGTCCTGACCGGGTTCAAAAACCATCATAAACGAAGACTGAAATTTGGTGATCTTCTCTATCTGTCTTCTATAATGAATCACGGCACCCGGATAAGCTCCCTTTTGAACCGCAAGTCGAACCGATCCCGGATTAAAACGGGAAGTTTTCAGGGAGTCCTGTTTGAACTTGAGCATATTCAAAATCTTTAATTTCTTATTGTAGTCTTCGAATACGGTCTTAAACGCCGCCTTCTTGTCCTCGGGAAGATTTCCCCGGGAACGCTGAACCATGTGTTTGATCTGCTGGATTTTCGGAAGAATCTTTTCCATTTCCTTCTCACCCATTTGGATCTTACGGGTGATTTCCTGAAAGGATCGATCGTTCTTAAAATGAAATCCAAGCTCAACGGTAACATCCAACTCGGCGCTCGAACCCAAGGAGACGACCGAAACACCTTCGTTCGTTCTTACCTTGCTCGAAACGAGGTTGCCGTTGGAGCCGCTCAAAAGAACGGACCCTAAAGTATCGATCGTCGAATTTAAAATCGCACCTTCGATGATGATATCACCTTCGGTTTCGAGATGTGCATTCTCGATAAACTTCGCCTGTACTCTTCCCGTTACGTGAATGATTTCCGTTCCCGAACCTTTGATTCCGCCGTGAACGATCAGATCCTGACCGACCTTGATTTGATTGCTTTCCAAGTTTCCATAGACAACGAGCGATCCGGTACATTCCACGATAGAACCGGGTTCAATATCTCCGCGCACAATCACGTTTCCTTCGAATTGAATGTTTCCGGTGGAAAGTCCGACGTTGCCCGCAATTTGCAGTTCGGGAGAAACGGTGATCGAAGTTTCGGTTACGAAAATCACGCCGTTGCTCGCGGCAAAGTATTCCTGAAGTTCTTTTCCTTCTTCAACAACGTTTCGTTCTTCGATATTCTTCCCGAGCACGAGCTTAGGACGTTTGATCGCCGGTGCAGGAATGATGTTTCCGAAAACGTCGAAACCCGGGTTGCCTGGAATTCCCTCGAACTTTGTGGCGAGCTTCTCGCCGATTTTTACGTTGATGTATCGATCGATATTTCTGAAATCAGCGCGTCCGTCTTCGAGCAGCTTAACGCGCTTTGCCATAGGATGATAAAAACGAACCCAACCGTTCTCTCCGGGAGTCGGCGCGACACCTTTTGCGATTTCAACCTTGATCGGAGTAAAGTCCCCTCGTTTCCCTGCTTCGTCCAAGAGAGTCAAAACTCTTCGGATCTCGTCGACTAACATCCGTTCTCTGTGAATTCCCCAGTCAAGTATAATGCTCCAAAGCTTATCCTTGGAAACGCTTTCGCCTTTGAGATTGTAAGGTCGTACGGTCATCACCGCAGAAAGCTGATCGGCGGAAATTCCGATGCTGATCGCCGATTCAATGGAAATGGGAGATGGGGCGGTTTGGGATTCCGTTGCTGGTGTTTTCATAGGCTCGTCTTTCGCATTCATAGTATTTCGATCTTCAGGTCTAAACCGAAGTTCATTTCTCTTTCTAATTTCGACTTAAAGAGAAGGAACTTAAATGTAGTATATAAGGTTCCCTTGAAATGAAACTTTTTTTTACTTATATTACCGTGAAATTATAAATAAAAAAGAAAATCCTATTCTTTTTAACAATCGGCGCATCGGATTTCTTCGAGAATTCCGTCGATTTTTTTGAACCTTACGAACCCTCCTCTCCCCGGAAACAAAAGGGTCAAAGATTGGTTCGGCCGGCTATGAGACGAGACGCTGTGGAAAAATCCACGCTTAGAATGGATGATTCGCGGAAAAAAGATATTCTCCCCAAAAGGATGCCATCGGCAAAATCTCCGTCAAACGCGTATAAAACGGAAGATGATCTCCGTGCGTCAAGAGACTGGTCTCCAGAAACGGAACCGTTCGGTTTCCGTTCTTTAGAATCAACTCGCGAAGATCCTTGGATTCCTGCGGTGAGATCACGGGATCGTCGTCTCCGTGCAACAGAAAACACGGTTTGATAAACTCATGCGCGAAGAAAGCGGGAGAAGTCGCTTCCACAAAGGGTTCGGCGACCGCCGTTTTGATCGCGACCGCGGATTCTTTCCGAAATTCGGCATTTTCCAAAAACTTTCGAACAAAGCTCCGATCACCTTCGTTCAAACCGGCAAGGATCTTAGGACCGCGGAGCGAATCGGGCGTTCGAGACAATCCGTTGTCCAAGGCCGACTCTAAGAAATATTCCTTTAAACCTTCGTGTTTAGAACGGATCAGATGAATGTAGTTGTACATCATCACGTTCACCGCGTAACTTTCGATCTCGTAGTTCTTTAATACGAACGCAAAGGTCTGGCCGAAGTTCGCATAACCGCCGATCAACAGCGCGGCCGTAAGAGCGTTCTGACATTCCGGATTTGCTAATGCGACAAAGCCCATTCCCGCTGAAAAACTCGCGGAAAGATAAGAAAGAGGCCGGCCTTCCAAAGCGTGAATCCCTAAAAACGCGGACCGGATATTCGAGATCGTTTCGGAACGGATCAACAGACCTTTCACTTCGGGTAATTCGGGAAGATATACTCGAAAGCCCCGATTGGCGAGATTGTTTCCCAACGCGAGAATACGCGGATCGTCGATTCCTTTAAAGCTCATCCCGTGCTGGAGATAAACGATCGGAGCCTTTGCATTCTTTCCGCTTTCGAGAATCTTCGTTCTTAAGGAAACGGAGTTCGGCAGACTCAGGCTCGTTTCCGTTATGCGCGCTTGCGGGGGAGTTTTGATTCCGGAATAGTCGAGTAGAAAGGGCAATCCCTTCCATACGTTGAAAGAATTCATCCGAATGAGGGTTTATGCTACGGGAAAAATCTCCACAAAAATTTTTCGAAAGACCGTTATTTTTGTCTAAAACTTCTTCATCAAAAGAATGAGATAAACCCTTCCGAGATACTCTTTCGCTTTCGCGTCCTTTAAAAAATAAATCAGGATGTATTGCCTGTACGTTTCCAAATCGATCGGTATGAGTTTATGATTGAGAATTTCGGGAGGAAGCTGTTCCGCTTCGAATCTTCCCAGCCTCATTTCGGAAATCAACATTCCGCAGATCTGATTGGCGAACTCCATCAGAATCGAAGGTGCGTCGGCCCGTACGGTAGGATCGATGTGAAAGGAGCGCGCGACCAAGGGGAGAAGTTTCAACTTCGTGTATCCGTCCATGGCGAGAAATAGTTTTCCTTCGATTTCTCCCTTGAACTCGACCATCGTACAGTTCTCGTAACAAAGCCCCTCGTTTTTGGAAGGACCGAACGCCTCGCGGATCGCGGTGACGTTCAACGTTTTGTCCAAATATTCCGGAAAGATCTGAGAGATCGTCAGAATGAATTTTTCGTCGAGTAAAGGATCGATGCTCACAGACAAATGTACCTGTTCGGTCCCTGTTCGATCGAAGCGGCCAACGCCTTTCTCGCGTTTGAAACCCATTCTTCCTTCGTTTCTTCTAAAATCGAAACGCCTAAGTTGAGATCGACTCGATGATTTTCGTTTTGCAGGGATTCGATCAGTTCCTTCAGATTTTTGCTGAACGCGTCCCATTCTTCGGCGTGAAGAAGGAATGCGACTCGATCCTTTCGGATTCTATAAAAGCGAATCGTTTTTCGGAGGATTTTGGAAGTCCAAAGGGACATCCATTTCAAGACATACGGATGGGAAGAATCGGTTTGAATACTTGCAAAGATCAGAATATTCTCCTCCGCGCGAAGCTTGTCCAACTCGAACGCGTGAAGATTGCCGAAACCCGTTTCCGGATCGGAAGATTCGAATTGAATCGAAACCTGTTCTTCGTATTCTTCCTTCCAGGAGCGGAACTCTTTCGGGTTCAAGAGATTCCATTCGTTTAACAAAATCTTGAGATATCCGAACGGTGCGGTTCCGGTCGAAAGCGGAATCAACGCAAACGATTCGGTAAAACTGATTCTTCCTTCACGCAACTCGCTCAGACTTTTTTCGGTCAGTACGTTTTCTTCGGGGCTTTCTGGAAGATGAAAGATCTTTCCCTTTCTCGAAGCGAGAAGCAACGAAACTTCTCCGCTTAAAAAATAGATTTCAGCGGAGCTCAAATAAGAACCGAGCAGTTTTAAAAATGTCTCATGTGCGAGTATGAGTTCCGGATGTGCGGGGACTTCCCTCTTCCAGACGAAACTTGCATGCGCATTCGGATTTGTTCTTAGGTTCGAAACGTTTCGAGCTCGAACCGTCGATTCTACCCGAGTCCGTGTTTCCGAAATCGAATCCTGCTTTGCATTCGATTCGAAGTTCGTAAGAACGGCGTTTTCCGATCGCGGAAGAATTTCGTTTTTGTGCGAATCACGATTCTCCTCGAAGGACTTCGACGAAGGATCGGGCGCCTTGTGAACGGTTTCCTTCAGAACCAGTCCGAAGAGAAACAAAAGAGAAACCGAAATTCCCCCCAAAATCAACGTATCGCCGCTCCAAAGACTTTTGTTAAGTCCGGTCTGCCTTTCGAGAGACACGAGAGAACAATTAAAAAAAAAGAAAATGATTCCGAAATATTGGATTTTCATAAGCAGACTGCCGTTAATATATTTAACGGGCAGATTCCAAGACCTCTAAACCGATTTTTTATGAAGTTGTACAACGAACTCGCAGAATTCTACTTCGATATCGAAAAGCCCGCGCGCAAGATCGATTCCGAAGCCAAGTTTTTGGATCGGCTTTTCCGCAAACATAGAATCATGACGATTCTCGATATGGGTTGCGGAACCGGAGAACACGTTCGTTATTTTCAATCCTTAGGCTACCGTCCCAAAGGAATCGATTCCTCTTCCCGTATGATCGACGTCGCCAAAAAAAGATATTCCCATTGCAAGTTCGACGTATCTCCGATGCAGACGTATCAATCCGGCGTTCTTCTGGATTGTGTGATGAGTCTTTTCGGGTCGTTTAACTATCTCTTAACGAACGAAGAAATCGATTCCACTCTCAAGCTCATGGAGCAGAATCTGAAACCCGCCGGTCTCGCGATTTTGGAAGTTTGGAACGCGGAGCCGCTTAGAACGATCAAAAGAAAACCGATCACTCCGGTGGCCCAGATCAAATCACAAAGCGCTACGATTCAAAGAAACCGAGGTTTCCGTTTGGTCAGGGCCGATACGTCCACGATGGTGGAAGTGAATTACATCTATCAGATCAATACGAAGGAAATTCGGGATAAACACGTTATGCGCGTTTTCTATCTTCCCGAAATCGAACGGATGATTCTCAGACATAAATTCGAGATCATGCACGTGTATTCCGGATTCAACGAGACGAAGTTCAAAAATTCGGCGGGAAGAATGATTCTCGTTCTGAAAAAGAAAAGCGCTTGATCCGGAGGATTCTTTCCGACCGTTCAAAATAATTCTTGCGGAACCGTTCCGAAAAGGACTCTAATAGTTCCGGAGAATTTTATGCCAGAATCCTACGATCTCACCGTCATCGGCGCGGGGCCAGGCGGCTACGTCGCGGCCATCAGAGGCGCTCAGTTGGGAATGAACGTCTGCGTCGTCGAAAAAGAAAGGCCCGGCGGCATCTGTTTGAACTGGGGTTGTATTCCCACCAAAGCCTTGCTCGAATCGGCGCACCTTTTGGAAAAGATGCGTTCCGCTAAAGAATTCGGAATCGATCTTACAGGCGCAAAGCCGGACTTACCCTCTATGATCGCACGTTCCAGAAAAGTCGCGGACGGTATGGCTTCCGGCGTGGAATTCTTATTAAACAAAAACAAGATCACACGCAAAAAGGGAACGGCTGTATTCAAAGATTCGAATACGATTTGGCTGCCCGATACTTCCAAAGAGGAAATCACTTCGAAGTATTTCATTCTCGCGACGGGTGCAAGAGCGAGAGAACTCCCCGGTTTGCCCTTCGATCCAACGACCGTTCTTTCTTCCCGAAGCGCGATGGTTCAGGAAAAAATCCCAGAATCGCTCTTAATCGTGGGAGCCGGTGCGATCGGAGTGGAATTCGCGGACTTTTACGCGACGATGGGCGCCAAAGTCACGTTAGTCGAAATGCTGGACCAGATTCTTCCCGTGGAAGACAAAGAGATTTCTGCATTCTTAGAAAGATCGTTTGCAAAGCGGGGAATCCGCGTTTTAACGAGCGTAGGCGTTTCCGATCCGAAACTGGAAAACGGAAAAGTAAAGGTTCTACTCAAGGGAAAAAATCTCCCGGAAACGGGAGAAGTTTTGGAAGCGGAAAAGATTCTCGTTTCCATCGGATTGGTTCCGAACACGGACGCGATGAACCTCGAAGAGATCGGAGTCTTTTTACAAAAAGGTTTCGTAAAGACGGACACGAAATACAAAACAAGCGTTCCTCATATCTACGCGATCGGAGATTGCAACGGCCCTCCTCTTCTCGCGCATGTCGCTTCCATGGAAGGAATCAAAGCCGCGGAAGCGATTTCGATCCACGCGGGAAATCCCCACCGCTTGAGCTACGTTCCCATCGACTACAACGCGATTCCGGGTTGCACGTATTGTCATCCCGAAGTGGCTTCGATCGGATTCACCGAAAAAAAAGCGACTGACATGGGTTATACGATCAGCGTAGGAAAGTTTCCGTTTACCGCAAGCGGAAGAGCGCAGGCGATGGGAGACGCTGGCGGTTTTACCAAAGTGATCGTGGATAAGGCTACGGGAGAAATTTTAGGAGCGCATCTCATCGGTCCCGGTGTTACGGAACTTTTACCGGCGGTCGCACTCGGAATCACGCAGGAGTTGACGGCAAAGGAAATCGCGACTACGATCTTTGCACACCCTACACTTTCAGAAACCGTAATGGAGTCTTTCGGCGCCGCTTTGGGAGAAGCGATCAATCTTTAGTTTTCTTACTTTGTAAGAGAGCGACTCGCCGTGTTCCGGAGCTCGTTGGCCGACACGCCCTCTAAACTCGGCGTCTCGCTTCCTAAACTCAATGAATTAAATCCCTATGAGTCGCAATTCAGGTCGCTCGATGGATCGCTTGCCAGTTTTCCGGTTAACAAAATATCCGTTTTGTTGACCAGGAACTCGGCGGGAAGATTGGAACTGAGGGAAAGAAGAGAAGGATCGATGTCATGGAACTTACCGCTCTTTTCGTCGAAGAAGTGATAGTGATCCACGATATTGCTGTCGTAAACGGATTTTCCCAAACAGGAAAATTTGAATTCTCTCAAAAGCCCTGCCGATACAAGGATGTTCAACGTGTTGTAGACGGTAGCCAAACTCATTTTGAAGGAACGGCTATCGACCCATTCTTTGACTTCTTCCGCGGTGGGATGATCGGCCTCGCAAAGAACATACTGGCAGATTGAAATTCTCTGCATCGTGGGTTGAATGGAAACGGACTTCAATCGTTGTTCGATCTCCGCCGGAGTTAAACAGACTTTTTTTGCAAACAACGCTTCCATCTTCTTAGAATTCCTTGAGGGAAACCCTTCTCTTCATCTGACATCCGTAAATCGCGTTTTCGCACAATTTTATTCGGGGACTTCACAGGAAAGCATCTCTTTCTTGAAAAATTCTGCAATCTAAAAAAGTTCGCAAAATAGATTGTGTTAAACGGGGAAAAAAAAGGCAAAGAAAGTCTTTTTACTTTTACTCTTTCTTCCGAATCCCGAGAATGTCTAAAAATTCTTCAGATGATACGAGCAATGAAACAAAAACTTACATCCGTCCTTCTGGCGATCCTTCTTACCCTGCCGTCCGTCGCGCTTATAGCGGACGAACCGGCGGGGGAAACACAACCGCCCGTGCAAACCACGGAGACCCATGATTCTTCCCATAACGACGAAGCATCTTCCGGCCATCACGAAGTGCAGGGAGACGAACTTCCGTATTGGAGCGTGCTTCCCTTCGTTCTTATGCTTTTGAGCATCGCTCTTTTACCGATCGTTTCACACGCGACTTCTCACTGGTGGGAAAGCAACACGAACAAGCTGATTCTCGCCCTTGCGTTGGCGGCGGTTTCGTTTACCATTCTGGTTTTACACGGATGGTTCGGAAAGATCGTTCATACGCTCGTGTTCGAATACGTTCCCTTTATCATTCTTCTCGGCGCCTTGTTTTATATTTCGGGCGGAATCCGTTTGAAGGGAGATATTACCGCGACTCCTCTCAACAACACGATCTTCTTGATCATCGGAACGTTTCTGGCTTCTTTTATCGGAACGACCGGCGCATCCATGCTTTTGATTCGTCCGATTCTGAAAACGAACTCGGAAAGAAAACACGTGGTCCATACCGTCGTCTTTTTTATCTTTTTGGTTTCGAATATCGGAGGCTCCCTGACTCCTCTTGGAGATCCCCCTTTGTTCCTCGGTTATTTGATCGGAGTTCCGTTTACCTGGACGTTTAAACTTTTACCGGAGTTGCTCGTTGCGGGAATTCTTCTTTTGATTCTGTATTTTATCTGGGATACGATCGCGTATAAAAAAGAAACCCAAACCGATCTCAAGAAAGATCATAAGCGCCACGAAAAGATCAGCTTGGAAGGTCAGGTCAATTTCATCTGGCTTCTCGGAGTCGTCTTAGCGGTCGCTTATTTAAATCAAAACTACATTCCTGCGATCGTGGAAAATCCGTACATCGCGTTTATCCGCGAAGGAGTTTTGATCGGTCTGATCGTTCTTTCCAAACTGACCACCAAAGGACATGTGAGAGAACACAACAAATTCACGTTGCATCCGATCCAGGAAGTCGCTTATCTGTTTATAGGAATCTTTATTACGATGATTCCTGCGCTCATTCTTTTGGAACACCACGGAAAAGAATTGGGTGTCACCGAAACTTGGCAGTTCTTCTGGGTAACCGGTTTGTTCTCGGGAGTTTTGGATAACGCTCCGACTTACTTAACGTTCTTGTCATTGGCGAAGGGAACGTTGGGAATGAACGACGTCGCGCAGATTTTGGCGGACGGTCGTGCCGAAGCGATTCTGAAGGCGATTTCGGTCGGTGCGGTGTTTATGGGCGCTCTGACTTATATCGGAAACGCGCCTAACTTTATGGTAAAATCCGTTGCGGAAGAGAATAAGGTAAAGATGCCGAGTTTCGGAGGATACGTTCTATATTCTTTCGGAATTTTGATTCCTATCTTCATCCTGCTTACGTTTATTTTCTTCCGTTAAAAAGAAATCCGACCTTTCCTCTGCGGGAAAGGTCGGGATCGTTTCACAGCTTCAAATCCGTTCTTCCAGTCGTTTATAGGATTCGTAAACGTGTGAGTTCCCACAATTCAAGGTTGGATTGTAAAACCCCGCGATTTGTATGAGTTCCCACATTTCTAAAAAACGAAATGTTCCGACGGAAAGACCGAATTGAGTTTGTCGATTTTTAGGGCGAGTTCCCGCAAAGCGGGAAACGCGCTGCTCCGGGTTCGCTGCTCGCTCATCTCTTCGCGCGGAAATCAAATGTTCCCCAAGGCGCGCTTCGAGACAAGCCCTGCGCATCCCTCTCGCAGATTGTGTGAGTTCCTACATTTTCGAGATCCGGTACTCAAAACCCGCGTTTTTCGTATGAGTTCCCACAATTCTGAGTTTGACCGTAAAACCCGCACACTTCGTATGAGTTCCCACAGTCTCCGAAAAACGGCAAAGTCCCGACAAGCCCAACAAATCCGAATTTACTTTCTAAAAAACAAAACCGCGAAACGCACGTTCACGCTTTCAATTCGTCTTCTCTTCTTCCGGAGGAAGAAAGATGATCGAATCGATTTGTTTACCCTGCGGCGAATCGATATAATTCACTTCGATCTTCCGTTCCGTTGCGGGTTTGTATAGAATTAGCGCGGAAATCATATCGTACACGGTCAAAGAATAATCGATCGCGGTAACGACCGCCTGAAACACAAGAAAGCGCGACTTGGTAACGGGTTTGACTTCCCTTTCCTTACCGGCCGCCAGCCACTTATAAATCCGGGTGGAACGATTGACCCCTTTCAGATATTCCAGATCGATCTTCGCTTCGGGAAGAAGAGCCGGAGTTTGACGAAAAGCGACCTTCACAGGAATCTTCTTTTCCTTCGATTCGCGCAAAGCCTGCGAAAGTTGAAGATCGAACGTATCGTCGTCCAGATATTCGATCTCATTGCAGCTTGCAAACACCGTGTTGCAAATATCTCCGTATTTTCGGTGAACGAAATAAACCAGAAAGATGTTCGTCGTTTCGGGATGATACAAAACCTTCGCATGATAGTCCGAAGTTCTACGGTAATAAACCTTCTTGTAGATTCTTTTGAAAACGTCCCAACCAACGAGACCGACGTCCTTTAAAAAAGGAGGATCGGGAATCTGAAACGAACGAATCGCGATATGTAGCTTTTCGATCGCAACCTTTCCGTCGCGTTTGGAAATTTCTTCCAGAAGAGTACGAACGTCGTCCAAATCCTCGGAATCGATCTTGCGGGGCGCGTTCGAGGTATCGATTAAGATCTTACCGGCGTTCTCCGCCATGAGATCGGAGATCTTGGACTTAACGGATCCTTCGGCAAGAATGTCTTCGAGTTTTAAGGAAATACAATCGTTCGAATGACAGGAAATTTGTTCGGTGTAACGCGCATCCGGATCGGGTGCGGTGATCGGCGGAAGATTCTCCGCACTCAAAGAAAAGAAAACGGAAAACGAAATCAAAACCGTGCCGATCGCCGACGGTATTCTGACAAGCGAAGCGAAAAGAAGAATCGTATGAGAAAGACGTTTCGGCATTCTTGAATATCCTAAAGGAAATATCCGAAGGATTCTCCGATGCGGACAAAGAAAGGAAAGATCTTTTTTAGGAATTAGTTGATTTCGTCTCTGTAATCCATCACCAGATACATCAGAGTTTCCTGATCTGTAGGATTGGAATACTCGTGCGGAATATCGGCTCTGAAGAAAACGGAATCTTTCGGTTCCAATTCCACGACCTTCTCTCCGACCCGCAGGCGGAGTTTTCCCGAAACGACCACGATGTTTTCGGTGGTTCCGGATTGGTGGGACTCGGCAACTTCAATCCCGCCCGGTTTTAAAATGAGTTCGTAAAATTCGGTTTTTCGATTTCCGTTATAAGGGAAAAGTGCGCGGCTAGAAAAGACTTTGGAACTGGAAAACAAAACCTTCGTGTTTTCCGCTTTCATCACGATCACGCCTTCCGTGCCTTTCTCTTTGAGAAGTTCGCTGAAAGGAACGTTCAAACCGTTTGCAATCTTCCAAAGAACGGAAATTGTCGGAACACTCTTTCCCTGCTCGATTTGCGAAAGCATCGCGCGGCTTACACCGCAACGGGAGGCCAACTTATCCAAGGAGAATCCTTTCGTATGGCGAATCAGTTTGAGATTTTCTTTGACGACTTCCGTGATATGTTCACTGGAGGGGGATTCTTTACCGGCTTCCAATTCTTCCATGGATGGGTTCATTACACTTTTTTTGTCTAATATAGCAGAATTCTGTCAATCTAAAACTCCGGACCGGAAAAAAATAGACTTGATTGATAATCACGATTATTATAAATTTAGTTATAATTCAAAAAAGGTAAGAAGATGAAACGCATACAACACGAAGAAATCACCCAAGCCAACGCGGCCAAACTCTGGGAACTCTACCAAGACGTATCGAATTGGAAACGCTGGGATCACGAAGTCGAAGATTCTTATTTAGAGGGAGAATTTAAAACGGGAAGCCGGGGAATGCTCAAACCCAAGGGCGGACCGAAAACCTGGTTTCGTCTTACCGAAGTCCGCGAGAAGGAATTCTTTTCCGATCTCACACAACTTCCTTTTTGCAAATTGGAATTCAGACACGAACTCATTCCCGTTCCTTCAGGAACAAAGTTCGTGCACACCGTAACGTTCACAGGCCCGCTTTCTTTCTTATTCTCCCGCGTAATCGGAAATAAAATCGGGGAAGAATTACCAGGCGCGATGAAAAATCTCGCGAAACTTGCGGAAGCCGCCTAACGAACGGCAAAAACCGTTGTTTTGCCCCAAGTGAGGATCGACCGTGCGATCCGGAACGAAGCGATGAGGAAATATTAGCGGAAAGATTTGGTTTCAATATACGAACGGAAATATCCGACCTATCTTCGAATCCATTCGGAAGAACATCGAATAACTTGAAATTGACATTCCTTAAGCAGGGTTTTTATTTCCGACAATTCTTCCTTGGAGCAAACCGGGTTTTCTAAAATAAACACCCGCAGCTTTTTCAGAATCCCCGAAGAGAAAAGTTTTTTATAATGATCGAATGGAGTAGTAAGATCCGAATAATTATTCATGTATGTTTCGTTATATTCTCCGAATTGCAAACTTCTTAACATCGGAAAACAATCGTAACTAGATAAATTTTCGATGAAATTCTCGTGGGAATATCCGGAAGATACATTTAATAATTCTAATGTATTGTGGTTGTTTTTAAAAAAATCGGCATTCGGGGCCGATGGAGAAATCAATACCCTAAGATTCGGACATTTTAGAGATAGTTTCGCAAGAACTCCGTCTTCATTGTAAGATTCTCCGATAATAGTGCGGTTATGATGATTGGATTTCGTTTTTTCTACCGCAAAATATTCTAAATTCTTAAAGTTTGCGGAACCGTTTACCAGCGGATTCAAATCCCAATTTCGTGTTCCGTTTGATCCGACATCGGGCCCTTTGAAATCGATCGATTTTAATTTTTCGGATATTTCTTTATCGCAAATTATTTCTAAAAGTTCGAAATAATTTTCTTCGATCGGATTTCCATAAAATTCCAAATGATATAGATCGTCGCATTTTAGCAAAACAACCCTGTCAGAATCTTCAATTTCCGAATTTCCGCTATTTTCCAATAGGTTTTTAAACTTAATTAATTTTTCCAAATTCAACCTCTCGAAAAAGAATCGGCCACTTTAATTTTGATCGGGGAAAATTACAGCCTAACGTTGTTTAGACGCAATTCCGTTGACCGCTTGCGCCGATGCTCCACCGAGGTCGGGCGTAACCGCGGTCCACGCGGAAGGAAGGCCGGTCGTCGAATACGCGAAAAAGTTGGAAGTTCCCGCGACCACGTATCGATCCAAAGCGGAATTGTAAGCCGCTCCCAAAAGATTTTTACCGGAACAACCCGAGACTACGCTCGCATCCAAAGGATGCCAAACGTCCGAACCGAACTGATAGTAATCCATAGAACAGGAATTTCCGAACAAAACGATCTTGTCCTTTCCCTCAACGGCAATGCTTGCGTGAACTTGGATCGCGGTGGAATACACAATCGCGCTTCCTACATTCGTAACGGATGACGCGATTTTTGCTTCTGCTCCGGGGTTGTCCGCATCGCCATAGACAAGAATACTTCCGTTCTTTAAGGCCAAAACCTGATTTACGTTACTCGCCATTCCCACCGAAGGAAACGAGTTCGCAAGTGAAGGAATGTTCACCACGGAAAACTCGGGGTTTACGGAATGAACTCCGCTGAAATACAATTGGGATGCGACCTCGTTATAAGAGACCGTGTTGTAATAGTCGGTTCCGATGTAGGAGGAACCGTCCGTGATTCCCATATATTGCCAAGTGATTCCGTCCGAAGAATGTTGTCCGAAATAATCGGTTCCGTTGGCGGCCTGATTTTTTTGCCCCACGGCCCAAAACTGTCCCGCGCCGTAGGTAACGCCAAACAACGATTTGGTGGTTGGCGTCGATGCAATCATTACGGGATCGCACGCGCGCAACACCCAAGTTTCTCCGTCGTCCTTGCTCGACCAGATTCCGCAATTGCCTCCACCGTTTGTCGTCCCGACCGCAACCCAGGTTCCGTTACCATAGGCGGCGTTCTTCAAAGAACCTCCGCTACAGCCCGGAAATCGGACGGCGCTAAACTTCCACGAAATTCCGTCTTGGGAAGTCCAGGATGTGCAATTGTCTCCTACGGCTACGAATTGTGTTCCGCTGGCGTTCGAGGCATTCGACGGGGTAAGGCCGAAGCTCCAACCGATCTGACCCAAAAGTGCCATCGGGTTGGAAGCGTCCAAACTGAACTTGTCCGCTTGCGCGCAGGAACTTAGAAAAATCGAAAGGATTACAATAAATGAATACCCGCGTCTCACTCGTTTTCTCCGGATCGATCGGATCTGGGATTTTTTAAACCGACTTCATTTTGGAAAACGGTTTCCGATCTCTAAACAAAACAACAAACGAGAATTTCGGAAAATACAAAAATTTGAATATTCGGAATGAATGCCATACTCCGCGGAATGAACGACGACTCTTGTAGATACGATCTTACTTGGTGGCGATTCCTAAGATGGCCGGTCCCGGTGTTCCGCCAGACGCCTGTGATACGACTGTCCACGCGGAAGGAAGGCCGGTCGTCGAATACGCGAAGGCGGTCGGAGTGCTTCCGCTGACGCGCGCGCCCGCTACGTAAAGATCCAAGGCCGTATTGTAAGCCATGGATGTCCAATCCAGACCGGAACAATTCGTCATGGTGGGTGCGGGCGCCGCAATCCCCGGATGCCAAACGTTTAAACCGAATTGGTAATAATCGATCTTACATTGGTTCCCTAAAATGACGATCTTGTCCTTTCCTTCCGCGGCGGTATTGATATGACTCGTCACGCCCGTGTTCGAAGAACTCGCCGAACTTACGGTCGTAATCGAATTTCCGATCTTCACCACACCCATCGTCGGAGACGTGTAGTTATCGTCGCCGTATACGAGAACCTTACCCGATTTCAAAGCTAACACACCGTAGCTGAAGGAAGTCATCGAGACGGAAACGGAAGATTGACCCAAGCCTGGAAGCGCAACGGTGATCACTTCGCTGTTCACGTTATGCACACCGCTGAAATACACTTCGGAAGTAACGGAGTTATAGGAAGAAGAATAGAGATAGTCCGAACCGATGTAACTGGCGCCGTCCGTCAAAGAAAGATACTGCCACGAAGAACCGTCGCTCGATACCTGACCGAAAAATCCCACGCCCGTAGTGGAACCGTTATGCGGACCTCCCGCAAAGAAACGGGTTCCCGCATAGACGATCGTGTACAACGGATGCAGAGCCGAAGTTCCATTCGGCGGGCTGGGATTCGGATCGCAGGAAGAAGCGGTCCAAGTTTCCGCGTCCTTGCTCGACCAAATTCCGCAACCGCCGTTCGCGTTCAAAGCGCCTACGGCCACCCAAGTCCCGTTACCGTAGGCGATCGCGGAAATAGAACCGTCCGTACAACCGGAGAATTTCGTATTGCTGTATGTCCAAGTCTTACCGTCCGAACTTTTCCAAAAGGAACATTTCTCACCAACGGCAACGAAGTTGGTCGTGCCGGAACCCGTATTCGGAACGGCGTTGATGCTCCAGGAAATTTGCGCTAAAAGCGCCAAAGGATTCGAAGAATCAAGACTGAATTTATCGGCCTGTGCACAGGCGGAAACCAGGAGAACAGAAATCAGAATGGAAATAACTTTTTTCATGATCGCCTCATTAGATTAACCCTTATTTCCGATTATTTTTTCAAAAAAAATTATAAACCGAAAAATGCCGACAATTTTCAAAGAATCATACGGCTTGTCCCGAAACTTATTTCTACTTGGATAGAAAAACAAGCTACAGCTTCATTCCTGACGCTGCGATCCATAGAGAGCAGTGTCGCTGAGTTTCCCGCTGCGATCCATAGAGAGCAGTGTCGCTGAGTTTCCCGCTGCGACCCATAGAGAGCAGTGTCGCTGAGTTTCCCGCTGCGACCCATAGAGAGCAGTGTCGCTGAGTTTCCCGCTGCGACCCATAGAGAGCAGTGTCGCTGAGTTTCCCGCTGCGACCCATAGAGAGCAGTGTCGCTGAGTTTTCTTTGGGACAGGTTCTTATAGGAATTCTAACGTAAAGAAACGGAAATTACAAACCCCAAAATCCGGATTTTCCGGAACAATCCAACTTTACAATCGAGAATAAAAAAATAGAATGAAACCCTAACCCCGAGAAAAGGCCATGAAACCAAAATCGATATTCTCAGAATTACAGGCCGAAGAAAGCACGGGATTTCTTTTTTGGCAGATTACGAACCTTTGGCAAAAACGGATTCGGGAGAATCTTTTGGTTCTCGATCTGACGCACGTTCAATTCGTTCTGTTGGCGAGTTTGGCTTGGTTCGAGGAAACCGTCCAAAAAGCGACGCAAGTCCGCCTCGCCGAACACGCGAAAACGGACGTCATGATGACCTCCAAGGTCTTGCGCAGTCTCGAATCCAAAAAACTCCTTACGAGAAAACCCGATCCGGAGGATTCCAGAGCGAATTGTTTGTTACTCACGCCGGAAGGAAAAGAGCTGGTCGAAAAGGCCGTTCATATCGTTGAATCCACGGACAAGCTCTTCTTTTCCATTCTCAAAGACGAAAAAAACTTCAGAAGTTCCCTTTTGGATCTAAGACAGCAGAATGCCTGAAAAACATTCGAATATTAGAATATTCTACGAAACCGAATCTTTTCTTTTTGCCGAAAAACCGCCGGGCATACCGGTTCATGCGACCAAAGATTCCAAACGGGAGAATTTTGCGGACCGTCTCCAAAAACAACTCTCGTTCGAATATTTGAGAACCGTAAACCGATTGGATCTGGACACAAGCGGTCTCGTTTTCTTCTGCAAAGATCCTGAGAAAAATCCGGAAGCAGATCGCATATTAAAGACTTCGGAAAAAATTTATCTCTGTGTCGCGGTTGGAATCGTGGAAGAGGAACGTTTCACAGAAACCTGTTATCTGAAAGACGGAAATAAAAAAGTCAGAAAAGTTTTTTCCGGAGGAGACAAAGCGATCACCGAATTCTTCGTTTTAAAAAGGGAAAGAAATGAAAATTATACCGTTCTACTCGCGAAACTTCATACCGGACGAAGGCACCAGATCCGATTTCATCTGAGTGAAAAAGGATTCCCGATCCTCGGCGATCATGTTTATGGAAAATCGGAAACCGATGCCTCTCGCGTGGAAAAGACTTCGAACAATCGGAGCCGAACTCCCATCACAAAACAGAAACGGCAAAGGCCGATCGCTAAACGTTCTCTCTTACACGCGATGGCAGTTTCGTTCGAAACCGCGGAAGGAACTAAGGAAAGAATTTTTTGTCCTCCTCCTCGCGACTTTCAAAACTTCTTGGACGATGTCGAATTGGATGATTCGATTTTTTCGAAATTCCTCCTAAAATAGAAAGACAAGGATCGGCACTTAAGAGACGGTTTCTCTCCAACGGGAGAACTCCATGTCAAAAAAGAACGCACTTATCATCGGAACCAGCGGTGTTGCGGGGCAAAGCGCGGTCGCGGCCATTCGCGAATTCGCAAACAAGCAAAACGAAGAATGGAATGTGATTGCGACGACGAGTAAGAATTCTCCCTTGACCGAAGCCGATTTAACGATCACGGAAATCGATTTGGACGCGGAAGATCATTCTCTTCCTCGTTTGTACGAAGGACTTTCAAAGAGCGGAATTCATACGATCGATCTTTTTATTTATACACCGGCAAGAGGCAATTTAGGTTATCCGGTTTCCGAAACCCCCGAAAACGACGTCAAGGACGCTTTGAAATTCTGTATGGACCCGATGCTTGCGGTCGAAGCAAAACTCAAACCGACTCTCAGTGTCGGATATTCCGCGTATTATTATAGACCGCACCTACAACCGTTTTACGGATCGCTCGCGTTCGTAAAAAAGAAAATGGAGGAATGGGCGCTGCAAGATCCGGCTCGACGCAAAATCATCCGTGCGGGTTCTTTTTTCAGTCAGAGCGTTCGCGGTATCACGATCATTCTTCAAAGAATGGGAAAAAAATCGCAGGATCCGGATTTGCTGAAGCTTTTGAAACTTCAAAAAGAATCGGGAAAAAGTTTTCCCGATTTCTTTTTGGAATATGTTGCCAAGCAGGAAGAAGCTTCTTTCGGTTCGAAATTTCCGAACATTCCGTTTCGACTAACGTCACAAGACGATTTAAAAAATGCGTTAATCCGAATTTTGGAAGGAGAATCGGCTCCGATCGTTTCTCTTGTGGGCGCTTGGATATGGACCGAAAGGTCCCTTCCGGAAATGCCTGAATATTTGAAGAAGTTTTAAATTCGGTTGCTAAAAAAATTAAATCGAAGAGACCATTAAAAAGATCGGCACCTAAAGTTCTAAATTAAAAAATCGATATCCTCCTTATGAAGCTACTTTCACATTACGTTCCTTGTTTGTTCGTCTTTGCATATTTTGCCGTCGTCCCGGTTTCGGCTCAGGAAGATCCGAGCAATCCCTCTTTAAGTCGGGAGGAAAGGGATCGGATCATCGCAAAACAAGAAGACCGTTGGGAAATTGCCGGATCTTCACAAAACGTAAACGCAAGCACGTTCGGTTTTTCGATTTTAAAACCGTTCATCGAGTCGTTTCTTCCGTATCAGGAAACGGTTTTAGATACGGGAAATCTAAGACTTAAAATTCCTGCGAATTCCTTTTCCGATTCGAAACGCATCGAAGCAAGGATCACCGTTCTGAACAATCACGCCGATTTTCTTTTCGCGGGAGTTCCCACACAAATCGGGGCGAATCTTCTTTTGGAATCTACGGGAATGTTTTATCTCGCCTTCTACAATGAGGAAGGAAAACGAACCGAACCCAGAAAGCAGTTGTCTGTGGAACTCCAAGCCTTGACCGATCCGTCCGGCTCCAACGTATATCGTTTTTCAAACGGAACCTGGGATTTAGTTTCAAGCGAGACCAAAGCGACAACCCGCCAAGCGGTTGAAACGATGGAAGGATTTCCCTTCCAGTTTTATTCCAAGATTCAATCGACCGGTTGGTGGAATTTCGATAAACCGAAACCCGAGTTCACTTGTCTGGAAGGAAAGGTCGATGTTAAGAACAATCGTAACTTTTCGGTTCAGGCGATCGGACTTGATTATTACGGAATGAGTTATGCAAACGTCGAAGCGAATGGAACGTTTAGAATCAACGTTTTGAAAGATAAAAAAGTAAAAATTCTGGTCGTGAACTTTTACGGCGGCAAGACAGGCCCGAAACAAATCGGTTTTTTACCGCCGATACAAACCCAAAATAAAACCGCGTTTTCCTCCAAACCTTCCGACGTTTGTCAAAAGATTCCGAGTATTTCTCCGTTTACGATCACCGAAGCAGTCTTCAACGACCGATCTTCGTTTTTGAAAGCGATCGATATGCCGGATTTATAATGTTCATTCATTGGGACACTCCAGTGAACTTTTGCCTTTTGCGCGCCTGTCTATTGTTTACGAAAGACGCCTTTGGGTAACCGCTGAGAATTGAAACTTTATTTATTTCTGCAAATTCAAATGCTCGAAAAACCGGAATCCAGTGCCTCAATTCATTTTGTTTTCGAATTCTCAGCTATTATTTTGTGATTTTTTTATTGAATAAAAATCACAAAATAATATTATGAATAAAATAACCTTTTTGTTACATGATATTTTCAATTCGGTTATTTGGAATACAAAAAAGGAATCCAGTTTCCATGAATTTCAGAGATATGCGCAAAAAACAAAATTTTTCAACCGATTTTACGAGAAAAACCAGACTCAAAATCACCTACTTTCTTTTCATCGTCCTCCTTACCTTAAATCCGAGTTGTAAACACGGTGGCGGTTCCAATCAGGAAATGAATGATTTACTTTTGCTTTTAGGAGCGCAGGGACAATCAACACCAAGTCCCATTACCTTTAGCCTGCTCAAATCGGGTAATCCGTCAATCAATAGCGCCTATGGAATTTATGAGGAGACGATAGATATTCGAGCGATGGCAACTGGAACGGCGAAAACAATCTCGACAACAGGTCAATTTCAATTTTCTATTTCTCCTAATCTACCTTCAGGGTTGACAACAAGTAGTATCTATAAGAATGGAAACGGATTCCAAATCCTTGGTATTCCGACCGCAGTCACTTCACCTAAAATCTATACGGTTACAGCTACCTACTCAGGAGATCCGTCGTATAAAGTTTCAGGAACATTTTCTATGTCTACAGTAGTCAATGCCCCTTCGTTATCCTATCCTTGTTCTTTTTCCTCTCCTTGTAATTTTGCAGTCAACGTCCCGATCTCAACGCTGGCTCCATACTACCAAGGAAGTTCACAGATTGAAACACAGATCAACGAATGGACCGCCCCGTCTCTACCGGCTGGTTTGTCAATCAGCCCGGTCACCGGTAATATATCGGGAACGCCGACTACCCTCTCTTCTATTACGTCTTATGCGGTCACAGGTAAAAATGCAGGCGGCAATGCCCAAGCAAACTTAAATATCGGAATAAAAAGCCTAATTTTCGGATATTCAACACTATCTACAACGGAATATACGACCTTCGGATCTATCTCTTATCCGGTTAATTCTCCAGCACTTCAATCAGCAACGTCCACCGTGTTTTCTATCAACCCCGCTCTTCCAGCCGGTCTTTCATTAAACACGAGTAACGGAACTATTTCTGGAACCCCAACTGCAACATCAATACCAACAACGTATACGATAACGGGAACAAATAGCTCAGGAAGTGTATCGACAATGATTAATATAGAAATAAAAAACGGGAATTACCTCTGCTACAATGGAGGAGCCGCAGCCGGATGTAGCATCTATCCTTACACGTGTAAAGCATCGTCACAATGTTACAACTCATTATCCTTTTGTAAGTCATCTTCCCCTTGCTTATATTAGAAAAAAAGAATCTATTTTCTCATAAACAATTGAAATTAATTTGGGAAAATAGATTTCTTTACATTCCTTCTCAGAATCTGTATTCTAATTTTTAGAGAACTTCGAAGATCGCTTTCGATATTTTTTTCGGGGTTTTGGCATTGATCGCTGATTATGCTCCTGCTTCGATCCCTGGCCTGCATTTGACTTCGACTGCCCCTTTCTCTGCGAAACGACGATCACCGGATTTCCTTTCGGAAGGTTATCCACGATTTTCAAAAGATCTCCGATCTTTCCGCGAAACTGAAACTCGGACTCCAAAGTAAGGTCCAGACAAAGAAAGATCTGCCGATCCTCTCCCGTTTTTTTTAAGACGAAATCCAAATCGTGTAGCACCGCCTTATAACGGTAAGGCGTTTCGTAAAATACGATCGTATGACCCGGTTTTAAATAACGGCTCAATTCGTTTTTACGATCGGCCGATTCTCTGGATAAAAAGCCGCAAAACGTAAACGGAGAAATCTTAAAACCGGAAATGCTCAAAGCCGCTCCGAAGGCGATCGGACCGGGCGAGCTCTTGACAGTTCCGCCTCTTCGCAAGACTTCCTGAACCAGTTCCCTTCCGGGATCTTCGATTCCCGGTGTTCCGGCATCCGATATCAAAACGCTGAGATTAGCGTCCATCACTTGATCGCCGAGCTCTTTGATTTGTTCCGGGGTTGTATGTTCGTTGCAAAGAAGAAATTCTTTTTGGACGTTGACGGATTTTAAAAGAGTGGAAGTCGTTCTGGATTCTTCGCCTATGAGTATATCAGAATGTTCTAATAATTCTTTGCCGCGCTGCGTGAGGTCTCCCGGATTTCCGAGAGAAACCGATACTAAAATTAAGGTTCCTTTTTTCGAAGTTTCCATGATTCAATGATCGATTTCGAATATTCCAAAAATTCCAACTTTTTTCAAGAAACGGATGTTCCGAGCCGATTTAAGACGTTACGATTCGACGAGAACGCCTTCCAAAACGTTCCAATCGGCGATCGCCTGAATCTTTGCCTCGGAAGGAGGAACAACACCCTTTCCGCGATCCAAAAAAATCCCCGCGCGCGCAGCGGAACGCAACAGCGGAAAATCGTTCACCGAATCCCCGAACGCAAGATCCATAAAGGCACCGGTTGCAACGCGCAAACGTTCCACTTTTCCGTTTCCATACGTGAAGGGCTCCAGGATCGTAGAAGAATGAATTCCGTTCACAACCGCAAGATTCATTCCTAAAACTCGTTCCGAGGGAATATCGAACAGATGAGAAACGGATTGAATGATCTCCTGAGGCGAAGCGGTCACGATCCAAACCTCCCAACCCTTCTCGATGAGATGGGCGACGAGTTCCTTCATCGGTTCGTAAATTTTTACGGCCTGCGAACTCCGATCCATCGCGTGATCGTTCCAAACCCGCTTGGAAATTCTTTTTAGTTGTTGAGGAGAATGTCCCGAAAAGATCCAGGAACTCCAACGATAAGATGCCTCGAGTCCGGATTCGGATTGAATCGATTCGTACTCGTCTAACACGAGTTTACGAAACAAATCGGAATCTTGAAAACGCGAAGAAAGAATTTTGTCCAGATTCTCCCGTGGAAAAAAAGCGGAAAGATCGCCTTTGTAAGCGGGAACACCCTGTGAAAGAAAGAGTTCCATCACGGCTTCGCCGAAATCGTTTCTTACAAGAGTATTATCGAAATCGAATGCGGCTTTCCCGGGTTGATTTCGGGAAAGAATTTCATAGATCTGCGGATTCCAAAAATCCCGCGTTAAAGACACTTATTGTTCGATGGTCTCCCGGGCGATCGCCACACGAGCCTCGGAAGAAGATTGAAAAACCGGAAGATAGTGTTCCGGATTTAATACGACATTCTGATAACGGACCTCGAAGTGAAGATGCGGACCGGTCGTATGTCCCGTGTTCCCGGAAAGAGCGATGATCTGCCCCTTTTTCACCTTATCTCCTTCTTTTACGTAAAGAAGAGAGTTATGTGCATAAAGCGTATTGATCCCGTTGATCCCCGGATGAGAAAGAAGAACCTTGTTCCCGTAACCGCCGTCTTTTTTGGATTCAAGAACGATTCCGTCGGCCGCTGCGATCACGATCGAACCGGTCGGACAAGCGATATCGACTCCGGAATGCATCGCGTTCCATCTTCTTCCCAGACGAGACGTCACGAAAGAATGTTTGAAACTGATCGGCCAAATGAATTCTCTCTGATCGGTGCGGAGAATTTCGCGGCCCTTGTCTTCGAGCAAAAGACTTCTGGTAAAATTTTCGTTATAGGGAAAGAATACGGGCTCGTTTACGGGAATTCTTTCGTTGTCCGGAATTCCGTTGACCCGTTTGATTTCGTGTTCGGTGGTTCCGAAGTTGTGGATCAGATCCCCGACGGATTCTTTGACCCGATTCGGAACGATCCAAATTCCTTCCAGGCCTCGATAGGTCTGAAGGTATTGATTGTCTAATTTGATTTCTTCTAAATTGGTGTTGGCAAAGGATTTGATGCTAAAGAACAGCGCAACAAGGAACAATCCTGCCAGAACGGTGCCGGTTTTTCTTTTCATATCGTTTATTCCAAAATATGTCGCCAACAAAACCTCGGAATCCCGAGACCTAAATTGAACGTCGGCAACGGAAAACAACTTCTGAAGTCAGTCTTCTCGTTTCAGGATTCCATTCAAGGATTTTTCAACGGAATTCCTAAAGGGAAAACAGACGATATTAAAGGAATTTGATTAGAATTCTTCTGTTTTTGAATTTTATTATTTGGTTTACGGAGATTTTTTCGTTTTTTACGATTTGAACTGTTTTTATTGAGAATAGATTCTTAGTAGGAGAAGTGGGAGTTCCCACAGTTTGGCAAGAACGATAGAAGTTGGAAGCACGAGTGTAAGAGTTCCCACAGGTTTCGATCCAATTCCTGTTCGAAGGAGAAGATTGTATGAGTTCCTACATTTTTCCAAAAACTTCGGAAGAATTCAGATTGAATCCGTGAAAAATTTTCACTCCTTCTTTTTGCAACGCAACATAAGCGAGTCGGTCGTTCTGTTTTTAGTCTTCTAAGAATCTGGATTTGAGTTTTGGATCAGGCATTCTGCACGCTTCCAAGCGGCCGAACCACCGATAACGATTTCTTGCGATCCAATCGTAAACCCAATCGCGCAAAAAAACGGGGGTCCACCGAAAGAACGGAAGCAATTTCCAAGGAAATGAAAGATGCGCGCAGATTTTCAAGACGGCCGTCGACTTTTGATGGAGAATTCCTTCTTCTAAAAACAAAACCGAACCGGGAGAATCGTCGAATTCTACCTTCTTTCCAAGAATTCTTTCCGCTGCGTTCGATTGAAGACTGGCAAAAAGAAGATTTTGTTTTCGATTGCGATCCAAGAAAAAAAGAACTGCCGCATTGCATAGGTTGCAAACACCGTCAAAGAAAACGATCGGAGATTTTTGCGGAGTAAAACCGGTTTCTTTCATTCTTTCTTTAGACTCCGCGTTTTCGGCGAGTCAATCTACCGTTTTCAATTACGATCGTCCGATTTTTTACCTCTTGGAGAGACATTCCGTTTTCGATGGAAATGGAATTTAGATACAAACTCAAACAAGGAACTTCGGCTTTCGGTTCTAGAACCCCCTTGGTTTCCACTTGAAACGAATCCTTGTCTTCCTTTCTCGAAAGAATTTTAAAACCGGGAACATCGCCCCGGATTGCAACCGGCGCCAATCCGTTCTTCCGAGTTTTACTCGGCTTTTCCACGAAACAAATTTTAGACGATGGGAGGTTCGTTTCGGAATAAACGATCGTATAAGCCTTATCGTCCCCGTTGATCAGATGAACTCCTGTTTTAAAGTTCTGCGCAAAGAGCGGAGCTCCCTGCAAAATAAGAACAAGAATATAAAACCTTTGAAGTCCGTTCCCGAAAAAATTTCTGAGCGTCATTTCGATGGCCGCTTTCGATTACCGTTTCAACGGCAGTAAGGACGCCTTTAACTTTCCGTACCAAGTTCCGTTCTTTTTCAAAAATACGGCCGGTTCGCCTAACGGCGCTTCGACGCTCACCGTTGTTTTTCCGGAATAGGATTTTCCGGTCCAAACGTGTTCCCATTCTCCTTCGGGCAAATATCCGTCCACGGATGATTCTCCCTTGTCCAAAACGGGAAGAACCAATAGATCCTCTCCTAACAAAAATTCCCTTTGAATCGTATGAGTCCGTATGTCATCCGGATAATGAAGATACAAGGGACGCACGACCGGAAGTCCGGTGGCGGACGCTTCCTTTACGAGAGAACGAAGATATTCTTTCAGAGCAAGATGCATCTTTCCGTATCTCGCAAACTCCCGGATCGTTTCCTCGTCCGTGTAGGGTTGATGATTTTTTTCCGGACGGTTTCCTTCGTGCGTCCGAAATACGGGACTGAATACATTGAGTTCCGCCCAACGCAAAAACAATTCCTTGGAACGATGATAATCTCGAATCGGATTGTTGATCGTCGTATATCCGCCGATGTCGCTGTGGTTGAGAGAGATTCCGCTGATTCCTCCGGATAACAACCCGGTCAATGCGGAAACGATTCCGTCGTGTTCTCCCCAGCTTACCATCTGATCGCCTTCCCAAAACAACGTGGAATGTTTCATGGATTGGCTGTATCCCGCTCTGGTAAAGAAGACGACCTTTCCTTCTTTGCCCGCTTTGCGAATCGCCTCGCGATTGATGCGCGCCCATTCGACCGGATATACGTTATGGTAAACCTCGGCTGAAATTCCGGAATGCAACTCCGCGTCGAGAGGAAGCCATTCTCCGAAATCGGCCATCCAACCCGACAAACCCGCACCGATCAGATTTTTTTGTATGATTCCCTGAATCCAATCGACCGCTTGCGGATTGGTGAGATCCAATAAATAGGCGGGAAAACCCGCGGTCTGAATTTCGTAGTTCTTGCCGCTTTTGTCTTTTACTAGATATCCTTTTTTGACTGCTTCTTCGTAGAGCGGGCCTTCGTTGGCGAGAAACGGATTCAAATATCCTAATACATGAATTCCTTGTGCGTTTAGATCGGCGCAGAATTTTCGAAACTCGGGATACGACTTCTCGTCCGCGATCCATCTCCACCAAAGCTGGGAACCGAAAGTGGTCTTTCTTCTCCCCACCCAATCCTGAATCCAAAGAGCGGTGATCGGATTTCCCGCCGTCTTTGCGCTTTCGATATGTTTTAATACGACATCCTTTCCGCCTTGGACTCCGAGCCAGGTTCCGTAGGCCCAATCCGGAAGTTCGGGAGCCCTGCCCGTTTTTGCGGTGAACTTCTGTACGAGTTTTACGGGAGAAGCTTCCTTCCAGATCGTTCCCCTCAACCCGTTCTCGCGAAACTCCACGGAGATTTCTTCCGGTTTGGAAAAATCAAAACTGGAATAGGAAGAATTTTCGAAATACACGGACCTGTTTTTGGAGGTAAGAAAGAAAGGAATCGGCGTATAGGTTGAATATTCGTTTCCTCCCGCGCCCGCAGTCAGGTTCGCTCCCGCGGTGATCGGTTGATCCCCTCTTCCGATTCCCTGTTCTTCGGTTAACAAAAACGGGGTTTTTCCTTTGAGATTGAAATGGGAGAATTGTTCCCCCAGCCCGAAGATATTCTCCGTCTCCTCCGAGCCGATCCGGAGATAAGTTCGGTTTAATGTAGAATCAGTTATACCGACTTGAAAGTACAAAGACGTTTCGTCTAACGGCGTAAAAACGACTTCGTAACGGCTCGCGCAGCCCGCCCCTTCGAGATTGCCCGAAATTTTCAGATCGGCCGTGGAAGCGACGATACTTTCGATACTCTGAGAATCGCAGCGGTGCCCGATCCGATCCTTGATATGATAGGTCGCGAATTTGGATTTTACTTCCTGAGTGCCTTTTGCCGCAGATAAAAACGGTTTTGTCAGGGAAAGTTCGAGAAAGATCCCCGCGTTCGAGCGGATCTCCAGGACATTCTCCCTTTGAACCGCTTGAAAGTATTTGCCGAACGTGAACTTTTGTTCAACAGGAAGGGTGATTTTTGTATAATTGGAAAACGGACCGGAACAAACGGAAAGTCCGGCGCTGAGTAAACATAAAAAAGCCCTTCTTAAGAACATTCAGTTCTCCTTATGAATCCGTTGATACCGAATACCAAGGAACTGTTTAAAAATCCAGTTCTTATTCGAAGGGCTTCGTGATTCTAGTTATTTGCGATCGGAGCCGCCGACTCTCGGGGCCGCGCCGCCCGTTCCGGCTTGTCCGTAAACCGAAACCGCTTGTTTCGGAAGACTCGATCTTCTCCATTCGAACCAAGAACCTTGGTAGGTATGAACGTCGAGATAACCGACTTCGCGTAACATCAGAGCGAGCAAAGAGGATCTTGCGCCGTTGTAATCGTAGATCACCGTCGTACGTTCCGGCATAAACGGAAAGGATCTGAGTTTTTTGTTAAACTGCGTTTTTTCGATGAGATTTCCCTGGCCGTCGTAAAGAATTCTCCAGTCCCAAAGAAACGCTCCCGGCAAACGACCGCATAACGATCCGGGCTCCGGCGCGGTCAATCTAGGAAGTTTTCCTTCGTATTCTTCCTGGGTTCTCGTGTCGAAAATTTGAAGTCGGGTTAAATTCTTTTCGAGGAAAGCCTTGTCCACTACACCTTCAAGTTTTTTCGGTTTATCTCCGGGAGCGAGTTCCATCTCTCGGGAACCTTTTTCCAGCGCGGTTCCTTCCACGGGCCAACGGTTTCCGTAGAGAAACGCGTTTTGATAACCGGCCGCTCTCAAAAGATAAACCATTCTGGAAGCGAACATCCCCATTCCTTCGTCGAAGGCGATGACTCGAGCCGATCCGTCCTTTTGTACGAGCTTTAAAATTTCTTCCAAAGGTCCGGTCATTTTTTTTTGCGATTCCGGATCCGATGCGAACGCTTTTTTGATAAACGGAAAACTGTAAGCGCCTTTCAGAGTAGATTCCTGATAACCGGACGCGGAGCGACAATCGATTAAAAAATCCTTATCATTCAATTCAGTTTTTATAAAATTCCAGCTGGACAAGCAAACCTACCCTATCGATTCGAAATGAGTTATTCTTTGAATTTAACCATTATTTTCAGCCTGAGAATTCCGATGTACTTTTTTTTAAAAAACATCGTAAATTTGGGACATAAGACTTCGTAAAAAAGAAAGAAAGAATTCTTCGCAAAATGCGAAACGAAAAATCGAATCGAGAATCTTCTTTGCGTTTGTGGATTTAACATCGGGGGGTCGCGAGGCCGATATTCTAAACAATGATACGAGAATTCAGAATCGTCCGTACTCGGATTCGTTTTTTTCCGGCGGCCCTCCGCAAGACGGGAGAATGGTTCGTCTGGATTCTCGCGGGTTTCGTTTTATTTTTGGGAAGCGTCGGCTCCGAATCCGAACCGGAACGGACTCCTTCGGAAAAATTCACGTCCTTCGTCAAAGAATTTCACAAACGTCCTTCGGAATCTTTGGCTCGTTCGTTCCGCGCTCGCTATTCTTCTTTGGATGTCGCGCCTTGCGGCTTTGAAGAATCGGGGAGATTCGAGAAGGTAGTCTATCTCTCCTATTCCTGTAAGGAAGAGAAATGGCCGGGCTTTATCTACTTAGGCGCCGGTTCCGAATTTTGGAAACGATCATCGACTCGGATTTCTTTGGGAGAGGTTTTGCAGATCGGAAAAAAAACCTACCTCGAAATCAAACCTTCCTTCGAGGATCGTTTTCCGGAAGAATCCGCTTGGAATTGGAAACGATACGGAAAGAAGGAATCGAATCCGATCCGACCGCAAATCGTGAAAGAACCGAAGGACAATTTCGGTCTTCAGTATTTTTTGAGCGTGGCTAAACACCCGGCCAAACGAGATTTAAAGAGCGGCAAGGAAATCTTTTTCGATTCCACTTGTCCTTTGATCTTCTTGAAAAAGGACGCGGACTTTTATTGGGAAAAGGCAGTGTATTATTCCTTTCAAGCGAGCTGCATTTCCTCTTCTCCCTATTCCTACATCCGTGTTCGTTCCGATTTTTTGGGAAAAATCCGTCTGGATGACAAGGACACGGATCAAATCCAGGAAGGCGGAAGATACCTCGGTAAACTGAAAATCCATTCCATAGAAGCGGATAAAATCCTCTGGCAACAGGATGCGGAACTCTACAATGAATAATAAGGTATTTCAGAATATTCTAATTTTATGGAGCGTTGTCCTCGGCTCTTCGCTTTCCGCGCAGAACGGAAACTCCGCGGATCTCAAAGCGCTTTTGGACAGCGTCGTCATCATCCGAAGCGATTCCTTTTCGGAAAAGGAAGAAGGTTCCGGTTATTCGGACAAATCCATCAACCGGGACGCTGGAACAGGAATGATCCTTTCCGGGAACAGAATTTTAACGAACGCACACGTAGTTTCGAACTCCGGTTATCTCAAGGTAAAACATTTCAATTCGAGCAAATTCTATAAGGCGAGCGTTCAATATCTCGGCTTCGACTGCGACCTCGCGATCCTCAAAGTGGAAGAGGAGGAATTTTTCAACGGAATCGAACCTCTGGAAATTTCCGAATCCTCCCCTTCTCTCGGAAGCAATCTTCTGATTCTCGGGTATCCGGGCGGGGACGAAAACATCACATTAGAAAACGGTAATGTTTCCCGGGTGGAACGGATCCGTTATTCGTTTACTGGTTTGGACTACAGAAAGGCCATCCGCGTCACAGCGAACATCGTTCCCGGTTATTCGGGCGGACCCGCGATCCAGAACGGAAAAGTGGCGGGGATCACGTTTCAAGTCAGCCAATCGCAGGGAAATATCGCGTATCTCATTCCTCCGGAAATCATCAA
Organism: Leptospira sanjuanensis; assembly: GCF_022267325.1. NCBI lineage: Bacteria > Pseudomonadati > Spirochaetota > Leptospiria > Leptospirales > Leptospiraceae > Leptospira > Leptospira sanjuanensis. Next base: position 2,561,681 of record NZ_JAIZBG010000001.1, read on the forward strand.
CCATTTCCTGAAAGACGTAGAGGACGAAACGTATCACGGCTTTCCGTTTCCCGGTTTCAGTTTTCAAAACGGACATTCCTCCTCCTTGAAGTCGTATTTAAAAATTCCGGACGGGTTGAACGGAATTCTCGTGAACACGGTTTATCCAGATTCTTCCTTTTCGGATCTTTTAAAACCGGAAGACTTCGTGTATAAGATCGACGAATCGTATCTTACGGACGAAGGCGGAATCATGGACCCGAGCGGCGGCGGGGGAATGTTCATAGGAGAAATGATCGAGAACAAGTTCATCGGAGATCCCATTAAAATTTTCTTTTATAGAAACGGGAAGAACTACAAACTCGAGGGAACGTTGAAGCGGGTTCCTAGTTTGGATCTTTACAGACAACAAGGAACGAATACGAGTTTTCTTTCGGGCGGTTTTTTGTTTCAGCCAGTCAATCGCGCGCTGGCGGGAGGAGATTCCAAACGTTTGGAAAGTTCGCTCCGTTACCATTACAGTTATTACATCCAAGACGAACTCTATCGGTTTACGGACCGTGACATCATTCTTTCCGGCGTATATCCCGATCCGTTGAACTCGAAATACGCGGGTTATCGGTATAAGATTCTCGAATCGATCAACGATCGAACTCCTTTGAATCTGGAGGATTTCAAATCCCTTTGGAAGAAATTCTACGGAGGAACGATCAGTCTGAAATTCAGAGGGGTCAACCTTCCGATCGTCTTAGATCAGGATACGATCGACAAGATCAATGTTCGCATTAAAAAACGCTTCGACGCGGAGGCGGACGAATGAGAACGACCTTGCTGGAAAGAACCGTTTCGGCTTTACGATCCGCCTTGGTAAAACGGAGAGTTTTGCGCTCAAGAGTCGCGTCTTTCTTATACGGAGCTTCGTTGTTGCGACTTGCAATTTTTATAATACTCTTTGCGACTTCGGTTTCGACCGAATTCGGATCTTTGCGGGCGGAAACGATCCTCGTGCACTTTCGGAAGTTTTCCCACCAGAATCCTTGGCAAAAGGGTTCGCACTACGAACGAAAAATCCCGGCAGTGATCGCGGACGGCGACTTTTTACTGGCGCTTTTGCCGCCGGGAGAAATGCCCTTGTTTTCGGAAATGAATCCGGAAACGAGACCGGGAACCCGTTTGTATATTTTCAAACACGATCCGGAAACCGGCTTGGCTCTTTTTTCCCACAGAGGAAAGTTCTCTTCGAAAAAGCGGGTTCACTTTGCCGGCGCCCATTCCCCCGCTTGTTCCCGTTTTTTTCCGAAACTCGAATGGGGACATCCCGAATTTTCGAACGCGATCCTGCGGATGAGCAGACAATCCAGAGAAGAATCGAGTGAAAGAAAATTCTTATATTCCAAAAATGGAATCTGCGGTTATTCGGACGGACGCTGGAACGTTCCTTCGGAATATCTTTCCGCCTTCGTTCATTCCTCGTCTTCCAGTCCGATTGCACATCCCGGTTTTTCCTTCGACGACGCTTTGACAGTCCCCGAAAAGAAATTCTACTTTCCGGACGCTTCGTACGGGGTAGTCGTTTCGGAAGTATATCCCGGAGTCGGACCGGTCCATAACTTATTTCCAGGAGACGCCATCTACAGCGTCAACGGCCAGGGATTTTCCACACCGCCCGATCGTCAGGAAATTCTTTCCAGAATTCTTACAAGAAATCATCAAATCGCTCTTCCGGGAACGTTGGTGACGCTCGGGATATTCCGCGCGGGCAAACGGAGAGAAATCACGTACTCGTTAAAATCGTACACGGAGGAATCCTTCTTTATTCCTTCCAAATCCGGCGTAAAACCGCCTCGATATCTGATCAGCGGAGGACTTTTCTTCACCGAATTGACCGGAGCCTATTTGAAAGAATCCGGGGATAAGTATCGTGAGAATTCGGATAAGAAGCTTTTGTATCTGTACGAATCCTTCAACAAGAAGATGCATCCCGAAAAGAATCGACTCGTGTTTATCAGCAGAGTGTTTCCGGACTCGTCCAACGAGGGCTTTCACGATTTTCAAGATCAGATCCTGGAATCCGTAAACGACAAGCCCGTGCGTTCTCTTGCCGATCTTAAGGAAATTCTAAAAGAGAATCACGATTCTCATATCGTATTCCGTTTTTCAGGCAATCGAATTGCGACGTTTGAAAAGGAACAACTCCAAAGCCTCAATCAGAAAATAATCTCAAATTATAATCTGGATAAACTGGATAATTTAGACTGATAATATCTTGACGAATCCATTCCGAAAATGTAATTTTTGAATTCGGAATGGAATCGATATGCGAATTCTTTTTTTAGACGACGAAGAAGTGATCCGCGACTTGTTTCGTGAAATATTCGGCGGATTTCACGATCTCACCTTGGCGGGCACCGCGGAAGAAGCGCTCGAAATCTGCAAGGACAAGTCCTTCGATTTGATCGTGACCGACGTACGTCTTCCCAAGATGAGCGGGATTGACTTCATCTCCAAATTGAGAGACATAGGAGTCAACACTCCGTTCATCGTCATCACCGGAAATCAGGACATAGACGTTTCGATCCGCGCTCTTCGTTTAGGCGCCGTGGACTTTTTTATCAAACCGTTTCGCATGGATGCGATCCGTCATTCCCTGCAGAAGTTCGAGAATCTTTTTATCTCAAGCCAGGAGTTGATCGGCAAAAATCACTTTCAACTCGCCCAATCCAAGCAGCAGTTTTCGATCAAACCTAGTTTAAAAAACTTGAATCAATATGTGAACCTCGTCATGCGCTCGATTTCCCTGATCCCCGGAATTCATACGGACGACGTTCTCGCGATCAAACTTGCCCTTTACGAATTGCTCGGCAACGCGATCGAACACGGTTCCGCCGGAATCAACTACGAAAACAAATCCAAACTTCTTTCCTCCGAGGTGAACTACTTCGATCACGTGGATCGGATCTGCGACGCGTTGAACGAATCGGTTCAACTCGATGTCAGCTTTGAAAATCAAAAGATTTACGTTTCTCTAAAAGATCACGGAGCCGGTTTTGATCCTTCCAAAGTTCCCGATCCCGTGACGGATCCGAACGCGAGTCATCTTTCGGGACGAGGTATTTTTTTAGTAAGAATGAACGTGGACGAACTGATCTACAACGAGATCGGAAACGAAGTCAGTTTTAGCAAAACCTTAAAGAAGGCTACGCCGGTTCTTCAAAAATAAATTCCCGCGGATAAATAAATTCGGGAATATTCCCGGATCGGTTCCTTGGTTCTCCATTCATCGATGAAATTCTTTCGATCCTTTTGCGGATCGACGTATGCATACGACAAGCTCATAAGAATGTATGAAAATTCGGATTGATAACCGGCGGTCGCGATCCCTTCCCAACCGCGGCCCAAGGAAGACGAAGAAGTCAAAATCATCCCTTGAGCGGCCCACGTTTCCCGCCATTTTTTTCTAGCCCCGATCTGAAACAGGGAAAACCCTTTGTTTTCGTAATTCGGCTTGGACGCAGTTCCGTCCTCTCGAAAGACCGTTCCCTCCTGCGCCAAAAGACTTTCGGTTAACAGAAACGAGGTTTTCCCACCGTATCCACGGAGATCGGTCCGAATTCCGGCATATCCGTTCGAATTTCGATCCGTTCGCGGATCGGAATCCTTGGACGCATAAATGCCTCCGAGAAAATAAGACGCTTCTTCCCTTTCCCAGACGATTCTCGCTCCCGCCAAACCACCGTTTGTCGATTGTTCCGTTTGATAACTCCGAAATGCGTCGATTCCGTATTCGCGAGCGCCCAGAACTCGGATCGCGTCCGCGTCCAAACGAAATCCGAAAAACTTGGCGGAAGAAAATTCCAATCCGTAGTATTGAAATTTTCCGTAGGGTCGAAACGGAGACGCCTGCAAAAACAAATCGCCTTTGACCGGCTCTTGCCTGGATTCTTGATACGAATAATAGAATATTCTAAAGTTCTGAACGAACAGATTTTCGGAAAAACGCAAACTTCCTCCGAAGATGCGTTGCGGAGATTCCGCCCGATCCCGCGTCGAAAACAAAGTCGAATTTTGGATCTGCGCTCCGACAAAATCGCCGGATAAACGGAGAGGTTTCCATTCGAATTGAAATTCTCCGTAATTCGCAAAACCCGTAAATAAGAATCCGTTTCTATCGAACCTTTGATATCCTCTTCCCGCTTCGATTCCGATCCGCAGCGAAGGTGAATCCCATCCTGTAATCCACAAGATTTCTCCGTCGGCTCCGCGCGTTACCGTTTTGGTTCCGATTATACTTTCCTCGTATTGCAAAAACGGGGAGATTAGAATTTTGGAATATAGACGTTCGCCCTTTGCCATCCAACCGACTTCGGGAGAAAGAATTCCTCTGGAAAAACTTCGATCGGCTTGTTCTTCCCGGGTTCCTCCGTTTTGAGTCATTCCCCGATACAAAACGAATCCGTTCGCATAAAACTTCTCTTTTGAACCCGAAACCGAATTCAATTCGGAAGAAGTCTCCTTTCCGTCGTTCTCGTTTGCGCCGCGATTCGAAACCGAAGTTTCTTTTGCTCCGAGCGATGTTTGATTCGGGGAATTCAAATCTCTTTTTTTCCTCTCGTCGTTGATTTCCGTTTTGAAGTCCGCGAATCTTCCCTTTCCGGTAAATTCGCGTTTTCCGTCTTCCAAGAGCAACAAATCGTCGAGGCGATACGAGGAATACGATTCCGCAGCCGCGGGAACTTGCAGGATTTGGAATATACAAAAAATAAAGAAACTCAATCGCGCTGCCTGCGGTCGCGCGGAACTCAATCGCGCTGCCTGCGGTCGCGCGGAACTCAATCGCGCTGCCTGCGGTCGCGCGGAACTCAATCGCGCTGCCTGCGGTCGCGCGGAACTCAATCGCGCTGCCTGCGGTCGCGCGGAACTCAATCGCGCTGCCTGCGGTCGCGCGGAACTCAATCGCGCTGCCTGCGGTCGCGCGGAACTCAATCGCGCTGCCTGCGGTCGCGCGATAGGGATTAAAGCGGGGTCAATAAATTTCGGGTTAGGATTCAATCGTTCCTCGTTCGGTCGTTTTGAAATTTATTGACCGAAGCTGCAAGCCCGGTCCGCGCAGCGGAATCGCCCCGAACCTTCATCCTGAAACGCGTGCACCGTTTCATCTTCGAAAGAACGCGAGAAAATATCCCGTCAGGATGAGCCACGATACGATCTGGCCTAAGAAATAAGAAGACGCCGCACCCGTCGGTCCGTAATCCGGAATGAGCAGATTTGCCAACACGAGTCCGCAGACAAGCCGAAGCAAAGCGAGAAAGGCGAGCATTCTCGGCTGCCCAAGCGCGAATAACGCGATCCCGAGCGGTGAGAACACGAGCTGCAACATGTAATTCGGATACAGAATCTGAAAGACTCCGATCGAGTCCGCGTATTTTCCGCGGAACAACAGATTCAAGATCCATTCCGCCAAGAAAAATCCGGGCGATAATACGACCGCCATTCCGACCGCGAGCAAAACGGATTTCCACAAAAACTTGGGAAATTCATCCGAGTCGACGAGCCTGGACAATTTCGGATAAATGAGAGAGTTGATGACCGAAAACAAAATCACGAATCCGCTGAACAACTGTAAGGCGGTGCCGTAAACCGCGGCGGATTCCTGGGAATGATACCATTTCAAAAAGAAAATTTCCATCCGATCCGAGATCATCGCGAAGATAGAGGCCAAAAAAGCGTATCCGTTGAACGAAGTTAGAGTGGAAGTCATTTCCCTGATTCCGTTTTTTTCTCCGCTCCAATACAATTGTTTTCGCGGAAACACGAAGAAGAACAATACCAACACGAACAACGGAGACGCGGTAAAGATCGCCAAAATATCGAGATGACCGAGCGCCCTTTCCGTGAGATGGTCCGCCGCATACAAAACGACAAGTCGGATTAAATTCGGAAGAGGATTCCAAAACGATAAGGAAATATAATTTCCGAAACAGATAAAGATACTTTCAAAAAAGGAATTGAAAGACAGGACAAAACTTCCCAACACGAGAAGCGCGACCACGATCGAACTTTCCCGAAGCAGAACCGCGCCCACAAGACTGATCACGGCCAATGCCCCGAGCGCCCCGAGTTTGATGATCATCGAAGAGGACAACAATACTCCGATCTTTTGTTTGTCTCCGGTGACGGGTGCGAGAAATTTTACCAGCGCGGCCGGTAGCCCGAACTCCGCGATCGCGAGAAGCACGGGAAGAAATCCTGCGTAGTATTGAAAAAGTCCGTTTTCACTCTTGGTGAGAATGTTTACGGAATAGACCATAAACACAAGGTTGAGCAGGGATGAGATCGCTTTGGAGACGCTGACAAAGAGGGAAGATTTGAACATTCCGGATTTACGGAACTGGACCAAGAGGTCCGAAATTTTTCGCATCTTCCCCGAGAGACTCAACATTCTAGTTTTTTAAATCAGCTTTTCCCTTCCATCGATCCAAAATAAATACGGAAAAAAAAGCGATGTAACTGCTAACGATCCCGTACCGGAGGTATCTTGCAACCGGATTTTCGGGAAAGAGCTTTTGAACGACGATTCCAGGAAGAATGTAAAACAACAAGATCCCTGTAATCAACACTCCCGCCCGTTTCAAAACTTCCGCAAAAGAATCCGCGGGTTTCCAATCCAAAGAATGAAATTTGCAAAGCAGAATTCCGATCGAAAATCCCGCCAAGGCTCCGCTTGCGGATATCACGTTCTCATAGGACTTGAGTTTTTCCAACACATCCGCGTTCGAATACAATAGAACGGAAGGCAAGGTAAATACTACGATCACTAAAGAAAGAGTTTTGGTATTTGAGAGAGTCTGTCCCTCAAAGCGTCCGGAAGATTCCAACTCGGAAAAAGACCGAAACAAGATTTCCACAAGTGCAAGCCCGAAAATTCCGAGCGCGAATCCTCCGAGCGCGTCACCCGCAAAATGAACTCCCGCGTACATTCTCGAAAAAGGCATAAACAAAATGATAAGAAGCGCGATCGTTCGGATCGTTTTGTTTTTCACATGGAGAAAGATCAATCCCCAGATCACGACGCTCGTCTGCACATGCCCCGAAGGAAATCCGTAAGAACCTTCCGTTAAATTTCCAGGACCGATCCAAGGCAGGTTCGGCCTTGGACTTTCCAAAAAAGCTTTGGTCAAGCCGTTGAGAATCCCCGTCGTCAATAGTCCGAAGGCAAGTCGAATTCCGAGTTTTCGATCGGCAAGAACATACACCGAAGAAAGAAGAATCATAAAGAAGGTGTTACCGCCCAAATGATGAAAGACGAGCGTAACGATTCCGAGAACCGGATCGAACCCTCCTCCCCGCAAAGAAACTAAAAACGTTTCTCCGAACCAAAACGAATCTTGAAACCAACCGATGTTTGCACTCATCTCACTGTATCTCCTAACTTCCCCTAAAGATCAATCGCGTTTAAAAAATCCAACTTGATGGATTCGATTCCATTCGGTACAATGAATTCTAAATCCAATATTTATTGAACACTCGTTCGAAAAGCAGACTTTGAATGGAAACCCAAACAGAATCCGATATTCTTGACAGCCTCTTCCTCATTCCGAGAGAACCCGTAAAACAATTCTTAAAAACTCTTCTTCACCTCGTATATTCGGTGGAAGTTACGGGTTTGGAAAACGTTCCGCCGACTGGGGGCGCCGTCCTGATTTCCAATCATACGGACAACCTGGATGTAATCGTACAAGGAACCTCCGTTTTAAGAAAAGTGATTTATCTTGGAAAGTATGAATTGTTTCATCCTCAGGAAACGATTCTGGATTTTCTCAACAATCCATCCTCCCCTCTCAACACGTTTCCGTTGAGTCTGATGAAACAGACCCTCGTCACGACCTTAAACGCGCTCGGAGATCTGCAGGGAAAACAACTCATGCACTGGGGCGGACATCCGATCCTAAGAGCGCATAACGTGAAGGACGCGAAATCCGCCGCGGCCTATTACGAAGACCTCGAAAATTATATGGTCGAACTCATTCAAACGGGAGAATTGATATCGGTGTATCCGCAGGGAACTCGGACCGAGCACGTCACACCCGGATCGTTCAAGGCGCTTTCGGCAAAACTCGCAATCCGCGCGGGAGTTCCGATCATCCCGAGCGCGATCAACGGAGCCTGGAGAATGATGAAACCCGAAGCGTTCCTCACGGGAAAAGCGTTCGGAGCCAAGATCACGTACAACATCGGAAAGCCGATCTATCCGCACGAGTTCCCGAAGGAACCGTTGAAAAAGGCCGCAAAAATCGTGACGGAAGAATTGGAAAACAGGGTGAGAAAGCTCATCGATGCTCCGGAAAGTTGAACGAAACTTTGGTATTTTAGAATATTAGAATAGAAGAATAAACATGGAAACGCAAATCTACACTCCACAACACAAGGTTCGCTTTATCACGGCCGCTTCCCTTTTCGACGGGCACGACGCGTCGATCAATATTATGCGAAGAATTCTCCAGGCGTCCGGAGTGGAAGTGATTCATCTCGGACACAACCGTTCGGTCCGCGAAATCGTGGAATGCGCGATCCAAGAGGACGCGCAGGGAATCGCGATCACGAGTTACCAGGGCGGTCACGTGGAATACTTCAAATACATGATCGATCTGTTGAAGGAAAAAGGCGCGGGTCATATCAAGGTATTCGGGGGCGGAGGAGGAACCATTCTTCCGTCCGAGATCAAGGAACTCGAATCCTACGGAGTCACGCGCATCTATTCTCCGGACGACGGAAGAGAACTAGGACTTCAGGGAATGATCAACGACCTGATTCGCAAATCCGACTTCATTCCGCCGCTGACGTTCAACGGCACGTTGCATTCTTCCTTAAAGGATAAGAATCCTCTCGCGATCGCGCAGACAATCACGCTCGTCGAGAACACGTTCGAAAGACAGGAACTCGAAAAATCCGCGTTAACCGAAAAACTCAAGTTTCCACCGGGAAATAAAACCGTTCCGATTTTGGGAATCACCGGAACCGGAGGAGCGGGAAAGTCCTCTCTTACGGACGAACTCGTCCGCCGATTTCTGATCGATTTTCCGGATAAAACGATCGCAATCCTATCGGTGGATCCTTCCAAACGAAAAACGGGAGGAGCGCTTTTAGGGGACAGGATTCGAATGAATTCCATCTCGCACGAACGGGTTTATATGAGATCTTTCGCCACGAGAGAAGCCAACATTGCGCTTAACAAAAACGTTAAACGAAGCATAGACGTTTTAAAAAGCGCGGGTTTCGATCTGATCGTAGTGGAAACGGCGGGAATCGGTCAAAGCGATTCCGAAATTACCGAGGTCGCCGACATCGCGCTCTACGTGATGACGCCTGAATACGGAGCCGCTACGCAGCTCGAAAAGATCGATATGATCGACTACGCGGATCTGATCGCGATCAACAAATTCGACAAACGGGGCGCACTCGACGCGCTTCGAGACGTCAAAAAACAATATCAAAGATCCAGACAACTCTTCGACAAGAACTTGGATTCCATGCCCGTGTTCGGAACGATCGCGTCGCAGTTCAACGATCCGGGAACCAACGGCCTATACAGCAATGTGATCCGGGCGCTCTCCGATAAGATGAAGCTCGGATGGAATTCTTCCTATGAAAAGGAAGCGGGAATGAGCGAGAAGATCTTCATCATTCCGCCGGATCGCGTCCGTTACCTCGCCGAAATCCGAGAAGAATGCAATCGATACGATCAAATCGCCGAAAAAGAATCCGAAAAAGCGCGCAAACTCTTCCAGCTCCAAGGGGCGATCGAGGTTCTAAGGTCTTCCGGACAAGAGACGAATATTCTGGAATCCGAATATTCGAAAATTGAAAACTCTCTGGCGCCCGAAACCAAAAAAATTCTCGCGGGTTGGGAAGCGAAACTCGCCAACTACCGCGGAGAAAACTTCACGTACAAGGTTCGAGACAAGGAAATCAAGGTTTCCAACAGGACGACATCCCTGAGCAATCTCGAAATTCCTAAGGTCGCGACTCCTAAGTTCAAGGATTGGGGAGAGATCGTCCGCTGGTCCTTTCAGGAAAATTTTCCGGGAGAATTCCCGTTTACCGCCGGAGTATTTCCGTTTAAAAGAACGGGAGAAGATCCGACTCGGATGTTCGCCGGAGAAGGCGGACCCGAAAGAACGAACGCGCGCTTTCACTACGTGAGTCTCGGAATGCCCGCACAACGTTTGTCCACCGCGTTCGACTCGGTCACGTTATACGGGGAAGATCCGGGAGAAAGACCGGACATCTACGGTAAAATCGGTAACTCCGGGGTAAGCATCGCCACGTTGGACGACGCGAAAAAACTCTATTCCGGTTTCGATCTATCCAACCCTACTACGTCCGTATCGATGACGATCAACGGTCCCGCACCGATGGTGCTCGCGTTCTTTATGAACGCCGCCATCGACCAAGCCTGCGAGAAACACATCAAAGCAACCGGAATCGAAACGGAAGTCCGTCAAAAGATAGAAGCGATCTACAAAGCGAAAAATCTTCCCATACCGAAATACAACGCGCCCATCCCGGAAGGAAACGACGGACTCGGCTTATTATTGTTAGGCGTAACGGGAGACGAGGTTCTCGAGAAGGAAGTTTACGAAAAGATCAAACGTGAAACCGTAAAGGTCGTCCGAGGAACGGTGCAAGCGGATATTCTCAAAGAGGATCAGGCGCAGAACACTTGTATCTTTTCCACCGAATTCGCGCTCAAGATGATGGGCGATATTCAGCAATACTTCATCACCAATCAGGTTCGAAACTTTTATTCGGTTTCGATCTCCGGTTATCATATCGCGGAAGCCGGCGCCAATCCGATCACTCAGGTTGCGTTCACGCTTGCGAACGGACTCACTTACGTGGAATATTTTTTAAGCCGGGGAATGAAGATCGACGACTTCGCTCCGAATCTTTCCTTCTTCTTTTCGAACGGAATCGATCCCGAATACGCGGTGATCGGTCGGGTCGCGAGAAGAATCTGGGCTAAGGCGATGAAGAACAAATACGGGGCTAACGATCGTTCGGCGATGCTCAAGTATCACATCCAGACTTCCGGAAGATCTTTACACGCGCAGGAAATCGCGTTCAACGATATACGTACCACGCTACAGGCGCTCTACGCGATCTACGACAATTGCAATTCTTTGCATACGAACGCGTACGACGAGGCGATCACAACTCCAACGGAGGAATCCGTTCGCCGTGCGATGGCGATCCAGCTCATCATCAACCGCGAACTCGGACTGGCTAAAAACGAAAACCCGGGTCAAGGCTCGTTCATCATCGAAGAGCTGACCGATCTCGTGGAACAAGCGATTCTCCAGGAATTCCATAGAATCTCCGAAAGAGGCGGAGTTCTCGGAGCCATGGAAATGATGTATCAGAGAAACAAAATCCAAGAGGAATCTCTATATTACGAATCCTTAAAACATAGCGGAGACTTTCCCGTGATCGGAGTGAACACGTTCCTAAGCAAAGAGGGTTCGCCCACGATTATACCGGAAGAAGTCATCCGTTCGACGGACGCGGAAAAGCAGGCTCAAATCGGAGCGCTCCGGGAATTTCACAAACGAAACGAAACCGATCTTGCCGATCGCCTACGTCAACTGAAGAACGTAAGTCTTTCCAACGGAAACATCTTCGAAGAATTGATGGAAACTTCCAAAAAAGTCTCCCTGGGACAGATGACCCACGCACTCTATGAAGTGGGCGGCCAATACCGCAGAAGCATGTAAGAATTCTTACGTCACTTCACACCCAGAGACCGTTTACTCACGGTTAGTCGAATACAAACCTAATTCCGCTTTCCCGCTTCTTGTCTAAAAAGTAGAGAGGCGGAATTTGTCGATCAGAGGAAGAAATCGCAGATCAAGGAACTTTTCAAGAGAGCCGCAAACAATCGACAGGTTTACGATGCCGGCCTATGCAAAAATCGATCTATTCCGTCTTTTTGAAAGGATTACGGACATTCTCTTCCCAAAAAACTCCGGCCGTATCGGAAGCGTCGACCGTTTCAATAAAAACATTCAATTCAATGAATATTCCATTTAATAAATATTCCATTCCTTTAAAATAACTAAGCTCAATACCTCAGTGAAGTTCCTCGGCCAATGCGATCAAAAAGCCTTCGGGGCAGCGGAGATAACAGAGTAAGTAACTATTTTCATAGCGGGCCACCTTCCCGACAAGCTTGACCCCATGAGTTTGAAGTCGAGCCAAAACCTCTTCGATGTTTTCGACGGCAAACATAATACGACTGATTCCCAAAGTGTTCACCGGCGCGTTCCTCGGTTCCGCGTGCACGGCCTTCGGACTGAGAAACTTCACCAATTCAAGGCGGCTATGTCCGTCCGGCGTTCGCATCAAGGCCATATCGACCTGCATCCCTTTCAAACCCACAACGTCGTCCGCCCATGGTCCTTCGACGCGAGCCTGTCCTTCCAGCTCCATGCCAAGCTCGCCGAAGAGAGCGATCGTTGCCGCGAGGTCTTCGACGATAATACTCACATTGTCCATCCGTTTCAGCGTCATCCGTTTATTTCCCCCGATCAATATGCAGACAAACAAGCGCATGTCCATACAAATTCGAAAGCGGAAATCAACTTAGAGCAAAGTTCCTTGCGGTGAATTTGAATTCTTTCCTTTCAAAAAAAATGAGACCGAAGGTTTGGAACAAATTTCCGTTCCGATTTGAAGTTGAATTCCGAATACGGAACACCGCGATTGTTCTTCGCATCCCAACGGCGACTAAATATGCTATTGACGCGATTCAACTTTGATTCTAAACTTAAGTTCGAAATTATCTGGTAAGGAAGCCGCTCATGAGAAAACTGATTGTGCTCGAATTTCTCACTTTGGATGGAGTCATCCAAGCTCCAGGCGCACCGAAAGAAGATACGGACGGCGGTTTCCTATATGGCGGATGGCAGGTTCCGTATTTCGACGAAGCCGTTGGGGCGGTCATGAATCGACAGATGAATTTGCCCTTTGATCTTTTATTAGGGCGAAAGACATTCGATATATGGGCGCCTTATTGGCCGAAACATGCGGACTTCTGGCCGGCGGTTATGACGGCGACCAAATACGTCGCTTCGAATACGATGACTTCTCACGAATGGCAGCCCTCCGTATTTTTAAACGGAAACATCGCGGATAAAATCAAAAAACTCAAACAAGAAGAAGGACCGGATTTACACGTATACGGAAGCGCCGATCTCGTTCAAACTCTCATGAAACACGATCTGATCGACGAGTTTTGGTTAAAGATATATCCTCTGACGTTGGGCGGCGGAAAACGATTGTTCGTCGACGGCACGATCCCTGCGGCGTTCCAAGTGACCGAAAGCGAAGTCACGCCGAACGGTGTCGTCATTGCGAACTATAAACGTGCAGGTGCGGTAGAAACCGGAAGTTTTTGAATCTTCGTTCTTCTCGGACGCTTTCAACTACTTCCGGCCCCGCAAGATAGATCGTTTTCAAAGCAGATTCGTAATCGCACCGTTCGTCGCCGATTGAACCAGCTTCACGTATTTGGCAAGAACGCCCGACTTATAACGAGGCGGAATCGGCTTCCAAGATTTCAGACGTCTGTCGATCTCTTCCTGAGAAATCTCCACTTGCAGAAGATTCTTGGGAGAATCGATCGTAACCATATCTCCGTCTTGAACGATCGCGATCGGACCGCCTTCGAACGCTTCCGGAGAAATATGACCGACCACAAGACCGTGCGTTCCTCCGCTGAATCGGCCGTCCGTCATTAAACCGACATCCTCTCCGAGTCCTTTTCCTACGAGAGCGGAAGTCACCGCGAGCATCTCTCTCATTCCGGGACCGCCCTTCGGACCTTCGTACCGGATGATGATCACGTCTCCCGCTTTGATCTTATCGGACATGATCGCATTGAAACAATCGTCCTCCGATTCGAACACTTTGGCGGGACCGGTGATGGAAATTTTTTTCAAACCGGAAATCTTGGCAACGGCTCCGTCGGGAGCGAGATTTCCTTTTAAGATTACGAGAGGACCGGAAGGATGAAGCGCTTCGGATCGTTTACGAACGATCGTCTGGTTCTCAACGAGATCCGGCATGTCTTTCAAATTTTCCGCGATCGTTTTTCCGGTCACGGTCATACAATCACCGTGAAGCATTCCTTCTTTCAAAAGATACTTCATTACGCCGTGAACTCCTCCGACTTTATCTAGGTCGGTCATCGCGTATTTTCCGCCCGGTTTCAGATCCGCGAGGTGGGGAGTTTTTTTGCTGATGCGATCGAAATCCTCCATCGTCAGATCGACTCCGATTTCTTTCGCGATCGCGATGAGGTGAAGCACCGCGTTCGTGGAACCGCCTAACACGAGTACTACGGTGATCGCGTTCTCGAACGCTTTTTTGGTAAGAATTTGTTTCGGAGTAATATTCTTTTTGATGAGTTCCATCAAAGCCTTTCCGGCTTCGTAGCAGTCGTTCGCCTTTCTGGAACTGACCGCGGGCATGGATGCCGAACCGGGAAGACTCATTCCCAGGGCTTCGATCGCGGAAGACATCGTATTCGCGGTATACATTCCTCCGCAACTTCCCGCACCCGGGATCGCGCTTTGTTCGATGCGAACGAATTCTTCTCTGGAAATTTTTCCCGCATTCATCTGTCCGACCGCTTCGAAAACGGAAACGATGTCCACGTCGTGACCGTCGCAGTTTCCGGGAAGAATGGTTCCTCCGTAAACGAAAATGGAAGGAACGTCGATTCTGCAAAGGGCCATCAAACAACCCGGCATGTTTTTATCGCAACCGCCGATCGCGATCACACCGTCGTGTCTCATCGCGTTGGAAACGATCTCGATCGAATCGGCGATGACTTCTCGGGAAGGAAGGGAGAAGTGCATTCCTTCGTGTCCCATCATGATCCCGTCGGAAACGGTGATGGTTCCGTAGATCTGCGGCATTCCACCGGCGGCACGGACTCCCTCTTTGACTTTTTCCGCGAGCTTATTGATATGAATATTGCAGGGGGTGATTTCGCTCCAAGTGGAAGCGATTCCGATCATCGGTTTGTGAAAGTCTTCTTCCGTAAAACCTACGGCGCGAAGCATCGCACGGTTCGGAGCGCGGTTGTCTCCATCGGTCGTCATGGAACTTCTTTTTTTCAGGTTATCGCTCATCTTAGATTCCTACTTACCTTCCGAAATACGATCGGAACGGATTCTTGCAGCTTGTCTTTTCGATTTAGTAAAACCGGAATTTTGAGACACGCTGTAAGTACAATTTTGCGGACTCTTCTCCTAGTCAAATGGAAAAGTCCGAACAACTTCTAAGAATTTACGGAAAGAGGAAAATCCGTTTCAAAAAAAGAAATACAGTCCCGATCTCGGTCAAAAAATCGATTCTTATATCTTAGTCTTTGAGAGGTCGAGCGATCGTGTATAAAGTCTTTGGAATGACGGTTTCCGGAAATTGTCACAAGATAAAATCCATTCTTACCCTTTTGGATCGTCCTTTCGAATGGATCGAAATCGACACGAGAAAGGGAGAAACGAAAACTCCCGAATTTTTGAAGATCAATCCGAACGGAAAAATTCCCGTGCTTCAGCTTGCGGACGGAACGAACATTCCCGAATCCAACGCGATCCTTTATTACTTGGCGCGGGACACGGAATTCTTTTCCAAGGATCTGCTCGAACAAACCCGAATCTTAGAATGGCTTTTTTTCGAACAATACAGTCACGAGCCCTATGTCGCGGTCAATCGCTGGCTGATGAAGTACGCGGTCGATGGACGGGAGAATTCTTCCGTGTTAGAAAACAATCACTTCAAGGGCAACAAGGCATTTGCGGTTATGGAAGATCATCTCCAAGAAATGAATTTTTTCGTGGGCGAACGGTTGACGATCGCGGATATCGCGTTATACGCCTATTCGCACGTCGCCGAGGACGGAGGGTTTTCGTTCGAAACGTTTCCGAACGTTCGAAGATGGCTGGAAAACGTCCGCAGTTTTCCGAAAATGATCTCGATCCAAAGATGAAGTTTTCGATCAGTTAGATTCACCCGCATCAAAACATTCAGGAAATTGAATATGCCTACGATTATGACTCATACCGCGGTTCCGATCTCTTTTTGGATCGCATTTGGAAATAAATTCATTCCGGGGCGATTGCTTTTGGTTGGGATCTTATTTTCGATTCTTCCCGACGCGGATGTGATCGCGTTTAAATTCGGAATTCCGTATGAAAACGATTGGGGTCATCGGGGCTTCAGTCATTCGATTTTGTTCGGATGTTCCCTTTCCGTTTTGGCCTGCGTTTTGGTGCGCTGGTTTCGCGCGAGAATCGAGGTTGTTCTTTTGTTTTTATGCGTCTCGATCGTTTCCCACGGGATCTTGGACGCAATGACGAGCGGAGGCCTCGGAGTCGGATTTTTAATCCCCTATTCTTCCGAACGTTTCTTTTTCGATCAAAGACCGATCCGTGTTTCTCCCATCGGAATCAAAAACTTTTTGACCGAACGCGGTCTTACCGTTCTGAAATCGGAATGGGTTATCGTGTGGATTCCGCTGATGTCGATTTCGACTTCTTTCCTTTTTCTGAGGACGTTGGTGCGCTGGATCGCGACTCGGATCGGCGGAAACAAAAGAGACAAGTAGTAAATAGAATGCGATTGCAGGAGTTCCCACAAAAACCACGGCAGAATCTGATCGAAAGCCGAAAAGGTTCCGACAAGATTTTCAGTTTTGATTTGCGAACCGGAAATGTTTGTGATTGAGAAAAATCTGCCGCATCTTCCCGGCGCCTCAAAACTTAACAGCCCGCTTCGATTGTAGCTCGCCGTCCCGCCTGAAATTGGGGGTTACGAAAAAATTTCAGAGTGTTTGATCGTATCTACGACAAGTTTGCAAATTTCAAGAGGCTCGAAAATCCTGGCAACAACATGAAACAATTTATCGTGGTTCTTCGTTATCTCACGCCGATCGAAACGGTCGACCAATACGTAATCCCGCATCGGGAACATTTATCCAAAGGATACGAACAGAAAATTCTACTCGCATCCGGCCCTCAAGAACCGAGAACCGGAGGAATTCTAATCGCGAGATCCAATTCCCGCAAAGAATTGGAAGCGTTCTGTCATCAAGATCCGTTCTACACGAACGGAGTCGCGGAATTCCAAATCATAGAATGGAATCCCGTCAAACATCAGAAAGAATTCGAGTTCTGGCTTTAACCCTTTTTTAGACCTTGCCCAACTCGTAGACGTCTACGGGTTGTTCCCTTCCTTTGACTTGGATGGAAGAAAGATGTCTTCCCGGAATACCGGCTTTGATATCTTCGTAAACGGCGTGCGTCACTAAAAGTTTTGTTCCGAATTCCTTGTTCAACTGCTCCACTCTCGAAGCGAGATTGACCACGTCTCCGATGATCGTGTATTCCTTTCTCGCTTCGGAGCCCACGTTACCCGTCATCGCCTCTCCGGAATGAAGACCGATTCCGATTTGGGTTTCCGGAATTTTTCCTTCCTGATTCAAAAACTCGATCTTTTTCAAAAGTTCCAAGGAGGCGTTCACCGCGTTCTTAACGTCGTTTCCTCCGTCGGAAATCGGAGCGCCGAACACGGCCATAAAACCGTCGCCTAAAAATTTGTTAATCATCCCGTTGTGCATGTTCACGATGTCGATGAGGTGGGAAAAAATATAATTGAGATAATCGATGACTTCTCCCGGAGATCGTTTTTCGGAGAATCTCGTAAAGTTGCGGATGTCCAAAAACATCACGCAGACGTGTTTGAACTCGGAGAAACTTTCGTTTTTCTGTTCGAGAAGACGATCCACAACGTCCGGAGAAACATACTGGCCGAACATTCCGACCACCTTGTTTTTCTCTTGAACCGCATCCATCGCGGAAATTAAAGATCGTCTCAATTGAAGTCCCACAAGACCCGCGGCCACGCCGCCGAACGTAAACAAGAGCCCTTTGGAAAGAAACGGCGCGACCGAATTGAAGAAATTGATCGGCATCAGGATTTGGTTTTTCGGAATATAATAAATCGCTAAACCCAACAATTGCGCCCCCGCGACAAAACCCGTAAACGCGCTTAGCCAAAATTCGAGACGCAAAACCGACAGGATGATAAACGCAAAAAAGGTCAAAACCGCAGGAGAATACAACGGAATCAGAGGAGACTGAAACGCTTCGATATTCAACCAAATAAGCAAAGACACGGAAGACACTTCGATAAACGCGTTTCCGAATCTCGCGATCGGGAATACCACTTTCCTCTTCTTAAGATAACGATTGAAGATTCGATTTGCAAGCAACTCGTAGAGCGCGGTTCCCACGTTGACTCCGACAACCGCCACGTAAGGAAAATTACCGCCCGTTTCCTTGTCGATCCATTCGTGAAAGAGACTAAAAACGATCACCATTAAAGCGGAAGAAAACGTAAAAAAACCGCAGAGAATTTTCGTTCGAACGATTTCGCTTTTTAGAATTTCATAAGAAAGCGGATCCATCGTTTGTTTCTTAAATTTCTTGGTCAATTCTTGGATTGGGTTGGCCATGATTCGATCAGCTCCGATAATTTTTCGACCTTCCGATTATAACCGCAAAGATCAGGATTGGAAATAACTTTCGGACTGCTTCCAAAAAGAAAACTACAAATCCCGTTTTAGGAAAAAAAGATTTCAAACGATCAGGATCTGCTCCAATTCTCATGATTCAAAAGAAACTCTTTGATACGCTTTCCAAAGGAAGAATTCATTCCTTCTTTCAACACGGATGCGAACAGAAAATCGAACTCTTCGCTCCAAGAGTCTCTTTTGACTTTTCCCTGCCTTAAAACATTCCATTTTATAAAGAGGATTTTTTTGCAAAGCGTGGATTGAGAATCGTCGAGTAAATGAGAACTTAATAATTTTAGAATAGAGTAAATTCGAAATCGATCCATGACCGGAAACCGAAACGACAATTGATCTTCGTGACCTCCGTACCGAACGAGCAAGGGTTCGTCCAACAAGGCAACCGGATGACGAGAAGTAATCCTCACCCAAAGATCGTAGTCTTCGCAAGCCGGAAGATCCTCGTCCATTCCCCCCGAACTTTGATAGAGATCTTTTTTCAGTAGAACGGAGGAAGGAGTAACGCTGCAAAAATCCAAACTCTGTTCAAAGATCCATCCGTCTTTTTTTACAAGATACGCGGGAGGGTTGACTCGCTTTCCATGACGAACCCAAATCTCTTGCGACTGCAGAATCGTTGTCTGCGGATGGTTTTGGATAAAACCCCACTGACGTTCCAATTTTTCGGGAAGCCATTCGTCATCCGAGTCCAAAAACGCGATCCAATCGTTGCGTGCGATTTCCACGCCCTTGTTTCTTGCGTGACTCACTCCTTTGTGTTCTAAAGGGAGAATGACGATGCGGCTTTGTTCCTCTCCAAATTCTTTTTCGAGTTTCGAAACCGTGGAATCGGTGGAACCGTCGTCCACGACGATGATTTCTTTTGGGAGGAGCGTTTGTGCAAGAACCGTGGAGATCGCTTTGAAAACCTTTGCCTCCCGGTTGAACGTCGGAATGACGACCGAAATCGGCGCCCTGCGTTCGTTCATAAATATTTTTGAATGCGAAACCGGGCGCACAATTTTCTCGGTTCGGGATCGATCGGCTCCTCAATCCAAAAAAACAGAGTCGAAAACGGACTCGGAACATCGCGCAAAGTACATTCCGTTTTTAGAATATTCTTACCTTCGATCGTACGGAGACTCCGTTCATCCCGAGGTATATCCTGTTTGTATTGCTTATAAGGAACGAACTCCGCCCCTTCCGTGGAAAAAGAAAGATCTACGAATCCAAAACCCCTGGCCGGATATACGTCATATATGGCCGGTTTGGAAACAAGGACGATTTGCCCCTTCCCTTCCAAGATCAGCGCCTCGTACGGGTCCGGGTTTCCCGGAGGAAAATAAATTCCGGAACGATACAGAGTTGTCGGAAACAAAACCCAGGAACCCAAAAGAAGAATCAAACCTCCCAGCGCGGAAACGTGAGATTTTTTACATTCAAAACCTCGAATATTATATGCGGTTTGTGAAAGCCACAATTTTACCCGAGCGACGTTCCTTTCCACCAAAGATTCTCGTCCTTCTTCCTTTGAAGAAGAAAACACGGCGAACAAAGCGATCCACTGAAAATATACCGCTCTCAAGTAAAACCATTCTTGAAAAAAAGAATATACGAATACCGCGAATACGGATCCGAACACAAGGGAGGTTTCCGCAAACGATCGGCCTTTTCGTTTCCCCGCAAAGAATTCATAAAAAAGAAATCCCCAAAGCGCCGCATAAACGGCCGCTCCGAACACGCCGATTCCGGAAAAAATCTGTAAAAACTGATTGTGAGCCGTATGATACGGACTTTGTCTTCCTTCTTGGTTCAAACAACATTCGTTGTACCATCCGAAACTTTCGAAACCTCCGCCAAACAACGGTTTTTCGAAAAAGAGTTTCGTGCCCGCTAAAAAATGGGAAAGACGTTCCACATCGCCCGTTCCCGCATTCGTCGCGATTACGACAAAAGGGAATACGATTCCGGCGATCACGAACAAAAAGGATAAAAACGCAGAAAAAACGGAAACGATCTTTTCCTTCTTCCCCAATCGAAAAAACGCAAATACAAACGCGCTCATTCCCAAAAAAGCAAGAAACGAAAGAACCCCGCCTCTCGCACCGATCCAAAAAAAAGTCACCGCTAAAACGCAGACGAGGAGAATCAAGAACGGAACCCTAAATTTTCGGTAACGATCCGTGGCCTCGGAAAACAACCAATAAAATAAAAACGGAAGACTCGCGATCAAATGGATCGCAAACCAGCTTCGGTTCCAATACAAGGATTGGATCGCCGATAGGGGCAAATAACGTTCCAAAGAAGGAATCAAAGAATGCGGAAGCGCGACAAGTTTGTATCCGTCCAACCAACGATGATAACCGTCTAACGTTGATTTTGCGAATGGGAAAAAATATTCCGTCCATCCCGCAAATACCGCGATCAAAATTCCGAATGAAATTCCGGCCGCATAATCCAAAAAAACGGAATCGGGTTTTGTTCGATCCGACGACCCTGCGGCGAGTTGGTTTCTAGAAAGCAAACCGAATACGAACAAAATTCCCAATAACAAAAGTTTCCAGGGATAAATCGGTTCCAACTCCGTGGAATGCAAAAACCAAAACCAGCCTTTGCGATAAAATCGAAGATCCGAAAGCAGATCGGGATTTGCCAAAAGACTCGAAAAAGCCGTTCCGAAAAACAAAAGCAAAAGGATTCCGAGCGGACGTTTCCAGAATTCGTTTTGCAGAATTCGATTTCCGTGCAGACGATTTTCCGCGATTCCGCGCAGGGACCAAACGATCCAAAGACAATCCTGAAGTTCCAGAAATCTTCCGCCCGGATGATTTCCGAAAAACACGCCGCTCGCCGCGAGAACAAAGGTCGCGATCCTTGGAACGAACGAATCTAAAATCGAAAATAAAATTAAAAGAGCGGCAAAGCCGATTCTAAACTTCCAAGGATAAAAAGACAATAAGGGGAGAAGGATCAAAATCGAAACGAAACCCCAAAGCAAGGATCGAATGTTCCCGCCTTCGTTCGCATCCAAGATTCGATGGAGAATCCGATTTTTCATACGGATACTATGTTCCGAAGGACTTTTTAAGAAACGATAAAAACAAGGGCGGCCTACGCTTCCCGTGCCGTTTCCGCGGGAATTCTTCGGATTTTTTTGTTTCCAGCAGAGCGAGGTTTCTGAAATAGTCGTACTTGCGTTCTCATTTATGCAGCAATTGGAAGAATCCACAATCTATCCCGATAAGAATTCGTTTCGAGTCGTGTTCCGCAAGAATATCTGTTCCGTGGAATCCGATGAGATCGACGTGATTCTTTCCCAGATCCGCGAGATTCGTCCGGCGGAAGTGATTCTGGATATGACTCCCGTGGTCGCCATTCCCTCCATGGTTTTAAACCGTATTCTAAAATTTATTTCCGAATTGAAAAAGGACGAGATCCGGATTTCGGAAGTGAAACTGAGCGAAGGATTGCAGCTCGTGCTTTTCAAACTCAAAATCAATCTGGGATGAAATCCTTCCTTTCCATCTTCGTTTCCGTTTCGATTCTTTTCCAAGCCGTCGTTTTTTCCAGCGGATTGTTCGGTTGCGTTCTCTCCGAAAAGGCGAAACTCTGCGAATGCAACCACGGAAGCAAGGCCCAGAAACACGCAAACCGCGAAGACAAACGTTTTTCGAAAAAGCTACGTTCCGAGGGTAAATCGACCCTTGTTCAAAAACTTCCCGATTGTCATTCGGCCGCGTCCGGCGAAATCCATTCCTGTTCCTGCAAAAAGACGGAAAATAAACTTTCTCAGCTCGGCGCGTTCTATTCGGCGTTTTTTTCCCCCGAAAGCGCGTCGGATCTAAACCACGAACCCGGCTTGCTCCAAATTATCACTTTAGAATATTCTAATTTTGGAATTCTCGTCGGCTTCTCCCTTTTAAAACCCCCTCGATTCTCCTGATTTTTCGAAACCTTTTTTTGCCCGTCGGAGCGACCGCCCAGGCTCGGCGTTTTTTTCGCAGCGAGACTTAGCGAAGTCCGCTGAAAAAGTCGCCGTTTTCGTCCCGCGAATCCGTTTCAATTCCGCAACGTTCCGTTCAGGGCTCGATTTTGAATACATTAGGAGATTTTTATGTTACGAAAAATATTCGTATTTATTTTTGTCGTTTCGATTTGTTTCAGTTTAGTCCATTGTCCTTGGGATAAAAAAAAGGACGATTCCGATCTGACCGCGATCGCTTCCTTGCTCGTTCTGACCGCCAACCAAGGCATTCAATTTTCTGCATATGCGGGAACTCAAAAGTTGGAATGCGGCGCGACCCTCAGAGGACACGCGAGCGTTCTCGAAACGGCTCCTTTTATTCCGAACGCGCATATCGCGGAAAGCACTACCTTTCAACTGCACGACTTTCGCCTATTCGTCCACGACGTGATCCTGATCAAAGATTCGGGAGAAGAACTCGCTCTGACTCTCAATCAGGACGGGAAGTTTCAATCCGGAAACATCGCCCTTCTCGACTTTGAAAACAAAACCGGCAAGTGCGACGGAACCCCCGAAACCAACAACCTCGTCGCAGCGGCCATTCCGATGGGAACCTACAAAGGAATCAAGTTCACAGTCGGAGTTCCCGAAAACAAGAATCACCTGGACGCGGACAATCAAGCCGCTCCGATGAACACGACCGGTATGTTTTGGAGTTGGACGAGCGGTTATAAATTCTTGAAGCTCGACTTCGAAACCGTGGAAACCGGGAGCGCCGGAACCTCGGTTCATATCGGTTCGGGAGATTGCACCGGAACGGGAAGCGCGAGCACCTGTGTAAGAGCCAATCGAATTCCGGTAACTCTCACGCCCGATGGAGGATTCAATCCTTCCACCCAGGAAATCAAGATCAACGTCCAGGCCCTGTTACAAGGAATCGATCTGACCGCAAGCGCGGGTGCTGCGATGTGCATGTCCGGAACGAGCGGTATGATGAGCACGGGTTGTCCTACCATTTTTCCGAATATCGGCTTAGTTTTGGCAACGGGGGCGCCGGCGACTCCGACTCAAACCGTATTTTCCGTTAAGACGAAGTGATAAAACTCGATCGTTTTACAAAGGCTCGGGGATTCTCGAGCCAGGGAGAAAGAAACATGAAATCATTCCTTCTTTGTTTTTACGCGTTTTTTATAATCGGTTGCGGTTCGGGAATTCTTCCCTTCGCTCCGTTTGAAAAAAAGGAATCGAATCAAAACGAAGCGCTGCTTCTTTTGCTTTTGCCGCAGAACACCTATGTGTGGAATCTTCCGCCGGGATTTCCGGTTCCGGTCGTTCCCGCTTCCAACCCGATGACACAGGAGAAAGTCGATCTCGGAAGATTCTTATTCTTCGATAAGAAACTTTCGGGAAATCAAACTCAATCCTGCGGCTCTTGTCACAAACAGGCAAAGGCGTTTACGGACGGTTTGACGACCGGCGTCGGTTCGACCGGAGACGTTCATCCGAGAAACTCGCAGGGAATCATCAACGTGGCGTATAACGTGCGTCAGACGTGGGTAAATCCCAATCTGAAGAATCTCGAAGATCAAATGCTCGTTCCGATGTTCGGCGAACATCCCGTGGAACTCGGTCTCGCCAATCGGGAAAACGAAATGCTCGATCGTCTCCGCGCGGACAATCGTTATCAAGGTCTTTTCGCAAAAGCGTTTCCGGGAGGAGATCCTTTCACTACGTCGAACGTCATTAAGGCGATCGCAAGCTTCGAACGGACCTTGATTTCGGGGCGAGCTCCTTACGACAAATATCTTTACGACGGAAACGTAGCCGCACTCGGGAACTCCACACAAAGGGCTTCGATCCTCAGAGGGGCGCAGATCTTCTTTTCGGAAAAGGGAGAATGTTTTCATTGTCACGGAGGTTTCAATCTAGCGGCAACGAGCGTTCATACCGGAACCGTAACTGAGGAGATCGTGTTTCACAACAACGGTCTTTATAATATCGGAGGCAACGGAAGTTATCCGTCCGGCAATCAAGGTTTGTTCGAGTTTACGGCTAACGCAGCGGACAAGGGAAAATTCCGCGCGCCTTCCATTCGAAATATTGAATTAACCGCGCCGTATATGCACGACGGGTCGATCGATACTCTGGAAAACGTCGTGGAACACTACAACGCCGGAGGAAGAAACGTTACGACCGGTCCGAATACGGGCGACGGAAGACTCAATCCGAACAAGAACCCGTTCGTGTTTGCGATCGGATTGACAGCCGCGGAAAAAACGGACCTCGTGAATTTCTTGAAAAGTTTAACGGACACGGAGTTCGTAAATGACCTGCGACACAGCGATCCTTTTTAGGATTCTTTTTTTATCCGTCTTCTTCCTATTCGGATGCACTTTCGGCTCCGTGGGAGATTCCAGAAAGGAAGAAGCGAAGATGCTGCAGAGACTGCTGACCTTGTATGGAGAAAGGCCTGCCACGTTCAAAGCGAATCTGTATTATACGGACGATCAGCAAGATTCGAATATCGGAAACTTTGACGCGGTTTCCGGAGCAACCACATACAGCCTTCAACTGCAAACGGGCTCTAAAATCATTTGGGACGGAATCGGGATTCGGGTAAATCCGAACCCCGTCCCCACAGTTCCCGGTCAAACAAGAACGTTAGACGAAACTTCTCCGGAAGAACATTCGACCCATTCCCACACTCCGTATACGGTTCCCCTGGATCTTCCGGTCACTTCTCCGTACGGACAGGAATACGGAACGACTTCGTTTAACGATACAAACTTGGAAACGATCACGGAGACGATTTTAACCGGGGACGTTCATACTTCCGCGGCTCCTTTGATTTCCGGAATTCCTTCGGGGTATTTGGCTTCGGTGAAATACAAGATTCAATCGATGACTCTTACGTTTCAGATGACGGCCCCCGTCGCAAAGACGATCCGGCTTCAAACGTCGTCCTTTACGGTGGAGCTGTTTCCTAGATGCAGATTCGACGTCGTCCCCGAAAAACAGGGAAGTTTTCCGGTCACCTGGAAAATGAACGGACTCTTTCAGGATCAAAGCGGAACGTCGATCTTGGCATCGATCTCAAACCCGGCGTTGACAAGTCCGGTCGATATCAATCCGTATCAAAACGCAAATCTCTACAATCTGATTCTTGCCAACTTTCAGCAGCAGGACCGGATTCTGTATCAAACGGGATGCAGTCTATTTTAATGAAACATAAAATTCTAATATTTTTCCTCTTTATTCTTTTCGCTTATGCTCTTTCTCTCGAAGCGCATCATACGGGCATGGGAGGAAGCGAACAATCCTCCACCCGATTCGTGGATCCGTTTACCGGAAAGCGGGAAAAACCGGCGAACTACGTCGTAATCACGCAGGATTTTTATAAACAGACAAACGAAAACAACAACATCCACACGACCACGTTTTACGGAGAGATGAATCTGAAAAACGGAATGTTCGCTTTGAATCTCAGCACCCCTTACACTTACTACGAACAGAAGGATCGTTCGGACGCCGCGAGGATCGGAAAGACGTATATCGGAATCAAATATCTCCCATTGATCGACTTTCAAAAAAACTATTTCGTCGTATTAAGCGCCAACGTAGGTTTTCCTTCCGGTCCCGATACGGATCGTTTTACGGGTGGAAATTATTATTCCGGAATTCCGGGACTTACGCTCGGTTATCTTTTGGGTAAGTTCAGTTTTGTGGGAAGAATCAGCGGAATCTTTCCTCTTTCCGGATCGCAGCCGAACAATCTTCAGGACAACGACGGAATCGCGTATTGGCTCCGAAGTCCTGCGTCCGCCGCTCCGGAAGAAACCTACCTTTTAAAAAAGACGAGTCTCTTTTCCGGATACGTGACCTACCTTTGGAAGCCGGGTCTTTCGTTCTTTACGGGTTTCTTATATAGAACTCCGTACGAAGGAGTGGATTTAAAACGAACGGACCAAGGAAAAGTTCCGGCGATCTTTCGGGAAGTCAGCGTCGGTTTTTCGGCGAACGTTTCGGAAAAACTCAACTTCAACCTTTCGTATCGCTATCCCTTGTATCGGGGAGACGACTATCGTTTGTACGACTACGCTCTCACTGCCGCCGTTTCGATCGAAATCTCCGAATCGGAAAATGCGAATGGATCCGAGACAAAAAAAGGGATCGAACCGAAAGAACAAAACGATCCAAACGAAACTTCCTCTTCGGAAACGAATTCGGATAACAAAAAAGCGACGGAGTAAAAACTACATTCAAAAATCGGCAAGTCCTGAAACGGGTTTTTCAAACAATGGCAAACGATAAAGTCCGCGTTTGATTAAGGTTTTATTTTCTTTTTGAGAATTCCCTCAAAACCCGCCGGAGTTTCGAGACCGATCATTTCCATCGCACTTAAGGAATATTGAATGGATCTTCCGTAGAGGACGATCGCGTAAAAATCGTTCCGGTCCCGATCGAACTTTTCGGCCTGGCCCAATTCTTCCTTTGCCATCCGAAAATAGTTCGCGGCCTTTTCTTCGCGACTTGCCGAGAGCGGAACATCTTCCGGATGATTTTTTACGCGAAGATAACCTTCCGAATACGACACGATCAGATTCTTTGCGGCCGATTTTCCTTCTTGCGCGAAGTCGGCGGTAACTTGCCAAACGGCCCTTTCCAAAAGGAGTAAGGCTTCTTCCCTTTCCTGAGCGGAACCCGAACGATACGAAGTTCGAAAACGGTCTCTCAAATCGACAATATGATTCCAGTTTTCGATTTGTTTTTGAAACGGGATCGCCTTTTTCGATTCTTCCAGAATTCGGATCTTCCGTTCGATCGATTTTTTCTTTTCTCGAAACGAAAGAGTTCCCGCGCTTCCATCCTGGACCAACAATGCGAATCCGAAAAGAATGGAAACTAGGCTCACGCCGATTTTCGTCCTATTCATACTTTTCGAATTCATACTTTCCAAGTTTCGAATATTCTTAATTGGTCGGAGCCGGTTTTGCAGGAATCGGAGGAAGAGTTTCCTTTTGCACCATATCGTCCGTACGAATTTCGTCGTTACTCATATCCATCAGTGAAATTCTTCCCGAAGTGATGATCGAATAGTTGTCGTCGTGGATTTCCAAAACATCGATCGGTTTGTCCTTCGCTTCTCCCGGAGGAACGATCTTCCTTTGAATGAGATCGTTGTCTATGTAGTTGATCAGGGTGTTTCTGATCCTTTCGTAATCGGTGATGTTTTCTTTTTCCGCGGCGGTTCTGATATCGTCGAGGTTGACGAATTGATATTCCGGTTTATCCTCCGCCGGAGTTTTGGAAGCGATCATCGCAAGGAGAGCGAATCGTCTCGCCCTTCTCGCGATCTTGATCCCTTCGCTATGAAGAAGAAGTTTATAACGGAACTGATACGGAGCGGAATTGTAAGCCGTGGTGAAATGATCCTCGGAACTTTTGAGATCTCGGAAACCGAGCCTTAAAAGATGCTGCGCGATCTTATCGTTGCTGCGAACGATCAACGGAGAAGCGAATTCCAAAATCACTCTTGAGTTTTGAAGATATTGTTCGTGAGTCGCCTGATAGAGATCCTTCATTTCCCCTTGAGCGCTTCGAAGGTTCTTAAAAGAAAGACTATAATTGCTCTGGAAATACCACATGTTTCCGTTGAAGTCGAACTGATTCGCCTTTTTTAGACTTCCGTACGAAGGAATGCCGGCCAGTTTTTTATAGAGTTCTTCCTTTCCCGCCGTAGTTGCCGCGGGTGCGGAAGCGGCTTCCGTTTTCGTACTGTTAGGCGGAGTTTTATCCTGAGCCGCGGCGCCTTCATCCAGAATCGGAGTTAGATTGCTCACGCAGATGTTGATGAACTTAAGATTGATCTTATTCTCACCAATTAAAATTCCGAGGTTGGTTTGATCCGGCGAAACGGCCCAAAGCAGTTCTACGGACACGAGGATGATTGCGATCAGTATTATTTGAATTCTGGAAACCATGGCTTTCTCTCTTATCAATATCGGCCTTCCCTACTTTTTCCAAGGAAAAAAAGAGTCCGGATTCCGGCAAAAACGGACGCTTTCGGGTCGGTTTCGACTCCGCAATTTTATAACGAACGATCAAGGAAAGAATTTCGATTTTTCCCGTTTGGAAAGAAATTTACGGCTTGTCCGCAGATTGGATTCTTCCTATATGGAAGCGCAAGAATTCAGCTTCGGGGAATAAAGATTATGAAACTCGACACGGTCTCTTTACTCAAATCCACGGCACGGACCTCGTTTACGATCTTGGTTAATACCGTCTTCTTCTCGTTGATAGGCTGGACTCTCAACTGGATTCTGCTCGCGTTCTTGTTCCCGGAGATGAGAGCGTTGGCATCGGGGCTCGGAGGAATTCCCGCAGCCAGAGCGGGAGGAATCGGAGCGATTCTCGCGCTCATCATCATCGTCATCGAGCTCTGGCCGATCACCTTAATGGTGTTAACCTTCGGGATCGCGTTTCCCTTTCTTCATTTTCTGTTCGGAAAAAAATTCGCGGTTTCCAAAGCGTTGCAGATGTTGATCACCGATCATCTCGAACCCGTAAGCATCTATCTTTCCGAAAAATTGGAAACGTCGATCCGTAAAAAAGCGGAAACGGACAAATCGGCCGGAAAGAAATTCTCGATTTCGGAACAGATTCAAAACCTTCCCTACTATCTCGGCAAACTCGAAGACCTACCTTCTCCCATCCGCTTCCTCGTCAAACGAATGACGGATAAACTCGGAATCGAATCCCTTTTGAAAGAAATTTCGGAAAGAATACCCGATTCTGAAAATCCGAATCCGGAAGATCTGCAAAAGGTTTTGAAACGAGCGATCGAATTCGCGATCCAAGAAACGTTTCTTCCTCCCAACTTGAATTGGTTCTTTGTTCTGGGAGGAATCAACCTCGGTATATTCTTAATTCTTAAAATACTTTTATAATTCGAACGGAAGGCTCGCGTCTATTTGCCGGCTTTGTTTAAATAAGGTATGGGATTTAGATAAAACATTTTTTTCCAACCTTCGATTCCTTTGTCTGCAAGCCAGAAATATGGGAAGAGAGTTACGATCGCATAATGGAGATGCGTTGGTTTTCCGGCCGCGTTTCCTGAATCTCCGACGGTTCCGATCATAGCTCCTTTACTTACATAAGAAAGGGAGAATGTTTCGATCTTATCCAAGTGCGCGTAGTAATGAAGTTTCCATTGCGGTCCCAACACAAGAACCACATTGCCTCCCATATCGATATTTCCTTGATAGAGAATGATTCCGTTTGTGGAAGAAAAAACCGTTCTTCCGCGCTTCGCAAAGATATCAACGCCTTTGTGCGTGATCGACTTTCCCCAAGGGTAAAACCAAAAAGAATCGGAATGGTAACTCGAAACACCGGCGTCTTCCACGGGCATCAAGAAGGATTCCTCCCAAGAAAAACCCAAAAGCAAAATCCCGAGCGCAATGGAAAAAAGGGCCCATCCTTTCGTTTTTTTGTTATTCATCGAATTTGGTTTAACGGATTTTAAAGATAGGCAGGTTATTTTTTATTTCTATTCTCGGGCAAAACATTTTTAAAATTGAATATTAGGATTTACGAATTGTCCATCCGGTCCAAGCACAAACGAGCGAAATGATCGGACTACAAAGATTTAAAACGGCGTAAGGAAGAAACACAACCACCGGAACTCCGAGCGCGGCGGCCATAAAAGAACCGCATGTGTTCCAAGGAACCAAGGCCGACGTCATCGTTCCCGAATCCTCGAGCGCTCTCGAAAGGTTTTTGGAATCCAGCCCGTGTTCTTCATACGATTTTTTAAACATCTTTCCGGGAACTAAAATGGAAAGATACTGATCCGAAGAAAGCAGATTTGCGGAAACGCTCGTAAGGATGGTTCCCGTCAGAAGAGAACGATC
This sequence comes from Leptospira sanjuanensis, assembly GCF_022267325.1. Classification (NCBI taxonomy): domain Bacteria; kingdom Pseudomonadati; phylum Spirochaetota; class Leptospiria; order Leptospirales; family Leptospiraceae; genus Leptospira; species Leptospira sanjuanensis. The sequence goes on from NZ_JAIZBG010000001.1 coordinate 2,592,174, forward strand.
CGTATTCGCAAATTTTAATATTCCTTTCGTAATCTTTTGGATAAAACCGGCGCCCTCCATCGCTCCCGCAAAAAACATCGCCGAAAAAATCAACCAAACGGTCGGAAGCATCGAAGCCATCCCCCCTCTCGAAAGAAGTGCGTCGGTCAGAACGTTCCCCGTCCTGGAAGCGTTCCCTTTCGAAGCGGAGTTCAAAACTTGTTTGTAGACTTCCTGAAAACTCAGATCCGAATGTTGTAGAAAAATTCCCGATAGAACCCCCGAAAGAATTCCGGCAAGGATCGACGGGATTGCCGGAATCTTAAAGTAAATCAAAACGAAGGTTAGAACGGGAGGAATCAAAAGCAAAGGATGAATTCGAAAGGAATTCTCGAGCAAAGAAACGACTTCGTTCACCTTATGATCGATTCCTTCCGATCCGCTATATCCCAAACCGATCCACGTAAAAAAAACGAGGGCGATACAGAAAGCCGGCAAAGTCGTATATAACATATGTTGAATATGACTGAATAAAGGAGTTCCCGCGATCGAGGAAGCGAGGTTGGTCGTTTCCGAAAACGGAGAAAGTTTATCTCCGAAATACGCTCCCGATACGATGGCGCCCGCGGCAGCGCCGGGCGGAACATCGAGTGTGGTTCCGATTGCCATAAGCGCGACTCCGACCGTACCCGCGGTGGACCAGGAACTTCCCGTAATCAGCGAAACGACGGAGGACAACAAACAAGCGATGACCAGAAAGAAGGACGGCTTGAGAATTTTCAAACCCCATACGATCATCGAAGGAACGATGCCCGACCAGATCCAAACTCCGATGAGAGAACCGATAAGCAGAAGAATCAACACTGGCTTTAAAACGTTCTTCAAAGATTCGAGGATGTGTTCTTCCAAAACGTCCCATTTGACTCCGAGTCGGATTCCGAGTAAACTCGCGACCGTCCCCGATAAGATCAGAAGCATCTGTGCCGGTCCGTCCACGGTTCCGTTTCCGAACACGACTCCCGCGTAACCGAGTCCCATCACAAGAACGATGACAGGGATCAAAGATTCAAAAAGTCCGGGAGTGATCGTCTTCACGAAAAATCCTCCGGAAGAGGAGCTACGATTTTTAGTTTCTTTTTCGTAATCGGATGTACGAATCGAACCGAGTAAGCGTGCAATGCCTGCCTTTCCATTCCGAGTCTCGTAATCAGATCCGGATTTTTACCTTCGATAAAATCCAAAAACGTATCTTCGTCCTTTCCGTAGAGTTTATCACCCCAAAGAGGAAATCCCAAACCGTAGAGAGTCGCCCGGATTTGGTGCATACGCCCCGTCACCGGTCTGCACAAAACGAAAGAATGGGTCGGTTTAGTGGATCCGTCGTTTGGAAGCGGCCGTTTCGTTTTATCGAACGCGGTAGAATGTCCGATCCGATCGGATTCAATTTTTTGAAAGTAGGTCAGACAGATTTCCTCGTTCGGCTCCGAGAAAGAATTTTCTAAAACGACATTCTTTTTTTCGGAAAAAATATTCCGATTCCGCGGAAGTTCCGCAAAGGCGCGTTTTTTTCTGATCTTTGAAGTAGAATCCGGTTTCAAAACTCCGTATGCGGTTTTTCGGTGGGGAAAATTCCCGTACACTTTGCTAATATAGAATTTCTGAATATTCCCGGAACTGAATAAAGAGGAAAGCGAGGAAGCGACCATGGAATTCTTCGCGAATAAAACCGCGCCCGAAGTCTCCCGATCGAGTCTATGAATCGTGAACAATGTTCCGAAACGGCCGGATTCGTTCAACAAAGTCAGAAGGTTTCCCTTTCGATACGCTCCCGCGGGATGAACGGGTAAATCCCCCGGCTTGTTCACGGCTACGATCCAATCATCTTCGAACAAAATCGTATAATCGGTCCGAACCGGAGGTTCTTCTTTTTCCACGGGTTGATAAACGACAATCTCCCCTTCTCGGATCAATACGCCCGGCTTTACTTTCTTACCGGAAACCAAAATTCTTCCTTCGGAAATTTCCTTTTGCCAAGCCGTTCTGGAATGATACGTGAATTTTTTGGAAAGAAAGTGATCGAGTCTCGTTCCGGATTCTTCCTTGGAGATCGCGATCTGTAGAGTTTCGGAATCTCGTTCCGAGCCTGGGGATAAATCCGGGTTGTCGATCAAAACTGCGCCCAAAAAGTTTAGTGTTCCTTGGAATCGACGTAGGTCTGAATCATGTTCTCTTCCCGTTCGTTCAAGTTGAAGAACTCGCAACCGATGCGAAACATCTTGTCCGTATTGTTGATGTTTCGGATAACGGCTCGAAACGTCCCCTTGTTTTCCGCGGAAAGATTCAGATCGAACAGGATCGTTTCTCCCACGGTAAAACTTCTCGAAAAGAAAATCGACTGCGGATGAAAAAAACCGACCCCTTGCATGGAGATGTTGTCCACGTTGCATTTTTCCTTGGATTCTTGAAAGAAACCGGAAGCGATCACTTCCTTCGAAACCGCGTTGGCCGCGATGTTCGCCGCGTTGAAGTCGTTCGTGCCGAGTTCCTTGTCCGAAAGAATCTGAACGTAGCCGAGAGGGGTATAACCCTTGTACCGAATCATAATCGAAATTTCGGAGATGATTCCCGGATCGAGTTTATTTACAGCGATCAGTTTTTGATATTCGGGAAACGGAAGAAACTGAAACCCTGCGCTTCCGTCTCCTCTGGAATTTCGATCCAGAACGTAGATCGCCTGATCGAAGTTGTACATCAGTCTGAGACGGTTATCCATGCGGTCCGAAAAGAAAACGCTGGAATGAGGATACGTTTCCCTGAGTTGTTTCGCGTGTTTTTTTACGATCTCGTCGATCTTTTTATCAGCAAATCCTAATGTTTTTCTCAGATTCCCCTGATTGATGATGTTGGTAAGACTGATCTGCGAACCGTTGGCGCTAGCGTCCACGTGAATCCGTTCTTCCGTCCTTTGAGCGACGGTAACTTGAATCGCGGTAGCAAGAAGAAGTTCGACTCCGTTGGCAGGATTGTGCATCTCTACCGTGAACAATGCCGCAAATCTGTGATTGTTGTGAACGAGAAAAAGTTTTCGATGCGCTTCCGTCGGAGTTCCGGGCGGAAGAGTGACCACGATGCGAACCGCATCCTTGAGACCGACGACCCGCACTGGCAAAGGACGATTGTCAACGAGGATCACGACCGGAAGTCTGGTAAAAAGAGACTGAAGAATTTTGTGAATTCCTTCCGGGTCATTGATGATTTTATCCATGAATTTGGTCGAGATCCGTTATTCCCGTTTCCATCGGGGACGAAACCCCGATTTGCGGTTTGAATATTGGATCGGAAATGCCGAGTTAGTAAAACGATTTTCTTATTGTGAAACCGAATTTTCTTCGTCGTTTTTTTTCCGGAACAGAAGATCCATTCCGATGCCTCGAAGGGTTTCCGCTCCGGTCACGTTCATGGATTGCAAAAGATGTTCGGTATATTGCGAAATTAAAAATCGAATTCCTGCGACTCCGCCTCCGACCGCAAAAATCGCCATCGGCCTTCCCACAAGAACAGTGTCCGCGCCGAGAGCGATCATTTTGAAGACGTCCATCCCGCTTCGAACTCCTCCGTCCACGGCGATCGGAATTTTATCTCCGACAGCTTTGCGAATTCCCGATAGAACCCTCGCGGTTCCGGGCATATCGTCCAAGACCCTTCCGCCGTGATTGGAAACTACGATACAATCCGCACCCGCGTCGATCGCAAGTTGCGCGTCTTCCGGAGTCATGATTCCCTTCACGATAAAAGGAAGTTTTGTAAGAGAACGGATCTTTCCGAGTTTAGAGACGTTGCGGGTTACGGAAGAAATGTTCCTTAAAGTCATCGTTTTGAAGTTCACCGCGTCCACGTCCATTCCGAGCGCGAACAAACCCGCATTTTCGGATTCTTGAAACCGTTCCTTTAAAAGACCTTCGTCTTCTCTCGGTTTGCAGATGAGAATCGCATCCGCCTTCGTTTTACGGACCGCTTCGAGCATAATAAGATATTTGTCCGGGCTGGCGCCGTCGCCTAACCATGCTAAGGTGCCGGAAGTTTGACAACCTTCGAGAAGTGTTGCCGCAAACGTGAACTCGTCCATGGCGCCGTTCATGTTGGTGACTGCGCCGGTCATCGGCGCGGCCATCAAAGGAGTTTTGATTTTTTTCCCTAAAAAGTGAGTTTCCGTCGAGCCTTGCGTATGTTCGCGGATGTATCTAGGAAGAATGGAATATTCCTGTAAGGCCTTGACGTTGTCTTGGAAGGTAAGCATTCTTCCCAAACCGCCCATACCGGGAACGCCGGAAGCGCAATCGGTTCCGTCGCATACTTTACAAACCCAGCATATATCTTTCCCGAATCGGATTCTCGCGTTTTGTTGGATTTCTTTTTCGGAAACGGAATAGAGCTCGTCGCAGGTAAAACGGATCGTATTTTTTACTGTTTCGAAAACGGCTTCGGCCTTTTCGAGAGTGTCCGCGCTTATGATGACGTGGCCCGTCTTTTCGATGTTATTCGTGGGTTCCTGGATGATATCGCCGATCTTGTTCATAAAGAAGAGATCGTTGACGCCTTCGATCTTGCGAGTCTCTTCGATTCCGTCGATCGCGAGAAGTTTTCCTCTCGGAGCCAACAGACAACGTTCGATCGAAACGCGTTTTACGGTAGGAGTTAAGTTGTCCGGTTCTTCTCCGAGTGCGATGAGAATTGCGGCTCGGTTCAGGTTGATCCCGGAGGAAAGGGGAAACGTAAACGCGGACATAAAACCGCCGGAAAGCCTTGCCGCGATCTCGCCCACTTTTACTCCGTCCGGAGTGACCTTGATATCGCCCTTACCGGCGCCGAGAGTGATTCCGAGCGCCTTCATGCTTCGAAACATCACGTCTTCCACTTCCTTTAAAACGGAAGGACTTAAACTCGAAGGCATGTTGTGTCCCATCTCGATAAAGAACGGTTCGCGTTCGATGATTCGATCGGCGATTCCGGTAATCACGAAATTTCCGTTCCAAGTCAACGCGTCGACGGAAACTTCCGGACCGGGCATGTATTCTTCTAAGATCATTTCCCCCGTGGGAGAATATTTTTTCGCGTGTTTAAAGGCCGCTTGTAATTCTTCCCTGTTTTCAACCTTGATGACTCCGCGCGCGCCCATGTTGTCCGCAGGTTTCATGACGAGGGGAAATTTCAAAAATTCTAATGCTTCTCGCGTGTCAGCAAGGCTCCAAACGGGAGCGAAACCGGGAAGAGGAATCCCCGCTTTTTTCAGACGTTCGCGCATCTTCACTTTGTTGGAAGCGGCTTCCGCGTCAACGTAACGAATTCCGGGAAGATCCAGCGCGTTCGCGACGGCGGCAACCGTCATACTCGCGTCCGTTCCGGCGGTGATCACTCCGTCGATCTTGATCTTGGTCGCGAGTTTTTTGGATTCGCGCACCATTCCCTCGATGTCCTTCGTGCTCATCACCATCGGAATGTCGCAGATCTTCATACCGGGTGCGTCGCCGTTCATATCGGCTACGACCGTCGTGAGTTTCATCATTCTCGCAGTTTGGATGATGGGCACCTGGAGAAGTCCACCGCCCACGATGAGAATCGTTTTTCCCGTAATTTTATGACTCAGTGACAAAAAGAAAAATCCTCGTTAACCTTGTGCGGAAACCGCCGGTTCGACGGCTTCCCGGATCTGCATTTGAATGCTTCCCTTACGGATAATTCCGCCTAACAGAAGGTAGTCGGAATCCAAAGGATAAAACACCGCCGATTGTCCCGGGGTCACCCCGCGCACGTCTTCGAGAGGATGGACCACGAGATCGTCCGCGACTTTCGTGATTCTGCAACGGATCGGAATATGTCTGTAACGGACTTGAACGCGGCATTCCAGAGATTCCCCTTCGCGGATAGGAGCGATTCCTTGGTAGTTCGCATCGATCACGGAAAAGGAACCCGTATAGGTTTCATTCTCTTCTCCTAATATTACGGAACCGTCATCTTCGATCGCGATGACGTAGAGAGGATTTCTCCAAGCGATGCCGAGACCTTTTCTCTGACCGATCGTGAAATTTTCGCGGCCCTTGTGTTTGCCGATGATTCGGCCGTCCCTGAGTTTGAAAAAACCCGGAGTGAACTCGACATTCTTCTTTTCCAAAAACTTTCTGTAATCGTTTTCGGGAATAAAACAGATTTCTTGCGACTCCGCTTTTTCGGCGACGGGAAGTCCCATTCTTCTAGCGATCTCTCGCACTTCCGGTTTGGTCATTTCACCGAGAGGGAATATTACGTTTTTTAAATTCTCTTGAGAAAGTCCGTATAAATAATAAGCCTGATTTTTTCCGACGTCGATCCCGTTCGCGATCGCGTAACGATCTCCGTTCCTGGCGATGCGCGCATAGTGGCCCGTCGCGATCTTATCGATTCCGAGAGCTTTCGCTTTTTCAAACAACGCGCCGAACTTTACGAAGGTATTGCATTCCACGCAAGGGTTCGGAGTTTTCCCGTGTTGATAGTCGTCGATAAAACGATCGATCACCTTCTCCTGAAATACCTTTTCCATCTTCACGACGTAAAAAGGAATCTTGAGGGAAAGACCCACGTCTCTCGCGTCGCGGATATCTTCGGGAGAACAACAGGATTTTTTGGTGGTATCGCAGGCGGGGGCTTCGTATTCCCAGGTTCTCAAGTTGACGCCGATGACTTCGTAGCCTTCTTCCATGAGCAGACCCGCGGTCACCGCGCTGTCCACCCCGCCGCTCATCGCCACTATGATTTTACCCTTGCTCATCTACTTTCCGCCGTCTTTCCCTACTATACCTATAAGACTCCGTTTCATGTCCAAAAGAATTCTATGCTCGTTCAGCCAGTTTACTCCCAGAATTCCCTGGATTCGGACTCCCGTGGGAACTCCCGAAAAATCCACAGGAAGGCCGGAAGGAAGAATTTCGAGATTCTCCACACAAATAGACGTGGTATCAATACAAAGTTTCCGTATAAAACGCGTTCTTACGTTCAAAACCTTGCCTTGAAAGTTGAGAATCTGGACCGGCCGACTCGAGGAAGTTTCCTCCACAAAACCGGGAACCGGTTTGGGAAGTTCCAAAAGACTCAGATCGGCGCCCGTATCCATCAAAAGAAGGGCTTTTTCATCCGGGCTGTAATTCATTTCTAAAACCGGGTGACCGGAAAAAAAACGGAGCGGTTCCGTGTTCTGTGCAAGACCCGGAAATTCGGGAACCATGGACTCGGCGAACTCTCCACCCGCGGTTTCGAGAAAACGGATCTGATTCGGATATTCTAATATTAGAATTTTCTCATACAGAGCGTCCATCCCGATGATCCCGTCCAGTTCCAGACTTCCGGAAAAACCGTGGGAATGAACCGTCATTTCCTTAAAAACGGGATGGCTTTTGTGAAAAAGTCGGATCGTCCGGATTTTTCGAACCGAATCGTCCTTCCCTCCGGGATAGGTCACCGCGATTCTTCGTTTGGCATCCTGTTCGGAAAAATATTTCTCATCCAAAAAGGAGAATCTCGAACCGGTATCCACAAGAAACCGGAGCGGTTTTTCATCGGGGGAAAGGGAAAGTTGAATAAAGCGGAATCCGCTTCGTTCCTGAAACGGAAGAATGATTTCGATTCCCCCGGAAACGGAAGAGATCCGTGCCTGCGAGGGAATCAGAGAACAGGAAAGAAAAAAGAAAACTACGAAGGAGAGAAGTATCCTCAGATAAGTTTTTTGATACATTTCTGATTGGAACATCGTGTATAGTCGATCACGCAGTCCCGATACTGAATTCCCGTGATCGGGTCCGCGGGTTTGTATTCTATAAAACACGAATACGGGGAAAAATCAAATTTTTCTTTCCCGAGGGCGCGATCCTGAATCCGTTTTGTAAGTTCTGTTTCCTCGAGTCCGCTCAGAGGAATCTGGTACAGCAGGAGATTCTTTTCCATACCGTACTCATCGGCAGATTCCGAAAAAAGAAAAGTTTTTCTAGTTCTCTTTGTAACAAATGGTCTGATTTTTACCGGAATGTTTGGCCGTATAAAGGGCTTTATCCGCTCTTTCGATCAGATCTCGATTGTTTTTGTCTTTCGGCCAAAACTCGGAAACTCCCACGGAAAGAGTGACTTTTAGGTCCGGTCCTCCGTTCGGGTTTTTGACGGAACTCGCTTCCACGGCTTTGCGGATCTTTTCTCCCATCTCGTAACCGCGTTCGAGGTCGGCTCCCGGCATCACAAGACAGAACTCCTCTCCTCCGTATCGCGCGGGTGTATCGTGTTTGCCCGCGTTGCGGATAAGCTGTTTCGCGACTTCGATCAGAACCTGGTCTCCCGCTTGGTGTCCGTGCGTATCGTTGAACTTCTTGAAGTTGTCGACGTCCGTGAACAACAGAGTGAGATGAGACTTCTTCTTTCTGCAGCGATCCATCTCTTCTTTGAGTTTGGTTTGAAAGTAGTGATGCACTTTGAGACCGGTCATCATATCCACGGTCGCGAGTTCGTAAAGTCGAGAGTTTTCGACCGCGATTCCCGCGAGAGTGGAAAGAGTGGTCAAGAAGTCTCTGTCTTCTTCCTGAACCTCGCTCATGGTCATCTTTTCTCCGAGAACGAGGAGGCCGTTCACCTTTCCTTTCGCGTTGAGAGGAATGATTAGATCGGCTCCGATTCCGCGCAGGAAATCGACTTCGTTCACGGATCGTCCCATGCTCTCTTCGATCTGATTGATGGTCATCGCCTTCATTCTCGTTTCGAGAAACTGGATCAGCGCGGCGTTCGTTTTGATGCGAAATGACTTCTCGTTTTCGGAAAGGTCGAATCCTTTATAGCTCGGATCGAGTTCGAAAAAGTCCGAATCCGCTTCGGGACTGACGTAGATCGCCGCCTGAAGGGTTTGGAGCTGAGCGAGACAGATATTCAAAATCGCATCCATTAGATATTTGTAATCTAATGTGGAATTCAGGGCCTTGCTGATTTCTAATAATTGCTTTTGATCATAGATTTTCTTTTCCAGATATTCTATCATCAAGGGATCATTTTCTTTACTGATCAAACGGTTGGTTCTCCGGTCTCTGTAGATGCTAAGGGAGTGTTTTCCAATTGAGTGCCGAGTCTAATTCGACGTTCTTTTTCATTCGAAATGATTCTCTTTAAGAGGTTATCAGACCAATTTTTCTTTAAAAATCAATTCTTTTTGCCGATTTCTTGTTGCTTTCGAAGCTTCCAAGCAAATACTGACCTATAGACACCGCGCGGTGGAGCAGCTGGTAGCTCGTTGGGCTCATAACCCAAAGGTCATAGGTTCGAATCCTGTCCGCGCTAGTGTTTTAATCCTTCCCTCTTTCTTTTCAAGATAAATTTTAACTCTAAGAATTGTTTTCCTGTATAACTTCGTATTATAAGAAGTTTGCTCTCTTTTTTGCAATCAGAACATGAATATTTACTCACAGGAAACCGTTAGGCTATTTGCGTTAAACGAACTAACCAAAAAGAACTACTGCATTTCTCCAAAGCGAAGTTCGTTTTCACGAGAAGATTCGCATAACAACGCGAGTCGAACCGGATCAAGTCGCCGATTTTAATAGCGATTCTTGATTTCGGAATCTCTTTCTATAGAACGAGAAAAAAATCGTTCAACCGCCTAACTCTTGAGAACGTTTGGTGGCCGCTTTGACTGCTTGCAGAATCGAATCCGTAAATCCGTTCTTTTCCAACTCCGCAAGCCCGGCAATCGTCGTCCCTCCGGGAGAAGTCACCTTATTCTTCCAAACTTCCGGATGAGCGGAAGGATCTTTTTTTCTTTCTTTGCGAAGAAGTTCCGCAGAACCGATCACGGTTTGAATGCTGAGATCCAAAGCCTCTTGATAACCCAGTCCGGAAAGAACTCCGCCTTCGGCTAACGCTTGAATGAATTTAAAAACGAACGCCGGTCCCGAACCGGATAATCCCGTAACCGCATCGAGTAAAGATTCGGAACCCAGTTCCACCGAATGACCGAGGGATTGAAAGATTTCGGTTACGGTTTCATACAAATCCTTATCGCCAAAGTAACCGATCGCACCTTCCGATACGAGCAAAGGAAGATTCGGCATAACGCGTACGACTTGCGATCCGTTCGGAAGATGTTTTCGAAGCGTTTCCGTTCCGATTCCCGCGGCGACGGAGATGATTTTTTTGGGCGATTTGATTTGTCCGAGTAACTCCGTGACCTTGCCGGGTTTTACACAGACAATCATCACGTCGGACTTTGCGGAGAATTCTTCCCAAGAAGAAACGAGTTCGATTTTTTGATTCGAGGTCATGTAGGGGTCGTAACCCAAAACCTGTGTCGGATAACGTTTTTTGAGGGAGAGATAAATCGCTCCTCCCATATTTCCGCAGCCTGCAATGCCGATCGTATGTTTCATTTCAGTTCCTTTCTCCAAAAATAGCGCTTCCGATTCGGACGAAGTCGCTTCCTTCTTCGATCGCGATCTTATAATCGCCGGACATACCCATGGAAAGTTTTCCTTCGGGCATATACTCTTTTCTGATCTCTGCGAGTTCGCGAAAGACTTGTCTTGTACGGATCGGATCTCCGTCCGAGGGCCCCATCACCATCATTCCTTCGAGTTTACAAAACGCATTGGATAAATTTTCTTTTTTCATAAGCGTTTCGATCAGTTCTTTTTTTTCGAAACCGTGTTTCGTATCTTCCTGGGTCAGGTTCGCCTGTAAAAAATAACGGATCGGTTTTTGTTCCTTATCCGCGCGCGCGAGAAGTTCCCGCACCGTCGAAATCGCCCCCACTCCGTGCGCGTACGAATAACCGGCGAATAACTTGCGTAAGGTGCCGCTCTGAACGGGGCCGATATGATGCAGAACCAAGGGGGAATTCTTTTCTTGGATCCATTCTGAAAATTTTTCGAGTCCTTCCTGGATTCGGTTTTCTCCGAAATGAAGAACACCGCCCGCGACCGCTTCTTTCACTTTGGAAAGCGGTTGGAATTTGGAAACCGCGATGAGGACGGGAGGATTTTCCGGTCTCAGATTTCGTATCTCTTCGTTGATTTCCTGATAACGTTCTGCGATCCCCATGTCATTCTTTGGTTTTTAATTTTTCCATTTCCCGTTCCAACTTGCGAACCCGTTTTTCCAGGCTTCGTTTACCGGACTTCCCGGTTTTGTGTTTCTTTTTGGAAGGCGAGATACCGAGTTTTTTCTCGAGTCGATCCACTCTCGTTTCCAGCGAACGAATCCGTTTTCCGGTTTTCGAAACGGAATGTTTTTTGAGTTTCGATTTCTTGGAAGAACGCTTTTTAGAATAGCGATCGGCTTTTGTTTCCCAATCGTCGCGATCGCGGGACTCACGGACTTTTTCCTTTTTGGATTCTTCGTCCTTGTAGGTTCGGGATGTTTCGTCTTTCGGAGGGGTCCATTTGTCTTCGGGAAATTTTTCACGCTCGGCTTTTTCGGAGGAACCGGATTTTTTTTCTTCCGGCCATTCTTCCTTGAGAGAATTGTTTTTCTTTTCTGGGGAAGGCGCCGTTTCACGCTGAGCCGATTCCCGTTCCCCGGAGAATTCCCCGCTTGTAGGAGCTTTTTTTTCTTCGGTCGGGAGAGTATTTAGGTCGTTGGGAGAAATCGGAGGTTCCGAATTCATCTCGGGGCTTAAGATTACCCGATCGGTTTTGGAGTTGTTCGAGACTTCCTCGCTTTCCTTCTTTTTGAGAAAACGGGAAATATCTTCCCGAAAGAGATAGCTGTAAACGATCAAAGATCCCAACAGCAATACTAAGATTCCGGAAAGTATGATTTTCAACTGGTCTCGTCTCATGATTGTACCTGATTCAAATATCGGTTTTTTCTCTCTGTTTTTAGTCTCATTTTCTCCGAATAGAATCCTGTGAGAGTCTTCTTTTCCGCGCGTTTCCGATTCTTTTTCTGCCTTTTGGGGGTTTGTCTGGCGATCGAGTTCGCGGCGCCGCTTTCCTCCGCGCCGGTCAAACGCGACGAAGACGAAATCAGCCGGGTTTTGATTTTAGAAAAGATACTCGCGGATTGGAAACAATACAATCTTTTTCTCGTGGATGCTTTCGACGGCGCGAGGCCTTGGGAAATTTACAGAGGGGTTTCGTTTTTAAACGAGATCCGTTTTAATTCTCAGATTCCGTCCAACCAAGCGTTTCTCAAAGAAAGAGAATCCTACCCTTCTCTTTCTCCCGCGAACGATTATCGTTCGATGATGGTGCAGACCTTTTTCGAAAACCCGAAACACGCCCATCTCGAAATCCGTCCGAAAGAAAAGATCCGTCTTCCGATCGGAAGGCCCACGAGAATCTTCTTTTGGATGTATGCTTCTTCCCAAAACGCGAGACTGGAACTCGTTCTGCATCAGCACAAGTCTAAGGAAATCGTAATCGATCTGGGTGATTTGGCCTTTGACGGTTGGAAACGAATCGAAAAAAAATTGGAAATTCCCGGAAGAAACATTTGGTTAAACCGAAGTCTCCGTTATCCGTTCGAGATCGCGGAGCTTCGTCTGATCCCCGGGCCGTTTCAGCAAAAGGGAGAATTCGTTTTTTATCTGGATCGTATGGGAATCCTCGTGGATACGAGAGACGAGGCCTATCCCGGCGCGGAAATCAAAGATAATTGGGGTACTGGTTTCTGAAGAATTCCGTGAGTTCGGTCGGCGTCTTCGGATTAAACTGAAACGTATCCCATCCCATATATCCGGCCGCTTCCACGTTAGTCGCATTGTCGTCGATCAACACGTAGCGCATATCCGAAAAATCCGTTTGAATCCACTGAAAGTATTCTTCTGCAGGTTTGCGGGTTCCGAGTTCGCAGGAAAAGTAGAGCTGATCGAAGTGGGAAAAGAGTTCCTGCATTTCGGGGAACTTATGAAATTCCTTATACCATACCGAGTAATTGCTCGCGAGTACGAGTTTGTTTCCGTTCGCCTTGAGAAGTTTGACGATCTTAACGGTTTCTCCGATCAAACGGACCTTGTTGAACATAAGCGCCTTGATTTCTTTCGGATCAGGCAAATCCCCGTTTCTATATTCGGGCAGATAGAATCGTTCGAAAAATTCTTCCTCTTCGATCCGTCCCTTTTCGAATTCCACGAAAGCTTCTCTTTCCCTTCCCTGGATGAATTTTTCTCTCGATTCGCTAGGAAGTATTTTATAAAGTGCAGAATGAAAGGGATCCTTGATTAGGGTGTCCATCAGATCAAAAGCAAATAAAACTCCGCTCATAAACCTATGATTTTTCTTTATCAAATCCTGACGATCTTTCTTCTCGTCTTTCTCGTTCCGTTCCTTCTCTTATTTCCGTCGGCCAGGCTTTTTTTGGGCAAACGTTCGGCGGATAAGAAACGAATTCTTTCCAAAAATTTGGATCTTTCGGGAAAACATACGATCTGGCTGCACGCCGCTTCGGTGGGAGAATTGGATCAGTGCCGCGCTCTTGCTTTGGAATTTCGAAAGAAAGATCCTTCTTCGTTTTTGATCCAATCCGTTTTTTCGGAAAGCGTGCGCGATTCTCAATTGGAAGCGTTTCCCGCAGACGAAACCTTCCGTCTTCCGATCGACACTCCGTTCGGATACGATTGGATTTTTTCCCGATTTCAACCGAAGGTTCTCGTGCTGATGGCCTGGGACACTTGGCCGAATCTGATCTTGTCCGCAAAACGTTTCGGCGCCAAAGTCGTGTTAGGTTCCGCGGTGATCGGCGCGCGCAAACAAGCTTTGATGGGAAGATTGACCAAGGCGGTCTTTCGTCATCTCGACGGAATCTATCCTTCGCACGAATCGTTTTACGAAGCGTTTCGCGCGCTGGTTCCGGAATACGTTCCGGTCAAGGTTTTGGGCGACACAAGATTCGACACGGTATTGAAAAAGATCGAGGACAATAAAAAGGAATTCAAAAGACCGAAGAATTATCCGTATTCGAAAATCATACTATTCGCATCCACCTACGAGCCCTGCGAAGAATTGATCGCCTCTTTATACGGACTTCTGCGGGAAAAAAATCCCGGATTGTTAAACGAATTCGCATTTTGGATTTTTCCCCACAAAACGTCTCCCGATCGGATCGTTTCGATCGAACATCGTCTGCAGGACGCAAAGATGGAATATCAAACCTGGACTTCCACTCCGTATGAGACGATGACCGCGCAGACGATCGTATTCGACGTGTTAGGCGTTCTTGCTTTCGCGTATCAAGCGGCGGACTTCGCGTATGTCGGGGGCGCGCTTCACAATCGTGTGCATAACGTTTTGGAACCGGCCACGTTCGGTTTACCCTTGATGACCGGTCCGAAAATCTCCAATTCTCCCGAGGCGATGATTTTGCAAAAAACAGGAGGCTTGTTTATCGTATCGAGTCCGGAAGACGTATTCCAAGTTTTGAATCTTGCGGAATCGGATTTAGAAACGATTCGAAAACAAAACCGAGAATTCGTTCAGGGCGGACGCGGTGCGGCAAAGAGGTTGTATGAGGAAATCCAGGGATTGTTGTAGTAGATTTTGACAACGTTGGGGAGATTTGTCGAAGTTCCGACGATCCTTTGTAAATCGGGCGAGCTCGAGCTATGGCGCGCCCTTAAGAAAGCTTTCCATTAAGCTTGTACGGAGGCGGGAAGATTTCCGAATTTTCTCCCTATCAGAAAATCCTACGTTCTACAAGTATAAATCCCTTCCCGAAAATGTAGGAACTCCAGCGTTCTACACAAAACAACTGCGTTACCGAATTCGAAGCGGCTTCTAGGCTTCTACGAAACTCACTTTATATCGAGAAAAATATCCGTTCTACTGACGAACTCCCGTTCATCCCAGAAATTAAAATTCGAATTTTTTCTAAGATGTCGGATCGATTCGGAAATCTAAAATTTATTTCCTAAATTCAGTTTTACAGTCTAAGAAAAGAAATTCGGGAAAACAAAAAATGAGGAAACTAATCCCATTCTTAATTTTAATCCAATCATTTTCAATATACGGGGAAACTAAAAAGTTGCGGTTTTTCGGAACGGCAACGGATCTAAATTCGGGAAAAATTCTCTATTACGATCATCACGAAGAAGTTTGGGAGAATGGAGACCATTCCTATTCGATAATCCGATATAAGGACACGAATGGGAAAGTCTTTGCAAAAAAGAAAATCGAATTTTCCAAAAATAATATGATTCCGGATTTTCAATTGGACGATCTGCGTGACGGTTATCTGGAGGGAGGTTCTTTTTTAAAAACGGGAACCGTACGATTATTTGCTCGAAGGGCCTTCGAAAAACCTTTGGAAGAAAAGTTAGTATCGTTTTCGGAGCCGGCATCGATGGACGGAGGTTTCGATTATTTTATTAAAGCCAATTGGGATTCGCTTTTAGAAGGTAAAACGATTCGTTTTCGCTTTTTAGTCCCCGTCGAGAAGGACTCTTTTGCGTTTTCCGTTTCCAAGACCAAAATCGGAGATTACAAAGGCAAACCCGCCCTTTTTTTGAGGATGAAAATCGACAACGCGCTCTTTTCCGTTTTCGTGAAACCGATCGACATGGTCTACGATACGAATTCGAAAAGGATTATGGAATACAGAGGAACCTCGAACATAAACAACGAACAAGGAAAAAGTCTCAACGTGAAGATTGTCTACGATTTTCGATAACGTCCGGTTTCTATAATGATTTTCTTCGGCTTCATCTCAAATGAATCATTTCAGGACGGATTCCTTTTTTAGGATTCTTCCACAATCGTATCAGAAAGGATACAAAGACAAAATCTACGATCGTTGAAAACATCACAATTCAATTCATTTCCCTTCCATTCTCCGTTTCAAAATTCTTAATATAGAATTCTGAATGTCCCTCATCAAAAAATCGCCCCAGAGAGAAGCATAAAAATTAAAGTGAGTCGATAGACGGTATTTGCTTCTCAAATGAAGAACGACGTTTTTCTTTCCAGGATACTTCAAGTTTTCATTATATTCCAATTCGTATTCCCCTTGCAACGCGTCGAAATAAATTCCGCCGGGAACGACGTGAGGATCCAAGGTTGTCAGAGGAGTCAGATTCGGATCCGCTTGGATTTCGAACTTCAACCTACGCTCCGGTTTCCATTCGGTGATCGTTTCGTAAAAGACCAATCCCTTCTCAAACCTCGCCTCTCGAATTCCTCCGATTCCTTCGTGAGAAAGAGTAGCTTCCACCGGTCTTGGAAATCCCATTGAATAAAAAAATCCTTCCTCGGTTTTTTCCAGTTCCGGAATGCGAACGATGTTCTTCCAAATTTTTTCCGGTGTCGATTCGATCGTAATCTTCGTTTCCACAATACGAATTTCATTCGGCAAATCCCAAAAGGTTTCGAAATATCCGGTAACAAGCGGAAGCGAAAGAAGTGAGAACACGGCTAGTAGATTCGTTCGATTCTCGGGAAAAATATAAAACCAAATCGCGACCGCTATTCCGCCTAAACTCGATAAGACGAGATAAATCGGAAGACCCATGGTGAGACAAATCATTCCTTCGATATTCACCAAAAGCGCGAAAAGCATGGAAACGATCGTCGGCAACCAAGGAAAGAATATATGAAAAAGCACGGTTCGGGACTTCGATTTTTCGGCGCTGTAGCACGAAATCAATCCGATCAAAAAGGGAAGAATAAAAATTCCTCCGTAAGTCATTCCGAGCCCGAGGTCCTTTAGGGATTCGATTCGAAAACAATACTGCACCGCGATCGCATACAAAACGGAAATCACAACAGGAATCAAAAAAGAACGTAGATTCATAACGTTGAAGGAGATCGTTCTTTCGTAGAACTGGCAAGAAAAAAGCGAAGAGAATTCGGTCAAAAAAAGCGGCTTTGCGCTTTTAAATCCAAAAAATTTCCGTAGAGGCGCCCGAAAATAAAAAAGGTTCTTCTCGCGCGAGCGAAAAGAACCTCCTTGTTTTCTATTTCAAGAAATCCTAATTTAGAAATTCTTAATGGTGAAACAATCTCATCAAAAGTCCGCCTTGTTGAACGAAAAATTCCGCAAACACGAGGCTTGTGATCGCCATCAATTTGATGAGGATGTTGATCGAAGGCCCGGAAGTATCCTTGAACGGATCCCCAACGGTATCGCCTACCACGGCGGCCTTGTGTTGATCGGAACCTTTTCCACCGGCTTTTTTCTCGATGTATTTCTTCGCGTTGTCCCATCCCCCGCCAGAGTTCGCCGCGGAGATCGCGAGAACAACTCCCGCAACGAGCGCACCCGCAAGAACACCCGCAAGAGTTTTTACTCCGAAAAGATATCCAACAAGAATCGGAGTCAAAAGAACGAGTAGTCCCGGAAGAATCATTTCGCGCAGAGCCGCGGTCGTGGAAATATCGACACAACGTTTGTAATCCGGCTTGTTCTTTCCTTCCATAATGCCCGGTATTTCGCGGAACTGTTTACGAACTTCTTCCACCATGTCGACTGCAGCCTTACCTACGGACTTCATCGTCATCGCGGTAAAGAGGAACGGCAACATCGCTCCGAACATCAATCCTCCGAACACTTCCGCGTTCAGAACTTCGAGACTTGTGGTATGAGTTCTCGTGATAAACGCAGCAAAGAGCGCAAGAGAAGTCAGCGCTGCGGAACCGATCGCGAATCCTTTTCCGATCGCCGCAGTCGTATTTCCCGCCGCATCCAGCGTATCGGTTCTGTCGCGAACTTCTTTTCCGAGTTCCGCCATCTCAGCGATCCCGCCCGCGTTATCGGCAACAGGACCGTATGCGTCGATGGTCAATCCGACAGCGATCGTGGAAATCATTCCCAGAGCCGCGATCGCGATTCCATACATTCCCGCAAGAAGGTTCGCGGTAACGATGGTGATCACGAGCAGGATCACGGGAATCACGGAAGAATGATATCCGAGAGAAAGTCCGTAGATGATGTTGGTCGCCGCACCGGTGTTCGATGCTTCCGCAACTTCTCTTACGGGTTTGTAAGAATGAGAAGTATAATACTCGGTTACGATTCCGATGAACATTCCGGAAAAAAGTCCCACGATCATGGAGATATAAACGTCCCATTTCGTGATCGTCTTTCCTGCGATTTCAAAAGAATCCACCATGAACGTGTTCGTTACGAAATACATGATTCCCGCAACGAGAAGCGTGGAAACCCAGAGCTGAACTTTCAGAGCCGATTCTACGTTTCCGCCTTCCTTCACTCTTGCGAGAAAACTCGTCAAAAGAGAAGCGGGAATTCCGAATGCGGAGATTAAAAGAGGATACAAAAGCGCGTCCACGGAACCGGAAAGAGCCGAAGCCGTCGCACCGATCACAAGAGCCGCACAAGTCGCTTCCGCACAAGAACCGAATAAGTCGGCTCCCATTCCGGCAACGTCTCCCACGTTGTCTCCCACGTTATCCGCAATCGTTGCCGGGTTTCTCGGATCGTCTTCCGGAATTCCCTTCTCCACCTTTCCTACTAAGTCCGCTCCGACGTCCGCGGCCTTTGTGTAAATCCCGCCGCCTACTCGACCGAAAAGAGCCACAGCGGAACCGCCTAAACCGAAACCGGCTAAGGATTCCATAAGAAAATGTTTTTCAACGGTTGGATGTAATCCCGTAAAAACGAGGAAAAGAACGATCATCCCGAGGATCGCAAGACCCACCAGACCGAATCCCATCACCGCACCGGAGTCGAACGCAACTCGGAAGGCTTTCGCCATAGAAGTTTTAGCCGCTTCCGCAGTTCTAACGTTTCCTGCGGTGGCGATTTTCATCCCGATAAAACCGGAAAGACAGGAGATCAAAGCCCCGGAAACAAACGCGATTGCGGTATGAACTCCGTCGTTAAAGCCTTCTGTGATCGGATTGTCCAAAAGAAGGACGATCAAAACCGCCATAAAAGCGATGAATAGGGAAATGACTTTGTATTCCCGAACGAGGAAGGCCATTGCGCCTTCGGAGATGGCGGAGGAAATTTCTAAAAGTTTTTTCGTTTCTTTTTCGTTACCGCCTGCGGCGCCGACTTGGATACGGACGACCTTCAGGGTATACACAACCGCAGTAACGATCGCCAAAATAGACATGGCGATAATAATCGTAACTGAATTCATTCAGTGAAACCTCTTGTTTTTTTTCAATGTTCCGATGTTTAAAAAGATGGGAAGAATTCTACCCGACAGACTGCCTGGGAAACTACTATCCACTTGTTTCTTTTTTTTACTTTGCACAGGTTATTCAACGCTCTATGGGAATTCAACCTTTTCTTACGGGGAGTTGCTCCGCCAGGCCAGGGAAGAATTGGGCCGCCTCCGCTACGATGAAGCCCTGCAGAAACTCGAAATCGCGAATTCTCTTGGAAACAAAAAAACGGCCGCCTATTACGAGATCGAAGGAAGAGCCTGGATCGGAAAAGGAGATCTCACAACGGCGATGGAGAGTTTTGAAAAGAGCCTCGCCATCGAACCGGACAATTCGGTCCTTTGGACCAAAATCGTAAGCGGTTATGAAGAATTAAAAAAGCCCGCAAAAGCCTATCATTTCGCAAGACTCAGTCTTTCTCAAAATCAGGAAAATCCGATTCTTCGATTTAAGATTCTCGTGTTGAGCTCGAGATTGGGAAATTTAGAATATTACAAAGAAACGTTGCGTTGGATCGAGGCAAACAATCCGTATCAGAACGATTTGTCCGCGATCGAAGCCGAAGTGACCGTTTCGTACGAAACCGGAAAAATCGACGAAAGCATCGTAAAATGCAAAAAATTCCTCCTCTACTTTCCCGAAAATCGATTCTTGCACAGAATTCTTCTTTTATGCTTGAAGAAAAAAAAATCGGCCGGGCTCGAACAAGCGCTCTTGGATCGTGCGGCGATCTTTCGAAACGAACCGATCTTCGCATACGAATCCGCGCTTGAATTTTTGCAGAACCGAAGATTCGTGGAATCGCTTTCGATGTCCAGACGAGCCTACTATCTAACTTTGAAAAAGAACGGACAACCTTCCAAAGAGATTCTGTATCCACTTCATAGAATTTACAGACAACAGGGATCGGTCATAGACGTACAGGCGATCGAAATTCTTCAAGAAATCGTGGAAAACGGAAAAGAAGGAAACGAAACGTTCCTCGACGCCAAACTCAAACAAACCGGATTCAACCGCGAACTCCTGTTATACGCTCTTTTTCAACTGCGGAAAAATCCGAGCGAAACTTCCGAACAAAGATCGAACGAATGGAAATCCTTCTTCGCAAAACTCCGAAAGCAACAAGAGGAAGAAGACTTATCCAATATCATATCGCCGTTCACATACGATACGGAAGAATCCGATTTTTTATCCGAACGTTAAATTCGAAATCTCGATTGTCAGACTATTGTCAGCGTTCCATCCTTCACAAAGATTCGAATGGATATTTTTTCCCAAAAAAGGGAATTTACTGTCATAGAATCAAGGTCTTTCGGGATATAATTTCGCGGAGGATTCAAGATGGCTCGATTCCAACTATTTTCAGGTCCGAGGATTCCGATTCGAGTCCCGATCCTTTTTCTTCTATTGTTCGTTTTCCAATGCACCGGAGTCAACATACTCAATTCCCCGGTGGGATCGGAAGAGATGAACACCAATCCCACCCCGGCGTACGGAAGACCTTCCCTCGAACTTTGGTACAAGGGAGGATTGATCTTTCACAACGAATCCATTCCTCACACGATCAACGGAAACGTTCGAAACCTGGAACGCGGAGAATCCTGTTCTAGATCGGCGCTCGCTCTTTTCGCCTGGGGCGATTCCTCCATTCGAAACGCATCCCGCAAAGCGAATATTCAAAAAATTGCACATATCGAATACGAACACACGGCAATTTTAGGAATCGTCTATCATAGCTTTTGCACGATCGTAACGGGCGAATCCGCGGCGGTTCCGGCGCTGAAGGTTAAGGAAGAAGCGAAAGAAAAACGAATCAAACAAAAAACTCCGACCGTCACCGAAATCAAACCCGAAGGAGACAAATCGGACGAGGAGGAAGACAAATGACAACGATCGTAAGAATCCTTTTTTGTCTTTTCCTTTCCACCGTTTTCGTTCAATGCGCTTCCGGACCCGTGGGCGGGTTGTTATTCACGCACAACTTATATCCGGGAGAAATCAATCCGACGAACGAAGTGCGACAAGACGCTACCGCGGAAGGATGCATTCATAACATTCTCGGCGTGCTCAGCTTCGGGGACGCCGGTGCGGGCTCCGTCGCCAAAAAGAACGGAATACGGAGAATCGCGATCGTCGATTACAGCGTTCTTCACATTCTCGCGTTCGTTTATAGAAACCACTGCGTGATCGTAACGGGAGAAAAAGAATGAAACGGATTTTGAATATTCAAAAAATAGCGATTCTTTTCTGTCTCGCTTTCGCCTTCTCTTTCGCGGGATGTATTTCCACTTCGGAACCGGCCGCCGTTTTTTCCTATAATACGCAGCACCTTCTTTCCAAAACGAACGGAAACATGATTTCCTCCGCCAGAATTTTGAAAAAGGGAGAAAGTTGCGCCTATGCGATTTCCCTTTTTTATTACAGCACATCGTATCGGGGACCGAAAAACAGCGTCGCCGACATAGCGAAGGAATTCAACATCGAGAAAATCGCAGTCGTCGACTATTCTTCCTTCAGTTTTTTGGGCCCGATCTTTTACAAAAACTGCGTCGTAGTCTGGGGTGAATGAACTTTAAAAAACACTTTACGCCGCAAGTCGACCGCGGATAACATCGACGCGGATTCTTTTATGAAACGCGTCCTTGTGGTCTTCCTCTCGATCGGGTTGTTATACGCTGCGTTAGGCTGCTCTTCCGAATATGTGGTGATACAACCCTCTTTGAACGGAGAGGAAAAATCCATCGGGAGGGTGCAGGGAACCGCCTGCGGTTTTTTGGGGTTTATCGTTCCCTGGTACACGTTCTTTCCGATGACCCAAAACTCGAAACTCAATCGAGCTTATTTCGAAGCGGTCAAACAATCTCCGGGCGCCAAAGGTCTGAAGAACATCCAAATCGAAGAATACTGGTTTTGGGCGGTGGCGGGAATGGTCCAGTGTATGACGATTTCGGGAGAGGCGGTCCGATGAAGCTGCGCCCCGTCTTCCTGTGTTTCACATCGGCTTTCCTCTGCTTGTTCCTTTTTGTTTCTTGTTTTGCGCAGCCGCTTCTGATTCCGGAAAATAAAATCGTTAAACCGACATCGGAAAAAAGCGTCACCTATCCCGTATATGCGAAAGAATGCGGATTCGTTCTCTTGTTGGTCATTCCCATCGGGATCAACGATCGTTTTGTACGAGCCTACGCAAAACTCTCCGCACAAGCAAAGGACGGTTTTCTTTCCGAGATCACTTTGCAGGAATCCTGGTTTTACGGACTGCTCGGAACTGGATATTGTACGACGATGACGGGCATGGTCACGAAAGAGGTCGCCGATGAAAAACAATAATTCTTTCGTTTTGCGGATTCTCGCTTTCGCGTTATTGCTTTTACTTTCCGGTTGCATCGCGATCCGAGTTTATATTCCGAAACAAGGGACGGATGCGTTCGACATAGGAAATTTGGATACAATTCCTCACTTGGCGATTCCGCATCCCAATCCCCAGTTTGAAATCGGCGAAGCACCGCATCTCGGCAATGCAACCTTTGCACGTCGCGTATCTTCCCTTTTCTTTTTAGCTCCCGATAAGTTGGAAAACGAATACGGTTCCATCGGAGTGCTTCTCCGCCGCGAACTGGATCGAAACCGCAACGATTACAAAACGAACGGCAAATACAGAATCTTCGTCAAAGACTTCGAACTTAAAACCGACGATCATTGTTTTTCGGGAAGCGTGACCGGGGTTAAACTTGCCATCGAGGTGACCGATCTTTCCAAAAATACGAGCGTCTTGGATTTTCAATATGCCGATTCCATAGAATCGAACGTGACCGATTGTCATTTTACTTTGGCGACGGCCACCATCGTCGGCTGGCTGATCTACATGCCTTATTTGGGATTTCGAGGAAACAGAGAAGATCAACTCAACCAACTCGGAAGAACCGCTTTATTAGAATTTTCTGAAAAACTAAAATTCTCCCTGCGAAAAAAAACGGAACCCGCGACTTCCGAAACTAAAAAAGAGATTCCGACACGATGAATCCGATCTTAAAATTTTTGAGCGCATTCGTTCTTTTAACCGCTTTGATCGCTTCGATCGGCTGCACCTATTCGATCGAAAAAAAATACGTCTACGCGAAACCGTATTATCCGAATCAGAATTACTTCGATGAAAACAATCCTCAGTTCGAAGAGGGCGAGCCTTACTGGCTTTTGGACTTTTTAGGAAACGTTTTCGGGGTTCTTTCCAAACTCATTCTTTGGAACCGCAAGATGAGCAATCATCGTTTTTCCGAAGAGACCAAAAATTATCTGAAAGATTATATTCGGGAAAACAACCTGAAGGACGTCAAGGTTCGTTTTAATCAATACGCTCCGATCGACGATTTGGTTCAACTTTGGAAGTCGGATACCGTTCATCCGATTTTGAAATATACTGTGGGAATTTTTAACTGGGCCATCGGCGCGATTCTTCCCGGAAGACTTTTTGCGGGATTGTTCAACGGAGATCATTACAATCCGTATTCGAACACGATCAATCTTTACAGCGATCTTCCTTCCGTCGTTCTACACGAGGGGGGACATTCGAAGGATTTTGCGCTTCGTAAATATAAGTCCTTATACAGCATCGGCTATTCGATTCCGTTTTTAGGTCCGTTGTATGCGGAGGCCCGTGCTTCGGATGATGCTCTTCGCTATCTGAGACACAGATGCGATCTGAAAAACGAACTCATCGCCTATCGGACATTATATCCTGCGTATGCGACGTATGCGGCAGGACCGATTCTCGATTCGGTCGGCGAGCTTGTAGGGTTGGCGGCTTCGATTCCCGGACATATCGTAGGATATCGAAAACAAAAGAAAGTGGAGAAGGAAGAAATTCCGGAGTGTAAGGTTTTGGAAGAGATGCGTTGATTTTTCGGACCTCGAAAGGAAAAATCCGGACGTCGATCAAAAAAGAATTTTCCCGAAACAAAATCGGAATCCGTTTTAAATCATCGATTATTTCGATTTCGTTTCGGATTTTCAGAAGTATTTCATTCTATAAATCCGTAGTCGAAAAGCTTTTCGAAAACAAATTGACAGCCTCGCAAAAAAGAGGGATGATCCTTTTTCGCATAAAGGAGTAAAATCGTGAAAAAAAGAATCTCCTGGATCCTTCTGACACTATCTTGCGCTGCTTTGCTGAGTCCTCTCTCGGCCAAAGATTATCACGTCGCAGGTTGCGGATTAGGTTCCTTAATTTTTAAAGAGAATAAAATGTTACATCAGATTCTCGCGTTGACTACGAATGTAACCGGATTTCAAACGATCGGTATTACGATCGGAACTTCCAATTGTAAAACGGACGGACTTGTGAAAACGGAAAAAGTTCAAGAAGTATTCGTAGCGG
This sequence comes from Leptospira sanjuanensis, assembly GCF_022267325.1. NCBI lineage: Bacteria > Pseudomonadati > Spirochaetota > Leptospiria > Leptospirales > Leptospiraceae > Leptospira > Leptospira sanjuanensis. The sequence goes on from NZ_JAIZBG010000001.1 coordinate 2,616,642, forward strand.
TTAATTATTCTTCCTTGGAACAAGAAATGGTAAGCGGGAAAGGGGAGAAGTTAGACGCTCTTTCATCGCTCCTCGGTTGCCCGTCCGAGATGAACGAAAGATTTTCAACGCTGACGCAGAATCGATATTCGAAGTTATTCGTGCCGAACGGAACTCCGGCAACTCTTCTTGACGGAGTCAAAAACGAAATTCGACAGGACGAAGTGTTAGCTTCGGCTTGCAAGATCTAAAGGGAGAAACAAGAATGAAACCGAATCGGAAAATCATATTAATTCTTCTTGCCATCCTTTCCCTCTCCTACGCAAAAAAAGCGGATGCGTACGGCGCCGCCGGATGCGGGTTAGGATCGGTCGTTATCACCGAAAATAAGGTGGTTCACCAGGTGATCGCAGCGACGGTAAACGGGTTATTCTCCGGAAATCAGCTTTTCGGAATCACCACCGGAACTTTGAACTGCAAAACCGACGGCGTAACCCAAAAGGAAAAAGAACAGGAAATCTTCGTTCATCTGAATTACGATTCTTTAATGTTAGAATCGGCTCAGGGTAAAGGGGAAAAACTGGAAGCATTCGCCTCTCTAATGGAATGCAAGGATACGAAGGCGCTCGCCGATCTTACAAGAAAGAACCATTCTTCCCTGTTTGCGAACGCGGACCCTTCCGATTTTCTTGTTAAAATCAAATTAGAAATGAGCAAGGATACGATCTTATCCAAAAGCTGCAAAATCTAATCGACATCAGGCTTCCGGAAACAAACGGAAGCCTGTACAATAAATTTTAATTCTTGAATATTCTAAAATCTTTCCATTTTATTCCGCTATCAGACGAGGTCGCAATTCTTAAAAGCCGAAACAGATCCGTATTTTTTCCTCTTTCCTTTCTTTTTTCATTCTTCGCAATTTCTCCGCTTCTTTTGGCGCAAGAGTCGACAACCGCAACACATCCTCGACAAGAAACGATCGATTCCTACGTTCAGAACGCGGAAACAAAAAAACTACATTCCGAACGCTATTGGCTCCTTCTGCTGCATTACCGCAAATCGATCTTCGGAAACGAAAAAAGCGAAGTCGACGGACAAGATTTTTTTCTTTCGACCAACGGCAAATGGAACGCCAAAGACGAACTCGCGGAAACCATTCGGGAATTTTTTAGAACGCCTACGCCGGAGGAAATCGAGGAAAAAGTATTACATCCGATGTGCAAATATCCGGAACGGTTTCGATGGTTGGATTCTCATTTGCATTTCGACAAAAACATACTCCCCCCTCTTCCGTGCACTCGATTCAACAACTGGATTGCAGCGTTGAATCCGACGTCGATTCAAGTAATCTTCGCTTCCTTTTACTTAAACAATCCCGCGTCCTTATTCGGACACAATCTCCTAAAAATCGGAAGCAAGAATCCCAATCGATCGGAGATCTTGGATTACGCGGTCAATTTTGCCGCGAATCATTCGCCGGAGGACGGAAGTCTAACGTATGCCGCACGAGGACTCTTCGGCGGTTATCCCGGCGCATTCAGCCTCTTTCCCTATTACTTTAAAATAAATGAATATAATGATATGGAAAGCAGGGATCTTTGGGAATATGAACTTGAAATCGAGGAATCGGACGCGAGAAGAGTCGTGTCTCATGTGTGGGAGTTAGGCGCGACCCACTTCGATTATTACTTCCTGGATGAGAATTGTTCGTATCACCTTCTTTCCTTGTTGGAAATCGCAAGAAGCGATCTGTTCCTACGAGAAGAATTCAATCTCTATACGATCCCCACCGATACGGTGAAGTTGATTCTCAAAAAGGAAGGTTTTATTCGGAAGAAAAGTCACAGACCTTCTCTTTCATCCAGGATGGAACAGAAAATCCGGGAACTATCCCCCAAGGAAAGGACGCGATTTTACGATTATATCTCTTCCAAAATCTCCCTTAAAGATTTGTTAAACGAATTCGAAAGTGAAAGACTGTCGCGGATCTTCGACGCGGCTTTGGACGCAAAACGATTCCAAAAGACGCTGGAAAAACAGAGCCTCGATCAAGAACAGGAATATAAGAATCTCCTAATGGAACGGAGCCGCCTGCCGTTCCCTCCGCTCCCGAATCAACCGCCCGTATTCGCTCCCCCCGAAGAAGGACATGGAAGTGGAAGAATCAAACTCAGCCGCGGAGCATCCGCGTTAGGCGGCTTTACGGATCTTTCGATCCGTGCGGCATATCACGATTTCATGAACTACGATAAGGGATTCGTTCCTTTTTCCACGATCGAATATTTTTCGATGAATCTGCGACAATACGACCTACAAAAAAATCCGCACTTAGAAGAATCAAGCCTAATCAAAGTTCTTTCCTTGGTTCCGGTAACTCCCATTCAAACGCCGTTTTCTTTTTTGATCGACGTGGGAAGCGATTCTTCCATGATCCGGTCCGCATATTCACCGAGAAATCAGATCGTATTTCTCCCTTTTTTATCGGACCCGACTTCTTTGAGCGTTCTCCATTCCGTATACGAAGACAAAAAAGAAAAACGGGAAACCGCTACCCGAGTTGCAAACTTCAACACGGACGCGACCCTAGGTTATTCTTTTTCGAACGGTGATCGGGAAAATTCGTTCTCTTGGGTTGTCTCGTTTCAGGCGGGAGGAAAGGCGAGAGGAAACGGCTATTACCGCGAAGGACTTTTGGTCGCTCCTCAGATCGCGTTTTTCGGAGCGGTCGCTTATCAAAAATGGAAGTTCGGTTTAACGGCTCAGTATTTCGCGTTCTCGATCTACGGTTACTTGGACGACTTCAAAGTCGCACCGATGTTCGCTTATGCGCTCTCCCAAAACTGGGAAATTCGAATGGAAGGAAAATTACAAAGATATTATGAAGAATTTCAGGTTTCCGCCGCGTTCTTTTTTTAAAACGATTCCGTTTTACGCACTTCTTTTCCTATCCTGTTCTTCCTTGTTTTATCAACCCACGCAGGAACGATATTGGAATCCGGACGCATTCGGTTTTTCTTATAAAGAAGAGGACTTTCATACGATCGACGGTGAAACGCTCAAGCTCTGGAGAATCGGCCCGAAATACGACAAACCGAAAGGTGTCGTTCTACAATTTCACGGAAACGGAGAGAATCGAACGAGTCACTTTATCAGTCTCGTTTGGCTCGTAAACCAAGGATACGAGCTCGTCGCCTTCGATTACAGGGGATATTTGGATTCGACCGGTGCGGCGGAACGCGAAAAAATCCACGAGGATTCGATCGCTCTCATTCGTAAAGAATTAGAATTTTCTAAATTACGAAATCTTCCCCTCATCGTTTACGGACAAAGTTTGGGAGGCGCGATCGCGGCTCGGGCGGTATCCGAAATCGAAAACAAATCCGGAATTCTTCTTTTGGTTTTGGACGGAAGTTTTGCAAGTTACCGTCAGGTGTTTCGAGGAGTTCTAAAAAACGTATTCTTCGCTCCGATCGATCTGATCTTCGCAATCTTTATGGACGACGACTTAAGTCCGGGGGAAACGTTGCATAAAATTTCACCCGTTCCCATTTTGATCGTTCACGGAACGGCAGACCCGATCGTTCCATACGAAAACGGTTTGGAATTGTTTCGACTCGCAAAAGATCCGAAATGGTTTTGGGAAGTTCGGGGCGGCGGCCACGTGGATTGGATGGCATTGGGGAACTCGAAAGAATCTAAGAATTTTCTAATATTCTTGGATTCTCTCGTTCGGAATTTCAATCCGTAGAATCAGGATGACGATCCATATGATCCGCCTCGATTAAAAATTCGAGGGCTTGTTTCGCGCTCAATTCCTTAAAATAAAGTTCGGTGAAGGAAAAAAAGGATTCGTTGAAAAGATAATAGTCCACAAAACGGATTTTGTTCTTTTCCAAAAAAAGAATCTTCCCTTCTCCTCTGGATTCCAAACGGTAATACCCTTCCTCCATATCCAAACGGATATATTCGCCTTCGTCTAACGTAAATTCACGATACGGACTCGGAACGGAATTCTGAAACGAACCTTCGTATTTGGAAATAAGTATTTTCTGTTTCCAAAAAGCCAAAGGAACTCTGGAAGGTCTGAGCAAATACAGAACCGCTGCCGCCGGAGCTTCTTTTTTCAATCGAATGAATTTGGATTTCTGTAATCCGCAACCGCTCACGAACATCAACAAAATCACAGCAAAAAGCGGAAGCGCTCTTTTCATCACGCATCCAGAGAATTCTTTCGAGAGAACGGATCAAGGACTATTTCGATCGGGGACAATCCGATAAATTCGGAGAAATAGATTTGGCAATCCGGGCATCTCTTCTGAAATGGGAATTGCAATGAATATCGAACTTACGCGCGAACAATACGAAGCTCTTTTGAAGTCCTTGGCGATCACCCGTTTTCTCTATCATTCCATCTTAGAGGAAGAAGAGCCCGCTCCCGATAGATTGGATTCGTATGACGCTTACGAAGATATGGAACAGCAGATTCTCTCGTATGCGAAGGCGCTGGAAGTTTCCCACCTGGTCGCATATGACAGCGAAGAAGAACTTCATTATCTCACAAGAGAGTTCGAAGAAAAGACGGATATCTCCGATCTGATCACCGAATATCAGGACAGCATCTTCTGGGATGAATTGGTTCAGAGACTCGCGGCAAGAGATTTTATGAGAACCTACAGCGAATCCGAAATCAAGGGAATGGCGATCGAAGAAAGAATCGAAAAAGAAGCCCCCTTCATTTCCAAATACGAGGAGATCTTCACCGAATCGGGAATCGAAACTCTCGAACTAAAGTGATCAGGTTCCGGTGGATTCGTAACGGCGCTGTCCCTTCTTCCAGATAAACAAGGATCCGAAGAATAAAAGGAAGCCCACGGGAAAATTCAAGTATATAAACAAAGGATGAAATAGAGATTCGGAATTTTTCGCTAAAAAATAGTGAGCCGGATAAAAGTTCACGAAACCGAGAGGCAACAAAAAAGTAAGAAGAATCCGAATCGAAACGTTGTAGATGTTCATCGGATACATCATGAACTCTCTGCTCGAAAAGATGAATAGATGCACCAGAGAATAGTTCTGGACCGCATAAAACGCGATCGAAGCGATCGCGATCCGAATGCCCGCCAAAATCATCGCGCTTCCGAAGACCGAAAGAAACAACATACAAACTTTCCAAAAAGTCCATTCAATATTCGTAAACTGATTCGCGACGAGAAACGTTAGAATTCCCAAAACGAGGTGTAAAAGCCCGGTGATATCGAAGTGATTCATCAGCACCTGACCGATCGGAGACAAGGGACGAAGCAGATAACGATCGTAACTCCCGTCCCGAACCAAAGAACCGAACTCCACCATTCCTGAAAAAACCGAGGCTACGATTCCCTGCGCGAAGATGAGTAAACTGTATAAAAACGCGATTTCACCCCGACTCCATCCGCCGATCGAGGAAAATCGGGAAAGAAGTATGAAAATCGTTCCCGCCTGCGCGGAATAATATACGAGTAATGTTACGAGATAAATCCAAAAACTCGCCTTATATTCCATGTGGGATTGAATGGAGGAAAGCGCGAGTTTGAAATACGTTTTGATCGACGAGATAGACATCTAACCTCCCGCTAGCTCCAGACGCTTTAAACCGGAAAGATAAACCGCAGATGAAAGAGCGGTTAACGTCCCGATCATCAGGCAATAACGAATCATCAGTTCCACGAAAGACATTCCATATTCTCCCGAAGTCAAAATCTGAGTCGGGTAATAATACATATATGGAAACGGTAGCCAAGAAGATATGTTCCGCAAAAACTCCGGAAACAGATCCAAAGGAATCACCGCTCCCGAAAACAACGTAATCAAAGCAAAATACAAAAGGAAAAATGAGAATATCTCCGTGAAATAAAACGAAAGCGATGAGATCATAAATCCGATCAAAAAGAAAATCAAAAACGCAAGGATATAAACGACGACAAACAATATGAACGCGTTCGGATCGGGAACAAAGCTGAGATCCAAAACGAAATAGGCGAGCAGCAACAAAGGAAGCGCTCTGGAAAAAAGATGATACAAACTGACTCCGATCGTATCCGCAAAAACGATCAACGGAAATCGGATAGGTTTTAAGAGATCGAAAAGAATCGTTCCGTTCTTGATCTTAGAAGATACAAGTCCGTCCTGCCTTCCGAACGAAACCTTGATCAGTGTGGAAAGAACCGCATACAGCACGAGAGAATTCCGATCCCTTCCTCCTCCGAATTCATTCAACGCAACCGATTTCCATACGGAAGTGAGAATCGCAAGATACAGTACCGCGTTCAAAATTCCGGTAAAGTATTCGAGTCGATACGTGGCCGATCTTTGGAACGCCTTGGAGACGACCTTTAAATACAACATCAGACTTTCCTTTCACCGTACATCTGTTTGATGACCGCGGCGAGATCCGGTTTCTTATGTTTTACTTCCAGAATTTCGAAACCGGATTCGCCCAAAAACGATAGAAGTCGGTTTAACGATTCTCCTTCTTTTACGGTGACTTGAATCGAATTCGGGTTCCCGTTTTGGATAACGTGAAATTCGGAAGGAAGTTTTAATCTCTCTTCTCCCTTGTATCCGATCTCAACTACGTTGTCCGTTCCTCCCAAATTTCGAAACGAATCCAAATCCCCGTCAAAATGAATTTTTCCGTGATCGATCAATACGATTCGTTTTGCGAGCGTTTCGATATCTTGAACGTCGTGGGTAGTCAAGAGAATCGTAACCTTTTCCTCTCGATTGATCGTCCGGATAAAATCCCTTACGCGTTCCTTTACAAGAACGTCCAGACCAATCGTGGGTTCGTCCAAAAATAACACTTTCGGAAAATGCAAGAGACTCGCGCCGATCTCCGCCTTCATTCTTTGTCCCAAGCTCAATTTACGGACCTGTTGATGAAAGAATTCGTCCAATCCTAAAAGATCTCGAAACATCTCCATTCGTTTTTTATAATCTTTGGCGTCGATTTTGTAGATGGACCGCAAAAGATCAAAGGACTCTCCCACGGGAAGATCCCACCAAAGCTGGGTCTTTTGTCCGAAAACAACTCCGATCTGTTTGGAATTTTCTCTTCGATCTTTGGAAGGATCCAATCCGAAAATCGAGATCGATCCGGAATCCGGAGTCAACACACCGGTCAATAATTTAATGGTAGTCGACTTCCCCGCTCCGTTCGGGCCGATATAACCGATAAATTCTCCCGGTTGAATCGAAAAAGAGATATCATCCACGGCACGAATGGTTTCCGGATTGGAATAAAACAACGATCCGAGAGCTCCAAGAAATCCCGGCTTTCGTTTCGATATGATAAAATTCTTTTTGAGGTTTTTAACGGTGATCAATGATAAAAAAGCTCCGCATTACAGATCTAAGAAATTAAACGTCGGTTTGGAAGGAAATCTAAAACCGCTATTGCATATATCTGACTGGATTCTTTCCGAAATAGAATAAAAAATACGACTCTGAAAATAAAAATGAAAATTCGACTTTAATCGAGTTTCGACTCAATCCTTTGATCGATTGAAACCGGATCGAAAAAATTCCGAACTCCCGCTCAAAACAAGCGATTTACAGAGGCCCTCGCGATTCTATTGTGGCATTCATGGAAAACGATTCAAAGCCGCGGCCGCAACCGCCGACTCACACCGCTTCCGTTGAAAGAATCGCTTCCAATCTTCGCGGAATTCTTATCGTAGAAAAAAACAAAATCGAAGTTCCCTATTCTCTTCCCGGCGACGCATACAACGTAACGCTTTTTAAAAAGAAACGGCGCAAACCGTCCGCCAAACTCGAACTGATCTCCCGGGTTCCGAGAGCCGTAGAACCGCGTTGTCCTGTTTTCAGTCGTTGCGGAGGTTGTTCCGCCCAACATATTCCTTACGAAGAACAATTCATTCTCAAAACGACGAGCTTAGCGGATAGTTATCGTCGCGATTTCGGAATCGAACCGATTCTTCTTCCCGCAAAAGAAAACTATCATTACAGAAATCGAATGGACTTTGCGGTGTTTCCGGGTCCGATCGTAGGCCAGAGAGAATCGGGCTCTTTTCGTCATATCGTGGACATCGATTTCTGTTTTATACAAAGTCACGAATCCAACGCGGAACTCCGAAGATTTCGCGATCTGATTTCCCGATTTCCTCAACTGCCGTACGATAGAAAATCAGATGCAGGATTTCTAAAGTACGTTACTCTTCGAAAAGCGAAAAACACTTCCGAGCTGATGACGATTCTTACGTTCGTGGAAGAATTTCAAAATACGCAAGAGGAACAAGAATTCTCCGAAGCTTGTATCGAAACGTTACGCGCGGATCATCTTCTCTTTTGCTACAACCGCAGAAAGGGAGAAGTTTCGGCGATCGGAGAAGTAAAGGTTCTTCGCGGTAAGGAATCCTATCTGGAGCTCGTTTGCGAAAAAGAATTCAGGGTTCCGTTCGATTCCTTCTTTCAACCGAATCCGAACGGTTTCCAACCGATTTTGGATTTTATCCGGGAAGAAATTCCACACTCGTCCGAACATCTCATCGATCTGTTTTGCGGCTCCGGTTTTTTCAGCAGGATCTTTGCGGATCGATTCAAAAAGATCACCGGAATCGATTCGATCGAAAGTTCTTTGGAAATTGCACGCAAACAGATGTCCTCCGATTTCCCGAACGTAGGGTTTTCCTATCTCCGAGAAGACTTGTTCGCGAAAAAAGCTTCTGCGAGTTTGGACGCTCTCTTCCAAACGCAAGAAAAGAATTTTCTGATCGCCGATCCGCCGCGGGCCGGTTTGGGCGAATTCGTAATCGAGGCTTTACGAAATTCTAAGATTGATTCGTTTCTGTATGTTTCCTGCAATCCCAGCTCTCAAAAAGAGGACCTTTGGAAATTAAAAGAAACGTTTCAGATTCGAAAAATTCTCATCACGGACCCGTATCCGCAAACTCCGCATCTGGAATCCGCCGCGCTTCTTACTTCCAAAACGGCATAAAACCCAAAAATCTCTGTAGGGATTTTCGAATCGCTTCGATATTCAAGAAGAGAGATAGACGTATCTCCGGGAATTCTTATGACCAGAAAACTAGTTTTACTTTTGATTCTTTCCATCATTCTTTTGGAAGTCGGTTGTAATACCGTCATCATTCGTCCTTGGACCCCTCCCTACAAAAGCCGTTCGGTTCACGAGGTGCGGGTTCTCCTCGGCAAGGCGGAAGGCGATCTTCAAATCCGCGGAGAAGGAATCATCTCCGTCTACGACGCGAATGATCTTCTCATTAAAAAAGGGATCGATATCATATCTCTCGACGCGTCCCGTTTGAAAGCTCCGATCCGTTTTACGGGAGAAAACCCGGGCTTGGAATTCAAATCCTTAAAAGTAAGAGGTTCGATTCATCTGATTCCTCAGGGCCAAGGTCCGGCTCTCGTGGTGAACGTTCTTCCTTTAGAGGAATATTTGTACGCGGTCGTCCCTTCGGAAGTTCCGTATAGCTGGCCGATGGAAGCGTTAAAGGCGCAGGCGATCTGCGCGAGAACGTATGCGGTTCGTGAAATATTAAATAAAAAGAATGCACTCTACGATGTGGAAGCGACTACCAATTCCCAAGTGTACGGCGGTTACGAAAAGGAACATCCATCCACTACAAAAGCCGTGCAGGACACGACCGGGGTAATGGCGGTCTACGACGAAACTCCGATCCAAGCATTCTTTCATTCCAACAGCGGCGGTAAAACCGAAACGCCTGAGAACGTATGGGGCGGCAAAAGAATTCCGTATCTTTCCACGGTCGCTTCGGAGTTCGACCGCGCGGGTGATAACTTCTATTGGAAAGAAACGATCTCCGGGGATCTCGTCAATTCCAAATTCTCGAACTTAAAACTAGGAGAAATTCAATCGATTCAAGTTCTTTCCAGAACCGGATCGGGAAGAGTCGACCTCATGGAACTTTCCGGAACGGAAGGAAGTTCCAGAATCCGAGGAAAAGAATTCAGACAAGCCCTCGGCGCTCCGGTCCGCTCCCTTCGTTTCGGAATTCAGAAAGAAGGAAACGGTTATCTCTTAAAAGGAATGGGTTCCGGTCACGGAGTCGGCTTAAGTCAATGGGGAAGTTTCGGAATGGCGAAAGAGAATTACAACTACGTTGAAATTCTCAGACACTATTATCCAGGAACCGATCTCGCAAGGATCACCCGTTAAACCGTGGGAATTCCCACCAAAAAATGACGACACCCGAATCGAAACGAATCAAAATCGCGAATCTTCGCAAGTCCTATCAAAGCGGAAAACTCAAAACGGAAGTTCTCAAAGGATTGGAATTGGACATACCCAGTTCTTCCGTCATCACTTTGATGGGACCTTCGGGTTCCGGAAAATCAACTTTTTTGAATATACTTTCCGGCATCGATACCCCCGATCAGGGAGAAGTCATCGTCAACGGAAAGTCTCTTCATTCGATGAACGAACGGGAACTCACGCGCTACAGAAGACAGGATACGGGAATCATATTCCAATTCTTTCATCTACTTCCTTATTTAGACGCTCTGGAGAATGTGGCCGTTCCTTTATACATTTCCGGAATCGGTAAAGCCCAAGCCCGCAAAACCGCGGAAGAAGCCCTTGCAAAAGTCGGATTGACCGAACGAAAACTCCACAAACCCGACGAACTTTCCGGAGGAGAACAACAAAGAGTCGCGATCGCTAGAGCCGTTTGCAAAAATCCTTCCCTCATCTTGGCGGACGAACCGACTGGCAACTTGGATACGAAGAACGCGGAGAAGATCATTCGTCTTCTTATGGATTTACAAAAACAAAACGGCTTCACGTTGTTCATCGTCACCCACGATCAAAAACTCGGTTCCATCGGAGAATACCGTCTGAAAATGGCGGACGGAATTCTTACGGATTGAAACCGATGTCATTTCGGATTTACATCCTTTTTCTCTTCGAATACTTTCGCAGTCACAAAACGGCCGCCTTCTTTGCGTTAGCCGGAATTTCCCTTGGAGTCGGACTTTTCATATCGACGACCGCGAACGGAATGAAGGCGGAAAAAAGCCTCTCCGATTTTGCGATGGGATACTTTCAGGGAGAATACAAGATCAAGATTTCCTCCGCACTCGGAGAACAGAATCTTCCCGTTTCTCTCATTCGAACGTTGTCTTCCGATCCTTCTCTGTCTTGGATCGTAAAAATCGCGCCTCGTTTTCAAAAAGAAGTCATCCTAAACGATTCGATTCGAGCCGTATATATCGGTTTGGATTTTTTAAAAGAAACGCCCGAATTTCGGCGAGATTCGAATTCTTCCCTTTTAAAGGAAGAAACGAATCCGCTCGCCCAGGTTTGGATCAGCCGTTCTCTTTCGGAAAATATCTCGTCTCGCAGCGTGAACGTTCGCAACGGCTCTCAAAATTTTACCCTCGAGAATCCGATTCCATTCGATATGGAAGGCGGAAGCGTTCTGATGGAAGACATAGAATCCGCGATGGAACGTTTCGAAACGAACGGAAACGTTAGTTTTTTTCTCATACAACCGAACGAGTTTCGATCGGAACAAAAAAGAATTCTCGAGCAAAAATTGGGATCGAACTTTCGAATCGAAACCGTCGAAGACATCCGCGAAAAATCGGGAAACGCGTTGCGATCGTTCCAACTCAATCTTTTGGTGATCTCTTTTATCTCTTTGATCATAGCGTTCTTTATGGTTTCCAACACGATGTCCGGTTTATACGTCAGTCGTGAAAAGGAACTCGGAATCTTAAAGACGATGGGACTGAGTCCGGGTCACACGTTCTTGCTCTTCGTTTCGCAAGCGATGTTGCTCGGAGTTGTGGGAAGCGTTCTCGGACTCGGTTTAGGATTTCTATTTTCCAGATTGGATTTTTTCAGTCCGGAAGCGGCCTCCGCCGATCTTTCTTATCTCAAAACGTATAAGTCGATTCCCTCCTCCACTTGGATGTTCGGTTTAACGATCGGGATCGCGGGTTCGTTTATCTCCGCGGCCTTTCCTTCTTTCCGTGCGGGAAGAATCTCTCCGATTACGATTTTGCGGGAATCCGCTTCGGGCACGGTTCGCGTTCGAGAATCTCGTCTTTTTGCGATCGGACTTTCGCTTCTTCTGACGTTTTCGTTCGTCGCATTTTTACCGGTTCGTTCCAAATTTCCTTGGGCCGGTCTTTTGGGAATCGGAGGAATCGTGATCGGCGTAACCCTTTGTTTTCCCCGGGTGTTTCAAATTCTTAGCGCGTTCTTTTTTCGGCTCAGCGAACGATCCGACCGTTCTTTTGTGTTTATGAAGGTCGGCTTGGAAGAAACGAGAAACCAACCCTTTCGAAACACTCTTACTTCCGCAACACTGATGCTCGCCACGGCCCTTGTCGTTTGTCTTTCGATCCTCACCGATAGTTACCGCAGATCCTTGAACGACTGGGTCGAGGCGGAATTTCCCGCCGAGCTTACGATCATCAACACGGCGAACTTGGCGGCGGGAATTCACGGAGGAGTTCCGATTTATTTGTTAAGCGAACTCCGTAAAATTCCCGAAGTTTCTTCGTTGGACGGCTTCTGCGTCAACACGAGAATTTCAACGAACCGAGGGAACTTTACGATTCATGCATATACGTTTTCCGCATACGATCGCGAACATTCTCCGGAACGTCTGATCGTCAACGAGAACGAACTTCTGATTTCCTCGAATATGGCGTATCTCCAAAACTTCCAAGTCGGAGACAGGATCACGATCGAAACCAAACTCGGACCGAAGGAATTTCTGATCCGCGGAATCAAGGAACACTTTTTTTCGGAACGGGGAACGATCATGATGGATATCGGAAACTACGAAAAATTTTTCGGAATCCAAGGATACAATTCGATTAAGATTTTTCTAAAGAAGGACTCGGACCACCAACGAGCGGAACGTTCTATCGCCGAAATTCTTACACAAAATTCTTCCCTGAAATTGTTAAATTCAAAGGAACTCCGGGAACTCTACACCGAAGGGGTGGATAAGGTGTTCGGAATTTTAGGAACCCTCAAAACCACCGCGTTTATCATCGCTATGATTTCACTGATCTCTTCTTTGCTTCACAATCTGATTTCAAAAAAAACGACTCTCGGAATTTTGAAATATCTCGGCGCGGATCAAAGACAACTCGGAAGTATTCTTTTGACCGAGAGCGTTTTTATCACGGTCGTTTCCACTTGTTGGGGAATTCTACTTGCGTTCGTTCTTTCCCCCGTCGTCTTGTATGTAATCAACAAAAACGCGTTCGGTTGGACCTTGAAGTTCACCGTGTCTCCGGAGGTGCCTCTCTTTTTTCTCGTATTATCGCCGATCCTCGGAATTTTTTCCTGCGCCGTCCCCTTGTATACTTTGAGAAAACTCGGATTTCATATCAGCCGGGAATAGACAATGATCGTTCCGCTTTCGCGATGAAAACCAACTTGATTTACAACCTGAATCCACGTAGGATGTTCAACCTATGAGTGCCTTGAGCGAAGTATCGCTGGAAATCGCTTCCGAAATCAAAAGAGTCAATCTTCAGGAGGACGATAAAATCCCTACTTCGGATACGTTCATCAAGGAGCTGATGTCCCTTTTTTCGAGGGAGCCCGACGATCTCCGCAACATCCTCGAAACCCTTCGCGAAGCGAAGATCATCTTCATCATCAAGATCGTATTGCCGGAAGAAAAAGCGAGCAAGATGAACGATCCCGGCGTGGACGCGTATGCGTACGCCGATCTCAAAATTCTGCACGACCTGAAATACTACGCCGAGAAAAAACTCGAACGTCTCTACGAAGCGACGTATTACAAAAAGAAATCCCCTTCTCTCATCACGAGAGAACTCTTTCCGAAAATCCGGGAACTGAACAACACTCCGATCGGGAGAATCGTCAACATCGCCGTGATGCTCGAAGAGTTCATCCGAATGATGAACAACAACCCGAACGATTTCCAGGAAGAATTTCGCGTTCAAGCGATGGAAGAAATTCTCGTCGCGAAAGGAGACGTGGCGCCGACGGAAGGAAAGGATATCGCCGACGAACCTTCAAGGTCCAAGACTTCCTTTTCGAATTCTTTCGGTCCCGTTCCTTCGCAAAGAGCTGCCGATCGAATCGAAGCCCAGGCGCAAGCGGCCAATCTCAATCCGAACAGTCCTTGGGGAAGAATGGTTTCTAAATTTTCGGTGGAATTTCTGCTGCGCGTGCATCTGCGCAAATGCGAGTTCGAGACGGTCAAAAAACTGATCACATCGGGAAAAGTAACCGACGGTGAAAATCTGAAGCTAATCCGGGACAATCTTGTAAAGATGGAAAAGAACATCAACGTCGACAAGGTTCTCGCTTCGTATCTGGAAGAAATGACGGAGCTAAGAAGGCTCGTTCAAAGAAAGCTGAACGCCCTCTCCAAACCGAGAATGTTGTAGAAATTCTTCCGTAATTCGCAAACGAATCGCGAAATTTTTTTCCAAAAATTTCAGAACATGTTTCAATTTTCTTTTAAATATTAAAGAACCTTTAAATAGATAAGACACTGCGCGATCAAAAGCGCCCCCAAAAGAAAAATCCATCTTCGTTTGGCGGAATATACGAGTTTGACCTTGTCTTCCGGAAAATAAACCGCGACCAACAACGCATTCACGTTTGCGATCAGATAAAAGGATTCGATCCGGATATGGAACGCAGGATATAAAACGACTCCCAACGCGACAAAAGAAGGAATAAAATACAAAAGGGTTTTCGGATGCAGAAAACCTGCCTTGGATTCCTGAAGGACGACCTTCTTTCCCGAATTTTTTTCCAACTCTTCCTGAAAACGATCCGGCTCCAATAGATTCAAAACGGGAATTTGATCTTCCTTGGTTGCGATCAAAAAACGAACGTAGGAACGGAACACATCCCTTTCGATCGAAACGATGGACTTCAGTCTGGTTTCGAGAGCTTGTCCTTTGGAATTGAAAAGTCTGAGCGCGTTGGAAGTCAGTTCCACCTTCGCGCCCTTCAACACCTTGATCTGTCTGGAAAAATTCCGATAGAGAAGAAATCCGAGAACCAAAGAAAGAAGACCGAAAATCCGCACGAAGTCTTCTCGGTTTTCTTCCGGAACTTTGAGGAAGTTCCACGCGATGAACGCAAGATACAAAAGAATCACCGCGCCGGAACGAAGAATCAGATTCTTCCGAAACTTATTAAAATCATACGCGAATTCAGTCATGCTGGAGGTTTCCAAAATCACTTTTTTTGAATATAGGAAACATCTGAACTCCTTCCGCGAGAATCGCTTCCATTCCGCCTTCTTGACGATCGAGGATGCAGATGCCCTGCGTCACTTCGATTCCCGAGTCGCGCATGGAACGGATCGCTTGGATCGTGGAGCCGCCGGTGGTGATCACATCGTCCACGATGACGCAGGTTTTGACGGCGTGAACCGCTCCTTCCACGAGTTTTTTCGTTCCGTGATCCTTGGAAAGTTTACGCACGATCAAAGGATAAACGTTCAACTTTTGTTTTCTGAATTCTAAACTGATTCCGTAGCAGATCGGATCGGCGCCCATCGTCAAACCGCCGAAGGCTTCCGGTTTTAAAATTCCGGAATCCTTTAAGTGCTGTTCTACGATGAACTTGCAGAGGAGTTCCAATCGATCCGGAACGAGAGTGATCTCTTTGCAATTGAAATAATGCCTGGATTGTTTTCCGGATGCGAGCGTAAAGGGCTCTTCCGAATAACGATAAGCGTGCAAACGAATGAGTTCTAAAAGTTCTTGTTTCATCTTGTTGTAGAATTCCGGTGCGGTTTGATTTAACCAGTGAAATTCCCCGAAAGAATCTGGAAAACCGTTTTCGATAAAACGATTCTTAAAAAGCCCGAAACGCCGCAGCTTCCATCCTTCTTACCGAATAAAAAACACTTTCAAAACGGATTCGAGCCTGAATCCTGTAAAACATGCAGTCAGTCAGGCTTACGTCCGTTTCTCTCAAAACGAGAGTCTTCGATTTCGAAGGCAACTTTGCGAAGATCCAAAAAGTTCTCGAGCTCGAAACGAATTCGGACCTCATCCTATTCCCCGAGCTTTGCATTTCCGGATACGGATGCGAGGATTCTTTTTTCTTTCCGCGCATCTGGAAAGAATCCTGGAACACTCTGACTCGAATTCTTCCTTTGACCGAAAATAAGATCGTAGTCGTCGGACTTCCCGTATTCCAAAATCCGTATCTATTCAACTGCGCGGCCGTTCTTTGCAACGGAGCCGTCGCCGGAATCGTTCCCAAATCGAACCTCGCCACGACGGGAGTTCATTACGAAAACCGTTGGTTCGCAAGAGGGGAAGAAGCACAGGAGAATTTCGTGGCGCCGGACGGTTCCGCGGTTCCGTTCGGCTCGCTCGTTTTTGAAACCGATCATTTTTCCTTCGGTGTGGAAATCTGCGAGGATTCCTGGGTTTTACAAAAGCCTTCGATCCCTCTCGCGGAAGCGGGAACCGATCTGATCCTTTCGCCGGGTGCGTCGCATTTCGCGTTCGGAAAACAAAGAACGCGCAGACAGATCTTCCGTGAAAGTTCGAGAAGAGAGTCTAACGTGTATCTTTTTTCCAATCTTTGCGGAAACGAATCCGGAAGATTGATCTTCGAAGGCGGTTCTATGATCGTTCAAAACGGAAAGTCGATCGCGGAATCGGAACGGCTTTTTTTCGGAGATTTTCATCTTTGTTCTTCGGAAATCGACTTTGACGCGTCCAGAGCCGACCGCGCCAAAAACTTTCGCCCGTCCGGAAACCGTTTCGGCCAAAAAAAAACGAACGAAGAAAACAGAATCTATCTGGGAATCGAATTCCCGAAACGGATTCCCAAGGTCAACCAACCGATCCCCGAACTTCCGATCACAAAGGAAGAAGAATCCTATCGCGATTTTACGCGGGCCGTTGCATTAGGACTTTTTGATTATCTAATCCAATCCAAAACCAAGGGCTATACCCTTTCACTTTCGGGCGGAGCCGACAGTTCCGCCTGCGCCTTGCTCGTGACCGCGATGAAAAAGATCGCCAAACAGGAACTCGGCGATAACTTCTTCCCATCGAAAGGAATTTCGGAAGAATCCCTTCTCTATACCTTGTATCAAGCCACGGAAAACAATTCGGATCGCACGAGAAGTCTCGCCCAAGCTTTGGCGAACGAAGTGGGTTCCATTCACGGAGATCTTACGATCGATTCGGAAGTAAAAACCATCTCCGAAAAAATTTCCAAGATCACCGGAGTTTCGCTGAATTGGGAAGAGCACAATCTCGTTTTGCAAAACATACAGGCGCGGGTTCGTTCTCCGATCGTCTGGATGCTCGCGAATTTAAACGGACATCTTCTTCTTTCCACAGGAAACAGAAGCGAGGCCGGTGCGGGTTATACCACCATGGACGGAGATTCTTCCGGTTCGGTCGCGCCGCTCACAGGAGTCAGCAAAGAATTCATCCTGCGTTGGATGCGCTTTATCGCCGAAGGAAAGGATCCGATTCTTCCCGCATACGAATCCGTAAAGGAAATCGTGTTGTCACCTCCGAGCGCGGAACTCAAACCCCTCGAAGACAAACAAGAAGACGAAAAGGATTTAATGCCGTATCCTTTGTTGCAAAAGATCGAAGAATTGTTTGTGGTCCGCGGCGCCGGTTATTCGGAAATCGTTCAATTGTTGAGCGGGGATCCCGAGGTTCAGAAACTGGCGCCCGGCTTTTTGGAAGGCGCAGTTCAAAAATACATCGGATTGTTTCACAGAAATCAATGGAAACGGGAAAGGTTACCGCCATCGTTTCATCTGGACGATTACGGACTCGATCCCAAATCGAGTTTCCGTTTTCCGATCCTTTCGGAAGAACGCGGATCCGGAATTTAATGCAAGATCGAATCCACTCGAGATTGGCATTAGCAGGGATTTTTAACGTAGAAAGCGCATCGAACCTTCCGCTTTGAAAAAAAGAAATTCTTAGATAAAAAAAAAACGAGATGAAAGCCGTCGAACCTAAATCGCTTTTCGATTCAAGGGTTTGATTTTCTTATATTCATCTTTTTGAGTACGTTCCAATTCTTCCAAATCGTAAGCCATTTGATAATTGAGCCAGAAATCGGGAGTCATTTTGAAATACCTCGCGAGTCGTAGAGCGGTATCCGGAGTAATCGATTTTTTACGATGGATGATCTGAGAAATCAAACTTTCGGAAATGCCGATATCCTTAGACAAACGATAGGCGGATAAGGACATCGGTTCCAAAAAATCGTATTTCAGCACGTCGCCGGGATGCGGATTTAAAGAGGTTCTTCTTACTTTCATAGCCAAAACTCGTAAAAGGTCTATTTACTAATTTTTCGTAGACCGAAAAATATCTTTCCTGTCTCCGTAAGACTAAATCTTACAAAAACCAAATATTCGCTTTTGTTAATTTTCGCTTTTAAAATCGAAGTTTCGTAAATCAATGATAATCGACGATTTGTACTTCGTGCGGACCGTTGTCTTTCCAAAGAAAACAAATTCTCCACTGATCGTTAATCCGAATAGAATACGTTCCTTTTCGATCCCCTTTTAAGGATTCCAGGCGATTTCCTGGAGGACTTTTCAAATCCTGAAGAATCTTTGCGGAATCGAGCGAACGGAGTTTTCTTCTGGCTACCTCTTCAATGGCCCGAAATTCCTTTGTGTCCCATCCGTTATGAAGATTTTCGGTAGATTTATCTCCAAAGGATTGAATCACGCATCTTTACTTTACGTAAAGCAACACAAACGTCAAGCTAATTTAATATTTTTGAACGAGCAGAATTCTTTTTTTGAAAAGTTGGATTCTTCCGCTAAGACGTATGCTTCGATCCAAGAAAGAATCGAACGTCCGAACCTTCCGCTTTGAAAAAAGAAATTCGAACTGGAACGTCGGCCCAAAATAGAACCGACGTAGGATGGAAATTTGAGTTCTACAATCCCGCTTGTTTAAACGCGTTTTCCTTGTCGCGTTGCACTTGCTGGAGTTGATTCTTGATCGAATCCTGAATGTTCTGGAGCTTCTTTTCGGTTTCCTCTTCTCCCGAACCCTTTTGAAGATCCACGAGATAATTGATGATGTCCATTCGATCCTGGGTTTGTTTTTCCATGTGCGTATAATACGAACGGATCTGAGCGGGAGAAGCGGTTCTCGCATACACGTTACGCGCCGCTTCCGCAATCTGAGCTTCTTCCTGCTTCTTCGCTTCCTTTTCCGTGGGCGATAATTTTTTGGGAATCAAGGAGTTGTTCGGAAATCGTTCGCGCAACTGGCTGAAACGTTCCATCTCTTCATTGGTGTACGGTTTGTTGGTCTGAGGGTTGAGCGGGTTATCAGCGTCGGCCGCGTTCGGATCGGCTTCTTTTTGTTCTCCTGTGGGATTTTCGATATATTCTCCCTTACCCGCCTTGTAAAAGGAAGAATCAAAGATGGAATCGTTGGTGCGTCCGCCGGAGGAACCCGAAGACGAAGAACCGGAGGAACTTCCTCCGCCGCCCAAAAGAAGGGCCACGCTGTCCGCTTCTCTGCTTTTTCGTTCGCGTTCGCTCGGATCATCGGAAGAAAATAGAATCCAAATCAAAGCGATGAGTGCGACGCCGATGCCGGAATAAAGGACGAGTTTACGAATGCTCATGACGACAGCTCCGAAGAAAACGGGGAAATTTTGATTGTAAGACCGCCGAACTAGGAAATTCTATCCGGAAGAGCGGAATCCTTCTCTAATTTTTGAGAAATTAAATCCTGCGCAAGATAAAAATGTTTCTGAAAATTTTCCGTCCAGCGATTCTCCCAATCCTATTTTTTATAGGAATCCCATTCGGTTGCGGTACGAATACGGACGTGGCTCAATCGCCGTTCGTTTTTATTTCTCCGGTTGGAGTTCCCCAGTTTTTGAGCGTCATCGCGGTCAACGAAGGAATCACCGATACGGTCGCAAAGGATATCGACTTTGTTTCCGAACCGAACAGCTATAAACCGGAATTCTTAATTCGTTATTTTGTGACAAACGCTGAACCGCAGTTTGTAGGTTACAATCTCTACATTACCACGGCGGCCCCTTCCGTCGCGGAAACTTTGGCCGGTGGAAATGTTTATCTGGAAAACGGGGTTCAACCTTCTTTCCCGCACCTCGCTTCCGAAGCGTCCACGAGTTCCGCAAAACTGCAAACACATCGGATCTTAAATCAAATTCCTCCTCCGGGTGTTTTTCCGTTTATCAAGTGCGAGGTTTATACGTTCACGTTGCGGGCGCTGATGAACAGCGGGATTTTTTCGAATCCTTCCACTCCCGTGAGAATGTGCGCGTCTTCCCGTCCTTATCTTTGTCCGGTCGGTTCGAGCTGCAATCCGTCCGAATGCAACAACGCGGCGTGTTCGACGACGGTAAAACAAAACTGTCCCGTGGGAACTCTCTGTAATCCGTGTACGGTCGCAGGCGCGGAAGAAACCGGTTGCGTTTGTCCTTCGGGCTCTTCTCCACCGGGCTGTAATCTATGAGTTCAGAGGAAGAATCGGCGGAACAAACTTCGACCGAAATTCCTCTCGAACCGGGAACATTGTATGTGGTCTCCACTCCGATCGGAAACTTGGAAGACTTAACTTTTCGAGCCCTTCGCATCTTAAAAAACACCGATCGAATTCTCTGCGAAAACGCGGGTCATTCCAGAAGACTGTTTCAATCCTATTCGATCACAACACCCGCTTCCACTCTATATCGGGATCAATCGGAAACTCCGTATCAAGGTATATTAGAAGAATTGAAAGCGGGAAAAACGTTCGCCCTTGTTTCGGACGCGGGAACTCCGGGCGTTTCCGATCCGGGTTCTCATCTGATTCGGATCGTCCGAGAAGCGGGTTTTAAAATCGCTCCGATTCCCGGCGCGAGCGCCCTCACTGCGCTCCTTGGAATTTCCGGGTGGCAGGCAAACCCGTTTTTGTTTTTGGGATTCTTATCCGAAAAGAAGGGTAAAAAAAGAAATCAACTTACCGAGTGGAAGGAATTCGAAGGGCTGATTATGATCTTTGAATCCGTTCACAGAATCGGAGATACGCTCGCGGCGGTGCAGGAGGTGTTCCCCGATTGCGAATATTTGATGGGCCGGGAAATGACCAAAATTCACGAGGAAATTCTCCATTTTTCCCCGATTCTATCCGGAAAACCCAAGGAATTTGCTCATAAGGGCGAATTTGTGATTTTAATCAATACCAATCGGAAAAAAATGCTTAAAGGCTCTCTTGGATCGGTCGATACAAATTAGTAGAGGTAACAAATCATGACTATCGATAAAATCGGTGGGATCGGTGGAAGCGGATACGAACCGAAAAGAACCACTCCGGTTAGAAAAGCTGAGTCAAAAGAAGCTTTTGACAACGTTTCTATTTCCGATACCGCGAAACAAAAAGCATCCGAAGCAAAACTTCAAGCTGAAGTTCAGACAATAGCACGCAAAATTCTTTCTACTCCGGACGACCAAGACCGTTCCGTTAAACTCAAAGAAGTTAAGGAAAAATTAAAGAACGGGGACTACGACAATCTGAGCGCGGACGTATTGAATACGATCGCCGATAGAATCTCAGAAACCATGTTGGGCCAATAAGAACGTTCCGGATAAACTGATTTTTACCTCTATTTAAATTAGAAGAATTCCGATTCACCAGATAACTCTGGGGGACGACGACGATGCCGATACTCCCCGATTGGGTTAACTACACATTTCCTCCCAAGATCCACTTTGAAGCAGACTGCGGCTACAAAGTGGGCAACTTCGTAAAAAATATTGGCTCCCGCACGGTCATCTTCTCCACACAACAAGAGCTGGAGAATATGGACGAACTTTCCATCATCAAAACCAGTTTGGAAAAACATATCGACGGCGTGATTCTTTACGACGATATCGTGAAAGATCCCACTCCGGAAGAATTGGATACGGCCGCCTACTTTGCCAAGATCGCGAACGCGGATTGCATCATCGGTTACGGTTCCTACGAATCCATCTCGATGGCGAAAATCATCGCGCTCCTTGTAACGAACGACATCTTCGCCGAAGAAATGTTAAACGACAAGAAGGCGAAACTGAAAAAACCTCTTCCGTTGATTCTGATTCCCACTCATCCCGTTTTCGGTTTGGAATGTTCGCCGATTTCAACGATTCTTCTCGGGGAAGAAAGAATCACGAAATACTTCTCCCACGAACTTTTATTTCCCGAGTTGATCATCGCGGACCCTAAGATTTCCTCCTTTATGAGTTCCACGGACATTTCCAAGGTCGGTGTGGGAATTTTGGCTGCCGCGGTGGATACGATTCTTTCCAAGTTTTCAACGGAACTTACGATTTCATCCGCGCTTCGGGCGATCGAGCTTCTCCAAAAAAACCTGATTCCTTCCATCCGCGATCCGAAAAACATCAACTACAAGAACGGTCTCTATGCGGCGAGTCTTTTAACCGGAATCGCTCAGTCCTCCAGTTCCTTGGGACTTTGTTTCGCTCTTTCATTAGCAAGTGCGAATATTACGAATTTGGATATTTTCCAGTCCATGTCGATCCTTCTTCCTCACGTCATGGAATACAACCTCACCTCCTCCGCCGGTAAATACGTGATGATCGCGAGAGCCTTGGACGAGGATATCACGAATATCTCCGTGATCGAGGCGGCGATCAAAGCCGTGGAGGGAATCCGTAAAATTTTTATCGAACTCAAAATTCCGCAGAGGCTTTCTGAATACGAGGTGAGAAAGATCGATCTTCCGTTGATCGCCAATCTTGCGGCTTCGTTTCCGTTTTTGGATTCTCTTCCGAGAGAACTTCCTAAGAACGAGATCGAGACGATTTTAGTCGCCGCATTTTAAGTTGTCCGGCGTGGATGCGGCTTCGTTGAAGGGCGCATCCGTATGAAAAACCGGTTTTTTTTAAATTGTGGGAACTCATACGAAACTGCGCGAGCATGCCTAGTTCCGAGTCTTCATAAATGTAGGATCTCACACAAAAAAAAGAACAGCGATGAAATCCAAAAAAATCTTTTTCATTCCATTCTTGCTTTTATTCTTTTCAACGGCCGGCTTCGGATTGTATGAGTTTTTGGATCGGGGTTGGATTTGGTTCGTTTCACCTTCCCGTTCCCGATATCCGATCCGTGGAATCGACGTTTCCAACCATCAGGGAAAAATCGATTGGAGCGCGGTTCCGAAATCGGAAATTTCTTTCGTATTTATCAAAGCGACCGAGGGAGGAGATTTTGTGGATCGCTCCTTTGCATTCAATTGGAAGGAAGCGAAACGCAACGGTTTTCCCGCGGGTGCGTATCATTTTTTCACCCTCTGCAAATCCGGAAAGGAACAGGCGGAGAATTTTATTCGAACCGTTCCGAAAGAAGTCGATTCTTTGCCTCCCGTCGTCGATTTGGAGTTCGTCGGCAATTGTAAGGAAAGGCCTCCTGTGGAAAATGTTTCCGCGGAGATCGCCGATTTTTTGAAAGCGGTCGACTCGCATTACGGTAAGAAGACGATTTTATATCTTACATACGAATTCATCGATCTTTATATCGGCTCGAACTTTCAGGATCGTTCCGTTTGGATTCGGGATATATTCAAACATCCGAATACGTTTTCGGATATAAGATGGATTCTATGGCAGTATCATAGCAGGGGACAGGTTCGCGGAATTAAAGGTCCTGTGGATCTGAACGTTCTCCAAGGAGATTTGAAAAGTTTAGTCGAACCTTTTTCTTTGTAAGAGTCGTTCCTTAAATTGAAAGGATCGGTCCGTTTTATTGAGCTGAATCGTCCGGTTCGAATGACAAAGATACATTCAAAAGTTCGATACAATTGGGACTCGTTCGTTCCTTGAAGGATGTTTAGGATGAAACTTTTTTCGGAGTGGCGGATGTTTCTGTAGAAAAAATCCAAGTTTTAGGAACCGTTCTGTTTTTTTGAGAACCGCTTACTGTATGGGTTATTTACTGGTAAGTTCCGATTTTCAACTTTCCTCACGGCTGCAAGAATCGCATACGGAAACCGTCACACTTTTGATTCCGGAAGAAACCTGGAATCGTTACTCAGAAAAAGAAGCCAGAAAATTACCGCTTCGAATTCCTTATTTGCTACAGAGATATGGAAAGTATCTTTCCGCAATACCTCGTCTCGGTAAGAAAGCCGGTCGGACTTTGTATCAGCCAAGTTCTGGTTCGCGAAGGATGAAGCGCGTGAATGCTCGGTTGAGCACCGGGAGTTGGACTTTTTTGGGAGCACTTGCACAGGCTCATGGGGTATCCCGTTGTTTTCTCTTTCATTATCTTCTGTGGTTGGAGGCCGTGGGGGTCGGAGACTCTATCGAGAGAACGATGAATGAGGGAGTTCCCACATTCCATCGGTATTACAGTTACATCCTCACCCTAGATCTACTCAACAATCGGGTGACGCGACGCCTCCGCTGCAAACCGGCGTCCCATTTTTACGCGTTAAACTATACGGAATGGTACCCTGAATTCCGCAATTCCCCGACAAACCCTCAAAAAAACATTTGAAACCGGCTCTCTAAAACTAAAACTTGGAGCCAGAATGAGCGACGAACATATCGATACAATCATCGGAGACGATATTCATTTCCGAGGAAAACTGAAATTCAGCAACTCCCTCAAAATCAAGGGCAACTTTAAAGGAACGATTGAAACGACCGGAAAACTCGTCGTAGGCGACACCGGCGAAGTGGAAGCGGACATTGAAACAGGGACCCTCGAAGTCGAAGGAAATCTGAAAGGAAACGTTTCCGCAAACGAAAAAGTCTCCATTCGCAAAACCGGCAAAGTGATCGGCGACATCCGCACCCCCGATTTAGAAATCGAATCCGGAGCGAGATTCAGCGGAAACAGCGCTATGTAAGAATGCCAAAACTTTCCCCTTTTTCACACGGCCCGGGTTTAAAGGACTTAGTTCCTTCCGGGTTCCGTCAACATCTCAGCCCGCTTCAACATCGATTCTACGAAACACACCTTCGGGATAAATCCCATCCGGAACATCTTCTCTACCACGGACTCCGCGAACTTCCTTCTCCGTTTTTACTTCCCGATCTCGAACCGGCCCTCGAACTTCTCAAAGAATTCGTTCGCCTGGAAAAAAAGATTCTTCTCTTCGGCGACCGGGACTGCGACGGGGTTTCCTCCACGAGCCTACTCGGAGGATTTTTAAAAAGGATTCACAGGGGAGAATTGATTCTGAAAACTTCGAACGAAGAAGACTACGGACTATGCCCCGCCGCTCTCGATTTCGTAAAAAAGAATCGACCCGATCTGCTGATCACTCTCGATTTCGGAACGACCAATCACGTTCAAATCGACGAACTTGCATCCCTCGGAATCAAGGTCATCGTCCTCGACCACCACGAAATCCCGGAACGGATTCCCGATTGTTATCTGATTTCCCCGAAACGGCAGGATTCGCAATATCCGAACGAAAAAATCTGCACCTCAGTTCTGGCTCTCAAATTTATACAGGCTTACCTGTATTCTTCTTTGGAAGAATACAACCGCGCGGTTTGGATTCCCGACGGAAATTCCCTATTTTCAGGTTATCTAATATATCGAGGTAAACTTCTCTTTCAAGGGGATCGACAGGAAGCGGAATCGAAATTTCATCTTCCGATCATGGACGAAACGTTCGTATTCAAATCCTCTTACCCCGAAAGAGAATGGTTCTATCATGAATTTCTAAACTACCCCGCGATCCTCGAACAATATCTTCAGAACTTCGACCTGGCCTCGATCGGAACGGTCTCCGACATGATGCCTCTCTACGGAGAAAACCGGATCATCGTCCGCGAAGGCTGTAAGATTCTTTTCAGACTCTATCGCAAAGAAACACGCCACAGAGAGGGGCTTTTTCAACTCCTTCAATTGATGGAACTCGCAGACAAACACGTGACTTCCAAGGACTTGGGCTGGGGACTCGGCCCGATGATCAATTCCGCGGGAAGAATGAATCGGACCGAAGTCGCATTAAATTTACTCCTGGAAGAAGATCCGGCGCGTGCGCAGATCGGCGCAAAAGAACTTCAAAAACTCAACGAGGAACGAAGGGAAAGAACGAAACGCAACTTATTCAAGGTGGACGGTTTCCTAAAACGGAAAAAAGAAAGAACGGAAAAGCCCGTCCTTTTCTGTTACGAACCCGACTTCGAACCGGGAGTTTCCGGAATTGTCGCCACAAGGCTTGTGGAAGAATACAAACGCCCGGTTCTTTTCATAACTCCCGATCACGGTCACGCAAAAGGAAGCATTCGTTCCTACGGTAAGGAGAACGTCCTCAATCTTCTGAAAAAAGCGGAACCGCTTTTTTTTCAATTTGGAGGCCACAAGGAAGCCGGTGGATTTTCCCTGGAAATCGAAAAAATCCCTGAGCTTGCAAAGGTCGTTTTCGAAAACGCAGACCATTGGCTCGAAGAAGAACAAAAACAAGCCGCGCTCGATCAAACTCCAAGTCTCGTCACTCTGCAACCCGAAGAATTGAACGCAAAACTCTTTCAGGAACTTTCTATCTTCGAGCCGTTCGGTCATGAGAATCCGGTTCCTCTTTATTCCATCAAGAACGCGAAGATCTATCATACAAAACCGATGACGGACGGTAAACACGTTCGTTTTAGAATCTTAGGTGCGCCCGAATCGATCCAATGCCTGATCTGGAACCGCGGAAAGGATTTTTTGGATTTATTAAGCAGAGCGGGAAGCTTGGATCTCTGGGGTTCTTTGGAAGAATCCACCTTTCGGTCCAAAACGTCCCTTCAATTTGTGGTGAGTCATTTTCAAGAATCGTAGAATTAAGAATCGAAAACGAGCGTTCGAATTTTAGATTTTGATCGTTTAGTCCGCGAATTCGACACTTACAATTTTTTGAATATACGCGCCTGCTGACGCAGGCGCTGCCATCGATCCACCCTTTGAACGGCGCCTACGACGACGCGGGTTCGGACGGACCGAATTTTCTTAATCCTCTCCGGGAAAGTTCGCGGAGTTGTTTCCGATGGAATCATCCAGATCGGCTTTTCTGGAAGTTTCGTTTCCGCCGCCGGGGGATTCTTCTCTTCGATTCCCGCGTTCTCCCTGAGATTGTTGACCTTGACCGCCGCCTTCTCGATTGCGATTCCGGAAATTTTTATTCCGATTTTTGTTTTGGCGCTGGCCTCCTTGCTGTTGGCCGCCGCCTCCACCACCGCCCCCGCTAAACTTCTTAACCGGGATCGGTCTTTTACGAACGGAAATTTCCCAAAAGAACGCGCTCTGAATCGATTGTTCGTCGTTTTCAGCGATCGCTCCGATCTTAAAGACCATAAACGCATCGTAGAAATAATCCTTCATTCGGAAGAAATTATTCTGTGACGATTTTTCGTCTTCGGTGCTTAAGAATCGTTGCTGGCTCGCAAAAATCTTTATCAAACGATCCTTGTCCTTTTTAGGGGTTTCCAAACGTTTGAAGATCGGTTCCAGACTGTTTTTGATGGCCGGAACCAGATGCATATTCTCTTTTTGTAATGCTTCCGAAGCGAGGTCCGAAAAGATCAGAGAATAAAAGATATGAGGAGTCATCTCCTCCCGTTCGGTCAGGAGTTTGTCCGCGATCGCAAGGCGTTTTCCGATATTGGTTTCGAGAAACTTCTCGCCGAAATTGGAATTCTTCTTTCTTTCCTTTTCAAAGGCTTCCTTAAAAAGGACTTCTAAAAGCCCGTGTTCGGCCATACCCTGAAAGATCAGGGAGGTTTTCCAAGTACGGAAGATCTTATTGTATTCTTCCAGCATTCTCGAGCTGGAAGCTTTTTCCAATTCGATCTTGTGTTTACGGATCGCCTTAGCGGTCGTCTTTTCAATATTCAATCCGAGAATCTCCGCGAACTTAACCGCGCGCAGCATTCTTACCGGATCTTCGCGAAAGGAGATGTCGGGATCCCCGATCACTCGCAAAACCTTATTCTGAATGTCTTCAAAACCGCCGACGTAGTCTATGATAGAATCGTTTCTTACGTCATAATATAAGGAATTGATTGTAAAGTCTCTGCGGGCCGCGTCTTCCTGTGGCGTCCCGAACTTGTTGTCTCTCTTGATGAGGTAATCTTGATCCTCCACGGCTTTCCCGAGTCTGTAGTCAGGCAGGGAACGAAAGGTACTGACTTCGATCACTTTTCCGCGGAAAAGTATATGCACGATTTTGAATCTTCTTCCGATGATACGGCAGTTATTAAAGATCTTTTTGATCTGATTCGGTGTCGCGTTAGTGACAACGTCGAAGTCTTTCGGCTTTCTTCCGAGAAGAAGGTCGCGAACCCCTCCTCCCACGATATAAGCCTTGAAGCCGAATTTATTCAGCCTGTGGATGATTTTGACCGCGTCCTCATCTATCATGTTTTTGCGGATCAGGTGGGCATCCCGGTAGTAGCGTTTGCCGTCCGGGTGAGAGAGAATATCCTCAACTGATCCTATTTTTTTCTTGAACAGATTGGACAGGAATTTCATATAAAGAATGGGTCTATAATCCCTTCGATCCCCCTACCTGCAAGTAAAAATCTATGACAAGCCCTGCAAAGTACGATCTCAAATTGACTCATTCCGAGCGCTTGCAGGTCGGAATTCTCAAATCCAAAAATTGGTTCAAAAAGTTCAAAGAATCCGGCTCCAAAAAGATCTCCTTTTTGCTCGTTCCGCACAGTCATGAGAACGTGATTCGTATCGAACTCAACGTCTTTATGGCTTGGTTCCTCGGAATCCTCTCCAGTCTGATTCTCGTATTGGCGTTCGTGTTTCTTTCTTACTTGAACTTCTTCTATCGTCCGGACGAAGACCTCTTTCAGAAGAGCGATGAGAATGTCAGTCAATATCTTTACTACGATATGCTTCTCCAGGACGCCAAAAAGGAAATCCGCGGCCTGGAAAGAAAGACGGAGCAGCTCAATCTCGTCGCTTGGGACGAGGTTCCTTGGAAACGGATTCTGACATACGAAGTCATCCCCGAGTTCCGTCTCAAAAAAGAAATCCCGGATTCGGAAACAAACCTGGAGCTCTACAAAAATACGGTCGAAGGTTTTGCCGCGCAAAACATAGAACTCTTTCGGATTCGTCAGGCGTTTGAAAACGCATTCGATTATCTCGAAGAAAGGGAATCCATTCTCTACGCACTTCCTAGGGGTCGTCCTTTAAAACCCGGAGTGGGTTTCGTTTCATCCACGTTCGGCGGAAGGGTCGATCCGTTCGGGCTTGTTGTTTTAGGAGAACATCACTCCGGCGTGGACTTCGCTTCCTCCGAAGGAACTCCGATCTATGCGACGGCTCCGGGCATCGTCGTCGAATCCGGTCAGTCTTCGGGCGGGTTAGGAAAGAACATTCGGATCAATCACTTAAACGGAATCTTTACCGTGTACGGTCACTGTTCTCAGATTCTCGTCGAAAAAAATCAGATCGTAAAACGGGGAGATCTCATCGGTCTTGTGGGTTCCACCGGTAAGGCGACCGGACCGCACGTTCATTACGAAGTTCACATGGGACAAGATCCTCCCGTCGATCCTGCGGAATTCATCAACATCGAGTGACCTCGACTTCTTTCTCTTCGTTCCTTTTCACGAAAAGAATTCGCTTTCTCGGAATCGCTTTTGCCTATTTTAAAAAAGGATTATGGGTTGATCCATTCCTGCGATCGTTAGTATTGGTTACACTATGATCGATAGAATTCCAGTTCCGTTTCTCAAACAATTCTTCAATTGGGACGGACCTTCCACGTTCAGCATCCTGATGATGTTGGGTTTTTTAGCCGCGTCTTATCTTCTTCCCAAGGAATTAAAACGAAGAGGTCTTGAACCGGAGCATTCCGATTGGCTTCTTCTTTTGGGAATCTTAGGCACCTTGGTCGGCGCGAAGATTTTTTTCGTATTTGAAATCTGGGATCAGATCTTCGTGGAAACTCCCGGCTTTGACGGAAAGTATCTCTATCCCCTAACGCATTGGTACGGTTTTCCGGGTAGAATGGCCCTCTGGGACAATTTGTTTTCGGGAAGCGGTCTTGTTTTTTACGGCGGGTTTCTGTTCGGAATTCTTTTCATATCTCTTTATATGAAATACTTCAAACTCGACGTGCCTGCGTATCTCGACGCAGCGGTTCCGAGTATGGCGATCGGTTATGCGATCGGAAGATTGGGCTGTTGGGTTTCGGGCGACGGCTGTTACGGATTTGCGACCGACGTGCGGATTCCTCTTTTGGTTTTCGACTATCACGGCGCTCATCCCTCCGGAGTTCCCGTTTGGAACACTCCTCTCATCGAATCCATCGTTTCGTTTTTGTTCTTCTTTTACTTTCAATATTGGGCAAAGAATCAGAACTTCAAAAAGTTTTCCATCGGGGCGCAGTATTTGGTTCTGCACGGATTTGCAAGATTGATGGTGGAATTTTTAAGAGTGAATAAGGCGGTGTTTCCGTTTATCGATCCTCCTTCGATCGTGAACATTCCGAACGCGGAACAGAACCCCGCGTTCTTGAACCAATACTATTGGCACGGCTTTTCTCAGTCTCAGTGGGTTTCGATCGCGATCATAGCGGCAGGAGCGTTCTTCATCATCAAGGGCAAGCTCTGGCAGAAAGAAGGTGCGGCCGCCTAAAACGGCGAGTCCGCGCGTTAACTCGGCAAAACGCTTCCTGAACTCAGCGGATGCCTCTCTACGGATCGGCATCCAGGTCGTTCGTCCGGTCGAGTTTTAAAACGAACGCTTTAATGTTTGGATCATCGTGGTCGTGTCCTGATAATCCGTATTCTTATACAAAAGATTTCCGTGTTCGTCCAGGATCACAAAGAAAGGAAGGCCGATCTTGAGTTCTTCAAAACGGGGATCGTTCGCGTAGGTTTCAAAGATCGGATCCTGATCTTTGATCTTCAGTAGAACCGCGCCCCGCAACGCCTCGTTCAAAGCAGGATCGTTTTGTGTGAGCTCCTCAAAGGCCTTGCAGTTCGTGCACCAATCCGCATAGAAATCGATAAAAACTTTTTTACCTTCTTCTTTTCCTTCCGTGTAAGCCTTACCCGGAGTTCGAAACCAGGAAAGATTTCCTTTCGTTTCGATTTCCGCCGTGGATGCAGAATAAGAACCGCCTAAGTTCGGTGCGAGAAGAATGACAAGCCCCGTCGCGGACAAAACGACCCCGCCGAGAAACAAAGCCTTCTTCATTCTTACGTAGCGGTTCCAATCCTCCGGAAGAAAGAAGTAGAGACAAACCAGCAAAAACAAAATCCCCAGGGCCGCCGGCGGAATCGCAGAATCGGCAATTCCCCAACCGCTCAACGACTTTTGAAAATACGTATAAGAAAAGTATAATACGAAAATACCGAGAACCCACTGAATCCAGCGCATCCATTTTCCGGATTTGGGAAGACTCAGGCCGAATACTCCGATCATCAAAAACGGAAATCCGAGTCCGACTCCGAATAAGAACATTTTAAACGAAGCCAAAAGAATCGAACCGGCAGTGATCGCCCCCGCCCCCGCGGTGATTTGCAAAAGGATCGCGACGACCACCGGCCCGACGCAGGGAGAAGAAAGAAGTCCCGCGCCCATCCCCAAAAGGAACGTTCCTCCGCAACCTTGTGCGGTTTTCACTTCTTTCGATTGGAAAAAAGGAAGATGGATCAGATCCAAAGAGCCCAAGGCCAAAAGAAAAATCAAAATCGCGAGTCCGAGATTTATGATCGGATATCGAAGAATGACGTTAAACGCACCGCCCGAAAAACCGGCGATTACGCCGAACGACGCATATACGACCACGAGTCCTAGATAATAAATCGAAGGATGAAGAATGCGGGGGGAACCTTCTCCCCTGGCCCGAACGATTCCGACCGTGATCGGATATAAGGGATAAACGCACGGTAAAAGGCTTGCGAGAACGCCACCGGAAATCAGAACGAATCCGGTCGTCCAGTCAAAGGCCCCGCTGGAAACGCCTTCGGAAACGGATTTTTGAATTTCGGAAAACCAAGAAACGGAAGTGGTTTCTGCGGATAAGGAAAGACAAACGGTGAAAAAAGACAGGAACCCCCAAACTGCAAAACTGCGTCGAAAAATCTTGTATAGGGCGATTCTTAGTAACACGGATCAAACGACCAAAAAATACGAAATCGTTTCGAGAACTATGCTTCCGCTTAAAAATCAGAGGTCAACCCGATTCTAAACGCACCATGCCCGAACTCGTAGTTTAGACTGGATGCGTTTTCAAAAGATTCTTTTTTTGCGGAAAGGGAGAAGGGGCTACCCCGTTTTTTCAGCGATTCCTCCCTCACCTAAAAATCGGAATCTGCCGAAAATCATTCTGAATGCGCCCCGGAATTCTCAGACTCTTCTATTGTATCCTCTTGGGGATATGGATCGGTGCGGAAACCGCGCCGGTTGGAGCCGAGATCGACCTCGACTACAATTACGAATACGAGAAGAACGGGCCTTATACGAAATTCTCCGACTGGGTTCCTTACAAACTCCATAAATGGGAGCCCAAATTTTTAGAGGATTATTACCAGCTCTACGGACTCAAACTCCATTACAAAGAGAACGAACTGAGAAGGGATATTTACTTCCTAAAAATCGGATTGAAGAAACGTTTTCGTCATCCCAAGAACGCGCTCTGTCCGATCGCCGACGAGGACGAATATTACAAATACCGCAACCTTCTTTTTATGCACATCAATCTGCAGATCATGCGTTCCTACATGAGAATCGCGTCCCAATTTGATAAGCGACATCTGTATTTTTACAACCTGGACTTCGCGTACGAACTGAACCGCTCTTTCGAGGTCGCCGACGGATTTTATAAGGAAGCCATTCCCTATTGGAAAGAAGCTCAGAGATATGCGGATCGTTCCTCCGAAATCGACAACGACTTGGATCTGGGAACCTTGGAGACGGAACGTTATGAAATCATCACGGGGAAACTCGATTTCGGAAAGATCATCGAGGGTCATTTGGCCCGTTTAGAAAAGAAAAGAAATACGGTGAAGGAATATCTGAACAAACATCCGGACGCCAACAAACCCGTGCTCGAACAGTAAAAGTAGGAGTTCCCACAAGGAGAATTTTTCTTGAAAATGTAAGAATTCTCTGATATAGAAAAGTCTGCCGATTTTCTCCCGCAAGCCCGCCTCCTCCACCCAATCAGGGTGGGGACAACCTTGTTTTACAGCAAAATCGTCGGAGCTCTTACAGGCAATTCTCCCTAAAAAAAAAGCCCGAGAAAAATCCCGGGCTTTTTTTCGATTCTGCGTTTGAAAACGGCGCCTCCGTAAAGTCGACGCCCTTTTCGATTAGCAGGAATAGGTCGTAAGGAATTCGAACGGGTGAGGTCTTCCTTCCCAAGGCCAGATTTCAGTTTCAAACTTATACGCTTTGTAAGTTTGAATGAATTCTTCCGTGAACACGTCTCCTTTTTTGAGGAAGTCTCTGTCGAGGAGCATGTGCTCAACCGCTTCTCTCAAAGTGTGAGGCATCTGCTGAATTCCCTTCTCGCGGATTTCATCCAGAGAAAGTTCGAAAAGATCTTCTTCCCGAGGTGGACCCGGATCGATTTTCTTTTGAACTCCGTCGATACCGGCCATCAGCATCGCCGCGAAAGCGAGATACGGGTTCGCGGAAGAATCAGGGAAACGGAATTCTACCCTTCTTGCTTTGTCTCCGTTAACGAAAGGAATACGGCAGGAAGCGGAACGGTTCTGAGCGGAATACGCTAAGATAGAAGGAGCTTCGAAACCGGGAAGAAGTCTCTTGTAAGAGTTTGTGGAAGCGTTTGTGAAAGCCGCACAAGCTTTTGCGTGAGAAAGAACCCCGCCGATGTAGTTCATAGCGGTGTCGCTGAGGTTTTGATATCCTTTTCCCGCGAAAAGGTTCACGCCGTTTTTCCAGATGGACTGGTGGCAGTGCATCCCGTTTCCATTATCACCGTAAAGAGGTTTCGGCATGAAAGTCGCAGTCTTACCGTAGTTGTGCGCGACCATCTTCACGACGTATTTCAGTTTTTGAACGTTGTCCGCGGCTTCGATCAGAGTTCCGAATTTCACACCGATCTCACCTTGGCCTTGCGCAACCTCGTGGTGAACCACGAAAGTTTCCATACCGATCTGGTGAAGAGTCTTAACGATCGCAGCTCTCAGATCCACTTGAGAGTCCACAGGAGCTACCGGAAAGTAACCGCCTTTGGTTCCGGGACGGTGACCGGTGTTTGTAGAACCGGGGAAATCCGTATGAGAATTCCAAATCCCTTCCGAAGAATCGATTTCGTAGTATTGAACGTTGATCGCGTCTCTTACTTTGATGTTGTCAAAGATGAAGAATTCGTTTTCAGGACCGAAATACGCGGTGTCCGCAAGACCGGAAGACTCGAGATATTTCAGAGCTTTCTTAGCGATGGAACGAGGACATTTTTCGTAGAGTGCGCCTTTGTAGATGTCGAATACGTCGCAGAAAACCACAAGAGTAGGATCCGCAGTAAAAGGATCTAAGAAGATCGCATCCGTATCCGGAATCAATTGCATGTCGGATCTGTCGATCGGCTGCCAAGCTGGAATGGAGCTTCCGTCAAAAGGTAAACCTTTAAAGGAATCTTCAGTGATAGCAACTGTGTGATAAGACACGTGGTGCCAAGCTCCTTTGATATCCGTAAAACGGAAATCGTAGAAAAGAACGTTATTCGCCTTGGCGTATGCGATAACTTCACTAGGTGTTCTGGACATTCTATTCTCCTATTTGTCTTCGAGTATTAATAACTAATCTCTAATTCACGCGTAGCGTGCGTCTGTAAACTTTAAGCAATTATCGTACCATTGGAATGAAATCCGATGATTTCCGAAAAAAAGGGAACAATTCCCTTCTTCTATCCGATTGCGGGACGAATCCGGAATCAAAGTAAAATTCCTTGAAAGGCAGGCAAGCCCTAAAATACACTGCGGTAGCAGATTTTATCTTTTTTCCAATCCGATTGGCAACTAGCTTAATTTTCGTACAAAGACAGTACTGATAATTTACATTCTGCATAAATATTATTCAGCGTTCGAGAAATCCATGAGACAAATTCATTTTCTTACCGAAGCGGAGTTAAAACGAAGAATGGATCGCGAAACTTTCACGACCTTATTCGAAACTTCCGAACCGACCGAAGGCGCTTTGAAAGAATTTTTTGCCCAATTGAAAACTTGGGCCGAAGAACAAAACGCGAAGTATTGCATCGCGTTTTCGGAATCTTGGTTTGAACGCTTCGAACTCTTGGAAACGGAAAAATCCCCCACCCGTTCGATTACGAATCTATCGAAGATCGTCAATCCTCCGTTTGCCGGAGTTCCGTCCAAATTCTTCCCCGCATTCGTATGGGGAGAATCCCTCTATTTCCCTTTCGCGGCTGAAGAATCCACACTTTCCTCCAAGATCGCGATGATGGAAGAAAAGATCGAAGTCGAAGCAAAGCAGAAAACGAAATCGACTAGGAACGCCTCGATCTATCGGTTAGAATTTCAAATCATAACCGGGGATTCTTTCGGGCTAGAACAAATTCTGAATTTGGACATTCCCGCAAGTCTCGTCGAAAAAATCATCGAACGCGACGGAGAATTCTTTTTACTCACTCCGAAATTAAACGGAACCCGCGCCCTTTTCGCGATATATCTTTTGTCCACGATCTCCGAAAAAATCGAATTCAATTTTTCTAAAGTAACGATCGAACTGAACACCGATCGTGCCGTCCTTCCGATTTGGTTCAAACGTTCCGGAGGGGCGTTGGCGGGGATCGATGCGGAGAATTCTCCCGGCTACCAATCGGGAAATTTTCCTTCCTTGGAGATTGCCGCTTCTCCGTGGTTGAGCGCTTCGTTTTTGTTTTTAGTATTGAATTCTTCCTTATTGGATGCATGGGAAAATGCGGGAACAAACGAGGCCGGATCGGGTGGCGCCGCGAGTGAAACGAGCGGCGGCGGTTCTGAAAATCGTTTGCCTATGGATTTGCAAACGGAAACGATCGCTTCGTTTCCCCGTTTCGGAAGGAACGAATCTTGGAGAGATCTTACGGAACATCGTTTTGCGTCGCGGGTTTCGAGGCACGCGGGAGAAGAGGAGAATTTCTATCACACTCTCCTTCAAAAAGAATACGAAACTTCCAAGAACATTCTCGATTCCACATTAGAAACTCGTAAGGAAGAATTGGAAGAATTCGAAATTCCGGAATTACTCGATCGATTGAAAGCGGCTCAGGATTCTTCCCAAACGATTTCGTTTCACGAAGGCGCACGTGAGGATTGGAAAACGATCCAGTCGGCAATCATGAATTCGATTTTAGAACGTTGGAAGGAACGCACGGAACTGACGACGAAAAAAATCGAGGAAATCTCCTCGGCTTCCGCATGGAAAAATCTGATCGAAATCTGGAAGTCCTAGGTTAGAAGGAAACCTTGACAGGGCGATTCCCCTGAAAAAAATAGCACTGGAACCGATTTTATCGGGTCCAAACAAAGCGGCGACGTAGCTCAGCTGGTTAGAGCAACGGAATCATAATCCGCAGGTCCGGGGTTCGAATCCCTGCGTCGCTAATCGTTTCAAAGGAGAAGACGTTGAAACATCTCTTTCTATTGATTCTTTCTTTCTTCCTTCTGGCAGGTTCCGTGTCAGCCCAATCCGCTACTTGTAACGAAGTTTGCGGTTTTTACTTTGGCTGTGTGGAGCAAAACGCTCCGAGAAAACTCAGCGCAGATGAAAAAACGAAAGTAAAAGCAGGTTGTTTGAATTCTTGTAAAAAACATACGGCGGCAGTCGCAGCTTGTTTCGAAAATCACAAGTCTCAGTGTAAACCGTTCAACGATTGTATCGTAAACGCATACAACTCGAATAAAAAATAAATCTTAGAACCACCGAATTTCCTTCAAAGTAAAAACGATTTGAAAGGGAAATGTGAAAAGAGCGGGAACAAACCCGCTCTTTTTTTATACAAAGGGAACGCGGCATAAGGAAGCAGCCTCGAGGGCGGCAAAGAATACGCCCCTCGCCTGTCCCCCGTCACTCCAAAAGCGCGCGATCGAAGTCTTTAAAGACGGGATCCAATCCGCGCGCTCTGAGCGTGGTCACCAATTCGGGAATGGTTCGGTTGTCCTCGATTTCAAATTGTTTGAGCGCGCCGGAATCGGAATATCCTCCCGGCTCCGTTTTGGATTCCACGGACATGTGCGTAATCCCTAATTCGCAAAGATGGTCCCTGAGTTTCTGCGATTCTCTTGTGGATAGAACGAGACCAACGTCCGGAAAAGAAATCCGAAACGCGAACAGATAACGCACAAAGTCCTTGTCGCCGATCGGAACGATTTTTTGGAAATTCCCGGCCGCAGGCCGCATTCTCGGAAGAGAAACCTGGAAGGACGTTCTCCAGTATTCTTTCATTAGATATTTTGCATGTTCTCCGAGTTTATACAATTCTCCGAGAGGATCGGAAAGCCCGAGAAGCGCGCCGAGACCGATACGTCGAAATCCCGCCTTTCCTCCCCGATCCGGAGCCTCGAGACGGTAGCGCATATTCTTTTTGATTCCGCGATAGTGATTCTCCGCATAAACGATCGGGTCGTATGTTTCCTGATAAACGACAAGAGCCTCCGCCCCCGACCCGATTAAAGATTCGTACGGTTCTCGATCGAGGGGATAGATTTCGATCGCGATGGAATCGAACGATTTTTTGAGAATCGACACCGCGTTTCGGATGTATTCCAAATTCGTTTTGCTGTAATCCTCTCCCGTCAATACGACAAGATGACGGATCCCCTTCGACTTGAGAACTTGCGCTTCCCGTTCGATCTCCTCTTCGCTTAACGTTTTGCGCGGAATTTTGTTTTCGTAGCTGAATCCGCAATAAAGACAGGAAGAGCGACATTCGTTGGAAAGGTATAAGGGCATGTAGAGCTGAATCGTGTTTCCAAAACGTTCTTTTTTGATTTGTTTCGAAAGAATTGCCATCGCCTCCAAATACGCGGTTGCCGCGGGAGAAATTAGAGAAACATAATCTTCGAATGGAACAGATTGCCCGAACGAAGATTTATGAAGCGCGCTTTCGACGTCGTTTTTCGTTTTGGAACGAACGATTTCAACCGCGTCCTCGAACGAAGTTCTGTCAAAAAGATCCGTGTACATCTCTTTCTTCTTCGTTTAAAAAACCGGTTAAAGGACTGGAAGCCGAAGCCTCCAATTTGAATTTTGCGCCCGTTCCGCCGTAAAGTTTTGCGAGGCGTCCCGCTTCAGTCGCGAGTCGAAACGCTCTTGCGATAGCGGATGGATTCTTTGCGATCGCGATTGCGGTATTGACGAGAACGGCGTCCGCACCGAGTTCCATCGCCTCCGCAGCGTGGGAAGGAAGACCGAGTCCCGCGTCGACTACGACCGGAATTTTGGATTGAGAGATGATGATTTCAAGATTCGCTTTCGTACGGATTCCGAGATTGGAACCGATCGGGGAACCGAGCGGCATTACTGTTGCGCAACCGGCTTCTTCCAAATGTTTGCAAAGTATCGGATCGGCGTTGATGTAAGGAAGAACTTTAAATCCTTCTTTAACGAGAATCTCGGCGGCCTTTAAAGTTTCGATCGGATCGGGTAACAAATATACCGGATCGGGGGTAACTTCGAGTTTCACCCAATCACCGGCTCCGAGTTCTCGCGCAAGCCTCGCAAGTCGAATCGCCTCTTCCGCATTTCTCGCACCGCTCGTATTTGCTAAAAGGAGAATTTTGTTTCGATCGATTCTGGAAAGAATATCGTCCTCAGGAGCTTCCAGATCGACTCGTCTAAGCGCGACGGTCACGACTTCCGTTTCGGAGGCGATGATCGCGCTATGCATCGCTTCACCCGAAGAGAATTTTCCGGTGCCAAGAAAGAGTCTGGATTGAAACGTTTTGCCCGCGATGACGAGCGGATCGAAGTTCATGTCGGAGGAAGAAGTCATTCTACTGTAGAAATCTTCGGACAGGGCCACACCGTCAAGAAGAGAAGATTGGAAGAAGAAATTGGAAGCAGTTTTCAATTTCGTTTGAAATTCTATTTTTCGTTTTAATTCGGTTAAAAAGAAGCGCTTCCGGCGCAGAGTTCGGATTTTGATGCGGTTTGATCTTTTTTTATTTTTTTCCCTCTCTGAATCGAGGACAGGGAACCGTACGAAACATGGCTGGCATTTATCTCGATATCGATCAGAAGATTCAATCCGTTTTGGTTTCATCCGAATCGAATGTGGAAACTCTCCTTTTCCAGGAAAGTTATCTCAATTCGCTAAGCACCGAACAACGAAAGGTTTTGCCGAAACGAATTCTTCCCTTGTTGCGTAAGTATCAAAAGTTCCTTCTTTCTAAACGGAGAATCAATCGAAATGCTCAGAAAACTTTATACCAAAGGAATGTCGGGAAATTAGTTCGTTTGAATATGAGAGTGAACACCGGAATTTGGGCAATCTTAGGTGTTATCGCCGCCGCTCATGGAGTGTCTCGATGTTTTTTAGTGAATTATATGATTTGGTTGGATGATTCCGGCGTCGGAGATTCTATCGAAGAAAAATTAAATGTGGGATCTCCCACCTTTCAAAACTCTTACAGTTACCTCTGGCACTTAGACCTACTTAACAATCGTATTACAAAAAGTCTTGAATTTCGGCCAAATCCGATTTGGTTCTTAACTTCGGAGGACATTCCGCCTCGATTTGGAGCAAAGTAAAAGCGATACATTTTTTAAAGAAAGTCAAGGTGTGGAAATACGGATCAAACAACGAACACAAGATTGATTGAGCCGAACAAAAAACGGAATAAGCGTCTCACAAAACGATTGCAGGTTCAGCAGCAAACTACAGCCACATCGAATCACATTCGCCGCTGAGAACTACGTGCAAGCAACACCATGCCGCAACGCGCGAAGGAATCGTTTTCGTTGCATTCGAATCGAAGAACCGCGGAAGCACCGCGGCTTACGAAGCTAAACGGCCGCTTCGGTGACTTTCTCCGCGATCGAAGCGGCTTCATCCAGCTTCAAAGAGAGAATTCTCGAGATCCCCGGTTCCTCGTTCGTCACTCCGAACAAAGAATTCGCGCGATTGATCGTGGATTGTGCGTGTGTAATCACGATAAACTGGGACTTATCCTTGAACTTATCCAGAATTTGGCAAAAGCGAAGTTTGTTCGCCTCGTCCAACGCCGCGTCGATCTCATCCAGAAAACAAAACGGAGAAGGTTTCACCATGTAAATCGCAAAAAGAAGCGCGATCGCGGTCATCGATTTTTCACCGCCCGACAATAAACGCAAGTTCTGAACATGTTTGCCCGGCGGCTCGGCCATAATTTCGATTCCGGCATTTAAACTATCTTCGTTCTCGGTGAGTTCCAACATCGCACGTCCGCCGTTGAACAAGGTGGAAAACGTTTCTTGAAAGTTCTCGCGAATCTTCTCAAAAGTTTCGCGGAATAATTTTTCCGATTCTTCGTTGATTCGATTGAGAACGTCTTCCACGTCCGCTTTGGATTTTTCGATATCCTCTTTTTGAACGCGATGGTGTTCGTAGATCTCCTTCACACTTCTATATTCTTCGATGGAAAGAGGGTTGATCGAACCGAGCATTTGGATATCGGACTTGAGTCTCTTCAGTTTGACTTCTTCTTTGGTTCGTTCCAAATTGCGGTTTTGAAACTCCGCGACGAGTTCTTGTTCCGAAATCGAATAATCGTTGTACAATTCTTCCGTAAAAGAATCGATCTGAACTTTCAAACCCGAAACGGTTCTTTCCTTTTCGGTCAACACAGGAATCAGATTTTTAAAATCGTCCTGATTCTTTTGAATATCGTGTTTGAGATTTTGAATCTCTTTTAAGATGTTCCGCAAGGATTCCTTTTCGGATTCGAGAGCGCGGCTCATGTCCAAGAATTCGTTGTAGCTCGACTCGATCTGCTGTTCGAGTTCGGAGACTTCTCGCTCAAATTCCTGCTTTTTGGAGATTACGTTCTGGATCGAATCTTTTGCGTTTTGAATTCTCTTTTCGATTTCTTCCTTGCGGAGCCCGATCGCCTTTGCGGCTTCCAATCTTGAATTTCGTTCGGAGCCGAGTTCCAAAACTTTTTTTTCTAAGAATACGGTTTGTTCCTTGTTGGCTTCCAGGTTTTCGCGCAAGGATTCTATCTTTAAACCGGAATCCTTAATGCTTCTTGTAAGATTTTCGTTATCCAAGATCAAGTCTTCGATCTGTTGATCCAACGTTTCTTTTCTGGATAAGAATCCGTCCCGATCGAAAAGAATATTACGGATCATATCTTCCAGGTGAACGAACTCTTCTAATTTCGATTGAACATCGCCTAAGTTCAGTTTTTCGAGAACGGAAGCGATCTTGGACTTTTCGGAAAGCTCCCAATTCTCCCGTAGCTCCGCAATCTCGCGGGAATATTCGGACATCTTAGAAAGAAGAAACTCTTTCAATTCCTTTCTTCTATTTTCCGTATCGATCGCTTCTTTCTTTCTGGATTCGAGTTGGCTGATCAACTCAAAGATGACTTCTTTGAGTTTTTCGCGAAGTTCGTTGTGGGCCTTATCGTTGGAAGCGATCTTGGATTCCTTTTCGACAACGGCCGCGTTCTCGTCTTCGATTTGTTTTTCCAGAACCAGCTTGGAATCCTTCAGCTTTTGGATCTCTTCCTGAAGAAGTTCGATTTCTCCTTCGAGTTCGGCGCATTCTTTCTGAATTCTTTCCAAATCGATGACGAGCAAACTCAAAGAAGATTCCTCTCCGTTCAAAGTTTCCGTCATCTCGGAGATTCTTTCCTCGTATTCGAGAATGATCTGTTTGTTCTTTTCGATCTTCTCTTTTTGAATCTTCGTTTGGGAAAGATGATCGTATAATTTCTTGTCGATTTCGGAAACGCGCTTTTCGATTTCCGATTTATCTTTTTCTAACACTTCGATCCGACCGGTTTCCTCGCTGATCGTATCGAGCAAGGTTTGATTCTTATCCTTGATGCCCTGCAGTTCCTCTTCCGAAGCTTTCAGCTTTTTGGTAAGAGTGGAGAATTTCAGATAACGAATGATTTTGTCTGTTTCGTCCAACTCCGCCTTGAGTTTGAAATAGGCTTCGGCTTTTTCGGCCTGCTTTTCCTTGACTTCCATTTCCTTCTTCATGGAATTCATGATGTCGTGGATGCGGAGAAGATTCTGTTTCGTGTCGTCCAGACGTTTCAACGCCT
Source organism: Leptospira sanjuanensis (assembly GCF_022267325.1). NCBI lineage: Bacteria > Pseudomonadati > Spirochaetota > Leptospiria > Leptospirales > Leptospiraceae > Leptospira > Leptospira sanjuanensis. The sequence goes on from NZ_JAIZBG010000001.1 coordinate 2,658,857, forward strand.
CTTGACGTTCCAGTTTGAATCTGGAAATTCCGGCGGCTTCTTCGAAGATCAGTCTTCGTTCTTCCGGCTTGGAATGAAGAATGCGGTCGACCTTTCCTTGTTCCATGATCGAGTAAGAAGACTTACCGATTCCCGTATCCATCAGAAGTTTTTCGATGTCCTTTCTTTGAACTCTGGAATCGTTGATGCAGTATTCGTTGTTGCCGTCCATGTAAAGACGGCGAGTCATCTTAACGGACGGATAATCCATCTTAATCAATCGGGAAGAATTATCGAAGATCACGGAAACTTCCGCATAACCCGCGGGCTTGCGCGCTTCGGAACCGTGAAAGATCACGTCGTCCATCTTGTCTCCGCGAAGTCCCTTCGCGGACTTTTCACCGAAGACCCATTTTACGGCGTCAACGATGTTCGACTTACCGCTGCCATTCGGTCCGACAACGGCGGTAAATCCCGGATCGAGAAGAATTTCGGTCTCGTCCGCGAACGTTTTGAATCCAACAATATTCAGACTTTTTAAATACATAGTTTTTGTGTTTTTCGTTTCCGATTGTTCCGGAAAGATGTTTCCAATTGACCAGATTTGGGCAGGGATTAGAATGCACCTGGGTTATTATGTCTCACAATCTCTCTGAAAAGACAAGAGAAATATTCGGGAAAAAGCCGTACTTATCTCTCTATTTCCAACGAGAACCCGACTCGAATTTACGATTCGCTCTGAAACCCGCTAAGAATCCGAAAGAGAGATTTTTAGAGTTGGATGGCCGCGCTCTTGCGAGCGCGGTGGCCCCTCTTACCCAAGCACAAAGAATTCTTCAGACGCAAAAAATAACACCGACCGATCTTGTCGCCGTCATCGGCCTCGGAAATCCGCATCTCATCGAAGAAGTTCACAGAAACATGGAGCCGGGACAGATTCTTCTTCTCGTGGACGAACATCCCGAACTCATCTTTCCTCTTTGGGAAGAAGTCCTCGAGCCCGTGATGGAAGTTCCGGGTCGACATTTGTTTTTAGGTCTTTCCGCGCTGGGTCTTCTATGGAATTATTTGGAATCTCTTCCGGTGGAACGCGTTTCGGGAATTCGCGTTTTTAGAAACGCGGCGAGCACTTCTCTCAACGAAGCCTATTACGGAGAATTGGAAATCAAGATCCGTAAAATTCTTTCCTCCAAGATGAGCGATCTTTTGACCAAGTTCGAGTTCGAAAGAATCTGGGTTCGCAATACGTTCGTCAACACCGCGAACTTTCCCGATCCGAACAATCGACGCACGCGAGTCGAACTCTTAAAGGAAAAATTCGCGAACACGCCGGCCATGCTCGTTTCCGCGGGACCGTCTCTTCGAAGTCAATGCGAATGGATTTCCAAAATCAGGGACAAGGTGTTTCTGTTTTCCTGCGACACTTCCCTCAAAGCCCTTTTAAAATTCGGAATCGTTCCTGACGGCGTAATCACCCTCGACGCGCAAACTCATTCTTTCTTTCATTTTATGGGAGCGGAATCGTCTAACGTTCCTTTGTTCGCAGACTTGGTGAGCTCGCCTTCGATCTTGCGTTCGCAGAAGTTCACCAAGATCGTTCATTCGTTAACCGCAAAATACATCGTCGACGCAAGCGGAGAGTTAAAACGGGAAGTCACCGCGGGCTCTAAAACCGCGGAAAAACTTTTGGGTCCGATCGGAGACATTCAATCCGGAGGAAGCGTCGCAACGACCGCGTTTGATCTTTTGAGGAACCTAGGCTGCCGTCCGATTTTTTTGGTCGGTCAGGATCTCGCGTATTCCGGAAGAGAAATCCATTCCACGGGAACGCATCACAACGAGAAATGGCTTACCTTGGTTCGCAGAACTCAAGGACTTGAAAAGATCAACGAGATGATCATCCGCAAACGGGACACGCGTCTGGTTCCTTCCGCGGGCGGCGGAGAAGTTTTGACCGATTACGTTTTGGATTTATACAGACATTGGTTCGAGGAATCGTTTAAAACCCTCGACTTTCCGGTTTACAACGTGAATGCGCGCGGCGCCAAAATCGAAAATTGTGAAAACGTTTCCTTGGAAGAAGCGGACAAAATTCTTTCTTCGTTTCCGAAACACGGTTATTACTGGAAAGAATTTATTCCCTGGAAGATCGACGTCGAAAACGAAAGCGGCAAATCGTCCGGCAAACCGGGTGAAATCAGCGTCGCGGCCGCGGAAGAATTCAGGTCCAACCTTCTCCAGAAAATCCAATCCGTCCTCAAGATCTTTTCCGATCCTTCCATCCGCGAAGAATCCTATGACGTTGTTCTTTCCCGATTTCGCTCGGAAATCGCGGAATGGGAAGACCTGAGATTTCTCGTCCGCAAAACGGAAATCTACATTCTCAGACACAGGGACACGTTAGACGAAATCAGAAAGAAAAATCTGTTGATCGGCGCCGTGTTAAAGGAATTCACCGGACTCAAACGAAAACTTCTCGCAGGCTCCCTCTCGAGTTGAAACCTAAAAAAGACTCGTGAGACGCGTCGTAGACTTTATTCGAACAACGTTTTTAGATAAAAGGGGAAAGTTAACGAACCCATTAAAACCCCGATTGCTCCCATCAGAAGAAAAGCAATACCGATCAGCCTTGCCAAAGGTTTCGGAACCGGAGAAGAAAAGAAGATGTGGGATATCTCCAATTCTCCGGAACGAATCAGATTGATGCCTAAGGTCGTGGAAAGGAAAAGACCTCCGGAAAAAAGAAGAACGCTTACGAATACCGGAACGAAATGTCGTTCAATCCAGGCGTTTTGCAAACCCGGCACATACAGATAAACCAGCAGAAGCACAAATTGTGTGATCGCAATGGAAACGGAAATTTTGCCGATCTTTTCAAGTCTTTCGTAGTTCAAGGGAAGAACCTCGGTATATCAATCGATTCGATCGGATAACCGAGGAAATCGCATTTTTTGCGGAAAAAAGTTCGATTCCCGAATCGGCCGAAGTCGCACTTTTTTTGTTAAGCGAATTAGGCGTTTAAATCGATTAGATAACCGCGGCGGATCGCTTGATCGTCCGTATTGACTCCGACCTTGGCCATGTTTCTCGCGCCGGAATTTACGTTTTCCATTTCGGAAAGCGGATGAAGCCGATCGGGCATATTTCGAATCGTAAACTCGGACTTGGAAAACTGTCTGGCGCCCGTGGAACTCTGAAGAGCGTAATTGATTTCTTTCATCATAACTGCGAATTTCCTTTTTTCCGTTCAATAGAACCGCAAATTTAGAACTTTGTAAAGCAGAATTGGAACGCTTCTTTTACAAACCGTCAAAATTGAAATTGGATGTATCCTCTTCCGTTTCCGATTCTTCCGAATGCGATCCGTCCGATCCCGGATGAGAATCGTAACCCGGATCGTATTGAAAATCTCCGTGCGATTCCCGAGCGTGTTTTTTCTGAGCGACCGCGGGCTCGTCTTCGGATACGAACGCGCTTTCCTGTTTCGGTAATTCGAGTTCCGGTTCCCCTTCCTCTTTCATTTTCATCAAAAGGGAGAATCCCTTCGGCTCTTTAACGAACTCGGGAAAGTATTCGTAAAACAATTTTGCGGATACGACTCTGAATTTGTACGGATACGCTTTCTTGTATGTTTCGGAAGGTTCGACGTCGGGAAGCTGCTGGAACCCGATCCGATCCTCGAAATCGTTGAATTCCTGTTTGGTGAAGACCGGCATTCTTTCCGTGATCAGATCTTTTAGAATGATCCAATCCAATTTGAACCGCATCCGATACCCCTGAAACGCGGAGGATCTCTGAATCAGGTTGACGAGTCTTTTTAAAGGATAATCCCTCTTTGCGTACGGCGTCAGATAAATAAGAAGATATCTCTGCGAAAATCCGAGAGGTTCCCAGACGCGTTCCGGATATAATTTTCCTTCCTCCGATTTCAGGTCGTCGATGATCGATTGTAACTCGGGAACGATTTCTGTCTGTTCCGTATAGAATTCCTGTTTTTCGATTTCGCCGAATTCTCCATAGTAAAGCCATTTGTATAGGTCGGCTATTTCAAAGACGGGGTGATAGATTAAGAATCGATCGAGGAATTCGATCTTTTCTTCGCGGGTTTTGTTATCGTCGATTTCTCTCTGAATCATCGCTTGGATCCTCGTCTTTGACCGCGAACAACTCGGACTGATTTAAAATCCGAAGGATATTCTCCCGATGCGTTAATATGATTCCGAAAGAGATGAAGATCATTGTCCCCAAAACCCAATACGAAATTTCTTCGTGCAAAAGAAGAACCGAGGAAAAAGCATAAACGAGAGGAAGCGTAAGGGAAGCAAAAATTGATCCCAAAGAAACGAATTTAAAAAATTTATAAACCGCCAAAAAAACCAAGACCGCGCCCAAACAGGCGATCGGAGTCAAAACCAAAAATACGCCTAACGTAGTCGCTACGCCCTTCCCGCCGCGAAACCCGAGAAAGGGAGAAAACATGTGACCCGTTACGGAAAGAACTCCGCAGGCCAACTGAAACGGAATCCCGCCCTCGGGCACAAAGACACCCGCAAGATATACGGGCAACATTCCCTTTGCCACGTCGAGAAGCAGCACGGGAAATCCGAACTTCCATCCGACGAGTCGGCCCACGTTCGTGGCTCCGATGTTCTTACTTCCGAATTTGCGGATATCCATTCCCGCAAACCGAAGAGCGATCCAATATCCGAACGGGATCGAACCCGCTCCAAAACTGAGCAAAGTAAAAATCGCGTAGTTCATTTTCGATCCGATCGAAACTCCAGTCGAACCGGGATTCCCTGCAACTCGTAGGTTTCGGTGAGTTTCTTTTTGAGAAAGGAAACTAGATTGGATTTAAAGTATTCCACGTGGTTTACGAACAGAATCAAATGAAACGGAGAAGTCGAAACCTGAGTGCAATAGAGCATCTTCGGCGGTTGATGCGCGGAAAAGGATCTTCCCGCCTGTCCCATCCACAACTTTAGATTTTTATTGAGTTCGGAAGTGCTTACCTTTCTGTGCGATCTAGACGCGAGATCGAAGGAAAGATCCATGAGTTTTTGAACCCGCAGCCTTTCGGTCGCGCTGATCGTGATGATAGGCACTTCGCTTAACAAAGGAAAACGGCTGTAGAGTTTTTCCTTGTATTCCTTGAAGGTTTTATCGGTCTTATCCTCGATGGAATCCCATTTGTTGACCGCGATCAGGAACGGTTTTCCTTTTTCCTGCAAAAGCGCCGTGATCTTTTTATCGAAATCCCCGAATCCTTTCTGAGCGTCCAAGAGATGGATTACGAGATCGCTGGATTCGATGGACTTTAAGGTTCTCTGATACGAATAAAATTCCAGGGCTTCGGCGGATTTGCTTCCTTTTCGGATTCCGGCTGTATCGGTCAAAAGCAGACGTCTATCACCGAATTCTAATAAAGTGTCCACGGAATCCCGAGTCGTTCCGGCCACGTCGCTCACGACCGCGCGTTCGTAACCGCAAATCGCGTTCAAAAGACTGGATTTTCCCGAGTTCGGTTTTCCCACGATCGCGAGACGGAACTCGTAGTCTTCTTCCGCGAGAGGAAGAGGTTGTGCGTCCTTCTTTTTGGAAGCAGAGATTTTTTCGATCCAGACCTTACCCGGTTTATCGCTTAAGAAAAACTTAATTTTCTCAAGTAGAAGTCCTAGATTTTTTCGGCCGATCGCGGATATGGGAAGAACTTCCGCCAACCCCATCCGGTAGAATTCCTCGAGATCGAACTCGTCGAGTTCCTTGTCCGCTTTGTTGACGCAGTAGATGATCGGTTTGTTCGCGACGGACGGTTCCCTTCTCAAGTAGCCGAGAAGACTGTGGTCGGCGGCCGTGATCAGATTCTTATCCAGAAGAAAGATGATGACGTCCGATTCCTTCAACTGTCTATAAGCCGCTTCTAATATGGATTGCGAAAGAGTGTCCGGATTTTCGATGTCGAGTCCGGGGGTGTCGCAGAGATAAAAATCGAGATCCTTTTCTTCCTGATAGATTCTCGCGGAAAGAACGTCGCGCGTGACGCCGGGGTAATCCTCGGTAATCGCGAGTTTCTTTTTCAAAAGGGAATTGAAGAGCGTGGACTTACCGACGTTCTGACGGCCTACGATCGAAACGACCGGAATTTTTTCTCCGGGTTCTTTGCGGGGAGCTTTTACCGGAACGACTTCGTCCGATTCTGCGGTTTCTTTTTTTCCGGCTTTAGCCATTGGGTCCTAACTTTGTCGCGACTCATTCGTAGCGATTGGATGATTTCATTGCGCGCGCGATTTCCTGCTGCGCGTCTTTTTTCTGCATGTCGTCGCGTTTATCGTGAAGCTTTTTCGGTTTTGCGACGGCGATTTCCACTTTCACGCGATGGTTTTTCTTAAAATATACTTTGGTTGCGACCAGTACTAGACCTTTCTCTTTTACCTGACGATCCAGCTTTTCGATTTCCTTCTTATGAAGAAGCAGTTTTCTCGGACGGATTTCGGGATGATTGGCGTAACCTCCGTTTTTATACGGGGTGATGGAAAAGTTTTCCAGAAAGACTTCTCCGTTTTTGATCTTGGCGAACGCGTCTGTGAGATTTCCCTTTTTTTCGCGGAGACTTTTTACTTCGGATCCGGACAAAACGATCCCCGCTTCGAGGAATGAAATCAACTCGAAGTTGAACTTGGCCTTTTTGTTGACCAACGGAGTATGTCCGGATTCTTCTTTTTTGTCTGCCATCTTACTTTTTAAACCGACTTCGTGGCCGGTCCTTCTATTTCCCTGCGATCGCCGAAAAATTCAAAATCGATCGTTCGAACGGCCGCTTCGTTTCAAAAATCCGTCGTTCAGAAACCGGTCGTTCAATTTCTCATGCTATGATTCGTGAGAATCAATCTTCCCAGTTCCGTTCCGATCAGATTCGGCATATTGTAAAAATTGTCCGAAGTGATCTGAATGGAATCCTGGAACAGATGTTCCGCGATGTATCTTCTTCCGAGTCCGACTCCGAGGAAGACGTAGTTCCGATTTTGATTCTTTAAAATTTCGGCGTGGAGTTTGCGGTTGTCCCGGGAATTGATTTCGTCGGAAACTTCCGCCTTTCCTCTTTGCCCCCGAAAATCGGAGATCATTACCACGATTTTCGTCTGTGCCTCCGGCGAAAAGTACGATTCTACTTTTTCGAGAAGCTGATATTCCTCGACGGAATCGCCTTGCCAATCGGTTCGAAGATAATTGAACATCTCCTCTTCCTTGGCTTCGTTGTATTCCTCGTCCAGACGTTTGATCGGAATCAGATCGATCCGATCCTTTTTGTTGTTTCGGTCCGAATATGCGTGAATGGAAAAATCCACCTCGTGTTCGTTGAGAATATACGCCGAAGACAACATCGCAGAAATCACCGCGACCGCGTATTCGAAGTTGAAGATCCTTCTGGATTTGGAAACGAGAAAGGCGACTTCCACACCTTTGAGTTTTTCCTCGTTCTTATCGATGATCGTACGATCGAAAACTTTCGAGTCCCCTCTTCCGGATAAGAATGAAATATATTTCCGAGTGTCGATCCGGTTCCCTTCGGTGCGATACATTCTCGTGATATCGATTTCCGGATCGAAAAGACGATCGAGGTTGAGTTCGATATCCTCGAGACTTTGTCCGAAAACTTCTTTGAATTCCTTCAAAGAAACTTGGATCGTGTATTCCCAGAGGATCTTTCGTTTGGCAAGAAATTGTTTATAAAGTTCTTCCGTGCGGTAGCCCCAAGCGCCGCCTCCGCCCGCCGGTTCGCCTTGTCCCTTGTTGCCGCGCGTGTCTTGTCCGTACCAGGCGTCCGCGCCTTCCTTCATCTGACCGCCGGTTTCCGGCGTATCGATTTCGATTCCTCGTTTGAGAGGATTGCCCGAGTTGAGAAGTTTGGCCTTTCCGGTCAGCGCTTCTCTTTTGTGAAGTTCGGGATTCCACCAACGTTTCTTTTCAATTTCGGTGGCCGTTGTCAGAGTTTTTTTTTTCTTATCCTCAAGAACCTTGAAGAAATCCGATTCGACTTCGATGCCGGACATTTGGAAATCCAAAATCTTTTCGAGTTCTATTCTTTCTTTCGGATCGGCAATCTGATTCGTATAAGCGATCTTGCCGCCCCGCACCGCGGTTTCTTTCAGACCTGCCTCGCCTCCGCCCGCGTCCGCATAACGCAGGATATGATCCTTCCAAAAAAGAAGATTGGAAAGTCCGAACAGATACGGCAGCAGATTGGCGGAACCGATCGTTCTTTTTTTCGCGAGATCGCGGATCTTCAGGTGGAAGTTCACCATTCTCAGGATAAGGCTGTTGCCCGGAAGATAAAAGGAAAGAATTTCGGTTAACGTGGATTCGTCTTCGAGATCGGGAAACAACACGCTCGTAAAACGGTTTCTGAACGCTCTCGAAATCGTCGCGGTGGATTTGGATTTACGGAAGAGTTTCAACGCGAAGATGCGCGAATCGTCCGTAAGCTGCACGGGATCGTTGTTCCCGCTTTCGGGCGGTAGCGTAAGAGAACGCGCGTCGTCCGTTAGCATATTCAATTTTTCCACGAGTTCCGCACCCGCAGCTTCTAAGTTTGTGATGAGAATGTTTCCGCCTTCTCGGATTCCTCTCGTGAGCGGACCGTCCACCCAATCCACTTTGGAACCGTCGATCGGTTTCAAAGCTCCGATGATATCGGATGTATGGATTCCCTTGCAAAGACTCACCGTTTCCAGCGGCAAACCCGAAATCTCGGTGAACAAAGGAAGAAGGATCTGCGGGTCCTGTTCCTCCGAATATTCGATCAAAACGTTTTCCTGAAACTGAACCGCGGTGAAGATCTTCTCGGAGAATTCGCGGAGTTTCAAAGGCATAGGCACTTCGTTTAACAATTGCTTCGCCTTGTTTTCATCGCGGATTGCGATCGCCTTATCGTTGCAGTATAGGAATCCTTTGTGGACTTGAAAGCTCGGTTCCGGAAGTTCGGGCGCCACCTTCAAACCGGATTCGTTTAACAAAAGTTCGATCTGAAGATCGCGGTCCTCTTTTTTGCGGAACGGTTCCACATAGAAGTTCCAGAATTCGCGGAACTGAAGTTCGCTCGTATCCGCCTTTAAACCTAAGAGACGGTTGCAGAGTTTTTTCAAATTCCGAATGTTGAAATGATATTTTTCCAGATCGCCCTTTCCGAGTTTGCCTGTAACGACTCTGGATTCCGTTTCCATCGAAATCCGAATGCAGGATTGAAGCAAAGATTCGCTCAAAGCGGGATAGAGTTTCTTTAAGATAAAAAGAATTTCGTCCGGAGTATGTTGGTCGATGAACACTACCGAGAAAAAACGCGTGATGTCGAACGGAAGCGGTTTTCTTCCTTCAAAACCTTCGGACGGGTTTTGTGTTCCGATAAAATTGAAACCTTCTCCGCAGGAAATCCGGGAACCGTTTCCTTCGATTAACTCCAAATAGGCGGACTCGTAAACGGTGGAGAATCGTTTGATGATATGCGGCGGACAAAGATTCATCTCGTCCGCGACAAAACTGTGACCGGAACGGATCGCGGAAGTAAGAGGCCCGTCCGACCAAGCAAACCCTCTACCGTCCATGAGAATCCGATACGAACCGATCAAGTCCTCGGGAAGAGTGTCTTCGTTGAAACTGAATCTTGCGGTCGGATGTTTTCTCTTATAGTTGATGTAATAGATCAGAGCGTTTTTACCCACGCCCGCATCTCCCACGAGAAGCACGGGTTTGCCTTCGAGCAAAGGGTAAAGAATATTGGATAAATTGCGAACGGTCGAATCCGTCTCAACGAGATCGGAACCGAGGTTTCCGGGATTGATACCGGATTTCGAAACGGGAACATTGAGTCCGGCGATTTTTACGGTTTCCATAACTCAAAGTTCACCCCCTCGAATCCTCTGGCAACCTCAATTCCTTCCAAACTGTAACTTGAATGGTTTGACATTCAAACTAACTTTTCGAGAAGATTCTTTTTTAGAAAGAAGTTTTGCAGTGGTTCTCTCGAACAGAAATTTCAAAAAGGATGTAGTATGAGTCAGAGTACGTTAGAATATGTTTTAGCCAATCGTATCCAAGGACTGGATACTTCCGCCATCCGCAAAGCCTTCGAGCTCGCGGGAACGTTGAAAAATCCGATCAATCTTTCCATCGGTCAACCGCACTTTCCTTGTCCTCCGAACATCATCGAAGCCGGTTGTAAGGCTTTGAAAGACGGAAAAACCGCTTATACTCTTACCGGAGGAATTCCGGAACTAAAGAGCGCTCTCGCTGAAAAATACAAAAGCGTGAACGGGATTTCGTACGCGACTCCCGAAAGAATTCTCGTCACTTCCGGAATCAGCTCCGCATTCTTACTTCTGTTTAACGCGTTGTTAAACGAAGGAGACGAATGCCTCGTCGTCACTCCGCACTTCCTGATGTATCCGGCTTACATCAAAATCTACGGAGGAAAGATGAACTCTGTTCACGAATCCTTCGAACCCGAAGATCTCAAAGAATTCTCGAATAAAAAACTAAAGATCATCATCTATTCTTCTCCTTCCAATCCTACCGGAAAAATTCTTTCCCGAAAACAATTGGAGGCGCTCGCCGATCTCGCGGAAAAAACGGGAGCGTATCTGATTTCGGACGAGATCTACGAACTGTTCGACTACGATAAGAAGTTCATATCCGCGGGTTCCTTTTACGAAAAGGCGATCACCCTTTCCGGTTTTTCCAAAACCTACAGCATGACGGGACTTCGTTTGTCCTCGATTCTCGCTCCGGAACCCATTACAAAAGCGTTAACTACTCTCCAGCAATACACGTTGGTCTGCGCTCCTTCGGTCACACAGTGGATGGGGCTCGAGGCCTTGAAGACGGATATGAGTTCTTATATCGCGGACTACAAAGAAAAACGCGACTTCGTCTACGAATCGTTGAAGGATCGTTACGAGACGGCCAAAAGCGAAGGAGCGTTTTACTTCTTCATCAAGATCAAGGAGAAGGACGACGATTTTATCGTAAGAGCGGTCAAGGAAAAGGAATTGATTTTGGTTCCGGGTTACATCTTCACCGAATCCAAAAATTACATCCGAATCAGCTTCGCTTCCGAATGGGAAAATCTCAAACGGGGAATCTCCGCTCTTGTCGAGCTTGCCTGATTTTCTTTTTTGGATCGTTTTGAGTTTCGGAAGTTTAGGGGCGGCTTCCTTGGGAAGTTTTTACGTGACCCTAGGCTTTCGAATCCTCGACGTTTACTACGGCAAACGTAGAAAATCCCTTTCGTTTTCCCAAAAATGGAAGCGGATTTTCACACACCCGAGTTCCTGCGATCATTGCGGAAAAGAAATCCGTTATCCGCAACTCCTTCCCGTGATCGGATATTTTATCTCGCAAGGTAAATGCAAGTTTTGTAATGGAAGAATCCGTTTTCTTTTTCCGTCGATCGAATTCGGTTTCGTATGCGTCTTTCTATTCTGTTTTTCTTTGACACGCAATCCCGCGTTCAGCTTCGTGTTTTTATTTTTATGCGGACATCTTTTGATATCCTGTCTTACGGATGCCTATCATTTCTCTTTGGATTACGAAAATCTTCCGTGGATTCTATCGTTCGGTCTTTTATCCGCGTTTTTGTTAACCGAAAAACTTCCCGGCATGAACGAACTCTACGTTTTCGGCGGATTCTTTCTTGCGTTTTTGCTTTTGTTTTTTTTCTTTCCGGGCGGAATAGGATTCGGAGACGTTTTGTTCGCTCCGGTCTACGCGCTCATCGCAGGCCATCCCTGGTGGATGTTCTTTTTAAACGCTTCTTACATCCCCGCGGTTTTATTTACGATCGTATTGCGTGAAAGAGGAAAGAGTCTGCGTAAGGCTCCCATCCCGATGGGTTTGTATTTCGGGATCGGTTTGGTTTTGACTTTTTTGAGCAGAATTCTATTCGATTCGAAACTTCTTGCATTTACTATATTTTCAGAATATTCAGAAAACTGAATCCACAAATTCAAACACCTTCGTAACGACGATCCCTGAAAAAACTTTCAGGCCGCGTCCGGCGTCGCCGGACCGGGTTTCAACTCAATGTTGCTCCGTACGGTTGCAACATAATACTTCGGTCAAGTTATTGCGCGATTGTCGGATCGGAATGCCGCACAAATCGAGTCGAAAAAGGCAATAACTTGACACCACATCGGTCCCTCGCGGTTCTTTTTTCGAAAACCGACGGATCAAACCGGATAAAACGCGAGACCCGCAAAAAACAATAACAGCCAAAATCCGGTTTCGATCGTTTCGCTGAGCGGTTGGATCCTGCGAATTCCGCCGTACGCGTGAACCAACACCATCAAACCGAAACATCCGAGCAGAATGTTAAAATAAAACGGCTGAACGCCGCGATTTCCGGCCGCCACAAACCCCATATAACAAAGAACGCACAGAACACTGGCAAGACAACGTCCGTAATACGTGGACAAATTGCTTTGACCGGGAATTTCCCATCCTAATGTCGCAGCCCAGCGAAGAGGCGCCAAAAACATCGGCAAAGCAAACGCAAAAAACGTTCCCGCCACGAGAACATACAAAAACCAACTCGATTGTGATCCCCACATTCCAAACATATCCGACCTTCTCCAAAAATAATTTAGGATGCGATCTATAAATCGGAATGCGATCGCATCGTTAAACAACCCTTCGCCCCGTATCGCAAAAGGTTACTGAATCAGAAGGAATTTCTTTTCGAACGTTAAAATGTTCTCGAATCGGAAAATTGCGATCTGTAAATTGAATTCATATTTTTGAATGTATTTTTTGAAGAATTTTTGTAACCTTTTGAAAATCGGTTCGATCGTCAAAGGCGGCTCGGCCGCCGTTTTCGATCCGACGAAAAAACAGGAACATCCGGCTTTTTCGAAGCGATAACCGGATTTTATTCGTGTATCTTCTTCAAAAATAAACGACCCTTAAATCCGTGCCGCCGTGGGTCACATGAATCGTGTCGGTTTTGATTCCCATGTTTCGGATCAGAATCGACCAAGAAGCCTCGTCCGGACAAAGCACAAACCCGCTGATCTCGCAGGGAAGTTCCCACCAATGAGTCAGACGTTCACCCAATCTTTTATAAAAACTTGCTAAAGAACCCGTTTCCATACGCAAACCGTACGGAGGATTGAGAGGCATCCATATCCGCTTCGGTCCGCCGATCGATTCCCAAACCGTTTTAGGAGACAATAAGAAAAAATCGCCTTCGTTTTTGGAAAATCGGATCGAATCGGTATATCCGGATCCTTTTAGAAAATCATGATATACATCCATTCGTTTTTCCGAATATACGAAGGTTTCGCGGTTGAGCTCGTTCCACCAGACACCGATCGAACCTACTCCGCCGTTGTTTAGAATCTTCTTTTTCAAGAATTCCCAAGTCGCCTCGGGAAATTCCTCCATTTCCTGAAACAGATACGTTCTGGAATAATGCGGAAAACCGATTCCCAAAATGGAATCCACCGATTCGCGGATCAAGGTTCCCGTCCCTGCAAACGGAACGAAGACCGCGTCCGGGTTGGGAAGAATTTTATGCATTCGTTGTATTAGAAATCTTGCAAGATCTTCGCGGATCGGCGCCGATTTTGCCAGAGGTTTAAAACTTCCGCGTTGATTTAAGGGTTCGCCCGAAAGACTGATGTTCAAAATGATCTCGTCTTCCAAAAGAAGCGCGCTGAGTTCCGTCGTTTTTTCCGCAGAATCGGCGGAGATTACGGCGGTTTCCCAAAGTCGGTTTAAATCCTCGGTCGTCCAATCGGTTTCTCCCTTGATTTGAGGACGAAAGCGAAGACCCCAATCTTCCGGAAGAATTTTCGATTTTCGCAGCGCGGTTTCGAACTCTTGAAAGGAAAAGGAACGTTTGAACGGAACCATTCCCAAATTTAAACGGAAATCGCGAACCCAAGGAATTCTTACCAATAGTTCGAGCGCTTGGCGGAAGTTCGCGTTTTCCAAAAGAATCTTTCCGGGAAGAGTTTTTAAAAACGGAACCTGAGTTTTGGGAAGATACGAATCGGAAACGATCTTCTTCGCGATTTGTTCCGTTTCTTTGGAGGAACCGGTGGGCAACAGATATTCCCATCGTCTCGGTTGTCCCGCTTTGAACTTGGGAAACTTCCAGTGCATAAACGTAGAATCGGAGACAGGACTTTTAAAGCCTATCGCAAAAAGTTTCCCGCGTTAATTTACGGCGAGTCCCGAAATTAAAAATACTTCGGTAAAAAGACAAGCCGCAAGGTTCGGCCCCTGCGATTCACAGGCAGCAGTGTCATTGAGCTTTCCGGGGGACGGATTCTTATGCGTCGTTCTCCGAATTCAACGGGCCGCCTTTCCGTTTTTTCGGGAAGCCTCGAATTCTTTCAACGAAACGACTCGCCCGTCCACAAGATGGATCTGGCGTTTCGTTCTCGAAGCGAAGTCGGGGTCGTGCGTCACCACAAGGATCGTGGTTTTGGTCTCGCGATTCACTTTTTCCAGAATGTTCATCACCACCTTTGTGTTAGCCGAGTCCAAGGCGCCCGTAGGTTCGTCCGCGAAGATATATTTCGGATTCATCACAAGTGCGCGCGCGATCGCGACCCTTTGCGCCTGCCCCCCGGACAAACGGTTGATTCTGTAATCCATCCGATCCTTGAGATCGAATTCCTCCAGAAGATGTTCCGCATAACTCTGACATTCTTTTAAAAGACCCGCCTTGCGCGCGGGCATCAATACGTTTTCCAGAGCCGTGAATTCGGGAAGAAGATAGTGAAACTGAAAGATGAATCCCATTCTTTTGTTTCTGAATTCGTGAATCTCATCTTCTCCCATTTGGTAGATATTCCTTCCGTCGATCTCTATTCCGCCGGAAGTCGGAGGATCGAGAGAACTGATCATATACAAAAGAGTACTTTTACCCGAACCGGATTTTCCGGTAAGAGAAACGTAGTCGCCCTCTTCTATGTCGATGCTGACTCCTTTGATGATTTCGCTGTTGCCGAAGGTCTTGCGGAGATTGTGGACGGAGATTCCGGTTTGCGATTCGATGTGCATCCTATTCTCCTCGTATGATTTCGATCGGTGAAAGTTTTCCCGCGGATCGCGCGGGGATCCAACTCGCGATCAGGGTCGCGACCATCGATTGAGCGAACGCCTGTAGATAGATCGACGGTGCGAACGAAATCACCATCGTGCTGGCTCCGGCGGAAAAAAGCGGATTGGTGAAGGGAAGGGATTCGATCCGGAGACAGATCAAAAATCCGATCAACATTCCTAAAACCCCTCCGATCACGCCGAGAATCACTCCCTGCATCAGAAAGATCATCAGAACTTCGTTGGGTCTGTAGCCTATGGAACGGAGAATGGCGATTTCCCGTTTTTTCTGATTGATGATTACATTCAAAATATTGTATATTCCAAATCCGGCGACCGTTAAAATCGCCGCGGTCATGGAATAACGGATCGCGTCCTGGAGTTTGAAAATCGCGAAAAAGCTCGTGTTCGCCTCCTGCCAACTGAGAACTTTCTCGTCCCCCATGGTTCTCCATTCCTCCGCCTTGGAGAGAGAACGGTTTACGTCCTTGAGACGGACGGCGATGTCGGTTATCATTCCGGACTGCCCCGTTAGCAATTGGATTTCGCTTAACAAACCGTAGGCGACGCTGTCGTCCAAGGCCTTGTTTCCCGAGCGGAAGATTCCCGAAATCCGGAACGGAGTCTTCTCCTGAAGCCCCGAAGTCACCCAAACGGTTTTATTCACGCCGAGTCCGAGTAATTTTGCAAGACCGTCTCCAAGAACGATCCGATTTCCGGCGGACAACGATTCGACGCTGCCTTCGGTGATATAATCCGCAAGAGGAGTGATCTGTACTTGTCTGGAAGGAATGATTCCGATGATCTTGCCGGCCTCCTGATTGGAACCGGAAAAAAGAAAAATTCTTCCGCTCACCTGCGGAGAATACGCCTCCACTTCCTTATCCTGATCGAGACGTTCGTACCAAAGACTTGCGTTGTTTAAATGTGTGGACCCTCTTTTTCCCGAAGGAGGAGAAAGCCAGAACACGTTCTCGCCCGGAAAAAGGTCGTCCATGGAATTCGGCTGAATGATCTCCTGTCTCGGACTGATCCGAACGTGACAATCCGCGTTGATCAGCTGATCGATCAAATATCCCCGAAAGCCGAGCAAAACGCCCGAGATGATGATAAACGCCGCGGTTCCCAAAACGATTCCCGAAAGCGTCGTCAGGGTTTGTTTTCCCCGGACGAGCATTTGTCTGATGGCGACGAACAACATTACGGAACCTCTGAGAGTTTATCTCCGGCCTGGATATCCCCTTCCTTAACCTCGATGAACAACTCCGATTTAAGACCGGGCGTAAACGCAACCGGAATCGATTTACCGTTTCTGAATATTAAAATTTTCTGTTTTTTCTCGTATTTTCTCGGAACAAGAACCGCGTTCTCCTTGGTCCCGATCTCGATCGCGACGTCCGCCGTCATCCCGGGAAGAACTCCTTCCGGAAAACGGGCGCCTTCGATTCTCGCGTAAAACTGACCTGCGTGCGAAAACGTACCCTGAACTCTTCCCTGAATCACTTCGTTCGGCTTCCCTTCGAAGCGGATCAAAGCCCTTTGTCCTTTGCGGATCGAAAGAAGAATCTGTTCGTCCAATGCGACGATGAGATATTTGGAGCCGACTCCCAATACTTCGATCGCGAGAAGATTCTGAAACGCGACCTCTCCTTCGTGATAACCGACATCCGAAACGATTCCGTGTATCGGAGAACGAACGACCGTCATTCCTTCCAACTGAAGAAGTCCCTGTCCCGGCACAACCTCGTCCCCTTCCAACACAAAAACTTTCGTGATTTTTGTCGGAACTCCGACACGAAACCGAAACGTATCGAGAGAATGCACGGTTCCAAGTCCGTACGCCTTTTCGGCAATCGGTCCGATAACGGCCACGTCCTGAACTTCATTTTTTCCTTTCGCGGAAAGAATGAAAAACAAAACCGCAATCGGAAGAATCGGAAAAAGGATCCGAAACGGCAGACGCAAGGACCAATAGACCTTGATCCAAGATTTTAACGTATTGATTACAAAATTCATACCAACTCCTGAGGGGAAACCCGCGCTTTACGATTTCTTTTTTTTCTTTTTTGCCTGTGCGGCTTTTTTGGGGTTTGATTTCGATTTCTTGGGAAGGGTTTGTTTGTTTTTCGTTTTTATTTTTGTTTTAGGCACGACCCCGATCTCCGTTTTTTTGGGAGCAAGTCCTCCGGCGATGAACTCGATCGTACGTTTCATTTCTGCTTCCCTATCCCAACCGTCTTCGGTCTTCGGTTGATAGAAAATTTCAGTGAGCATCATATAACCGGCGAGGTTGGTCGCGATCAGACGAAACGCCGAATCGAGAGGAATGTCCGCGATCAATCCGCTTTCCTGAAACTTACGAAGTCGTTCTTTGATGATTGGCGAGAGTCTTTCCTTGAAAACCCGCTCCAGCACGCCTTGAATATCCGGATTGATGAACGCTTCCTGAAGAATGATCCGAAGCAGATTTCGGTTTTTCGCGATAAACGCGATTCGTTCCTCGAAAACCGCGTTCAGGAATTGTTCCAAGCTGGAAAATTCCTGCGAAAAGATTACATTCAATCTTCTTAATGTGATGGGCGCGATAAATCCTTCCATAATCGGCATGGCGAGACGGAGCAAAAGCTCCTTCTTACTTTTAAAGTGCTTAAAGATCAAACCCTCGGCGACCCCGGCCTTTTTTGCGATTTCCACCGTGGTCGCGGCGGAGAATCCTTTTTGCGCGAAAATTTCGACGGCCGCCAAAAAGATCTTTTTTTGACCTTCGGGCCATTCGGGATCGAGTTCGATACTATCCTTCATTTCTTCCATTGGTTGTCCCACGGTGAGTGATTACTCACTCATTATTCAGAAAAAAGGGAATTCTGTCAAGACCCAAAACCGGATTTCCGGAGTACAACGATCAAAATATAGAATTTTTTTTGGAAAGAAATTTATAGACCAAACTGATTAGTACAGTCGAGCGAGAGGGTTCGGCCGGAGTTCCGTCCACTCATCGCCGATCGGATTTCGTCTTGAATTCGTTTGCAGTTTGTAATCCGTAAACGATCCCGCCCTTCGTAATTTTCCCTTTTTTTGACTTGAGCGCGCGCTCGTTCTTGGCCTACTATTCAATTCAGGATTCCAGACGAATTCGGAGTTTCCTCACATACCAGTCATGAAAGAGTCAGAATGTTTCATCGGATACCAACTCACTTAAAACTCATCCTAAGCTACGTAGTCTACTTCGCTCTCATCCTGCTTTTATACAAGATCGTATTTTTATCGGTCTATTCTTATCGACTCCAGGGAGTTCCGATCGAGGAAATCGCAATCGCTTTCGTCCTCGGGTTTCGATTCGATCTCGTAGTGATCGGAATGACACTCGGCCTCTTCGCGCTCCTTTCCGTTCTTCCTTACATGAATCGTTTCAAATTGTATCGATTCTTCTGGGGGTATACTCCGCTTCTTCTCGGGATTTGGATGATCGCACACTTGATCGCGGACATCATCTACTTCGAAAACGCAAACAAACATATCGGTTACGAAGGTTTTGTCTTTATCGGAAAGGACTTGGGAGTGATCTTAAAATCCGCTCTCGAACAGAACACCGTTACGTTTCTGATCGGAGTGGCTTTCCTTCTCGTATTTCTTCCCGTTTCCACCTTGCTCTTCCTCAAATACAACCCGTATCAATATAAGGAAGAATCCTGGAAGTCGGCGGCGATTCAGATCACAGTCGTCCTCATCGTCACGATCGTAGCGATCCGGGGAGGAATCCAGGAATCTCCCATAAGAGCGACTAACGCGATCGTATCGGGAAACAACTTCGTAAACAACATCGCACTCAACGGCGTTTTCACGTCCATTATGGATTTGAAAAGCCAATCCATTCCTAAATTTCTAAGGCTCGAAACGGAAGAAGCGGTCGGAATCGTTCGAAAAGAAATCGCTTACCCCGGTGCGGAATTCGTCAGCGAAAAATATCCGATCCTTCGCGTTCAGAAAGAAACCAATCCGGGAACTCCTCCGAACCTGGTTCTCATCATGCTGGAAAACTGGACGGGAAAATTCATCCGTCCGATTTCCGACGGACTTGTGGAAGGAAAGGAAGTGACTCCGTACTTCAATCAGCTCTTAAAAAAAGGAAGATTCTACAATCGCTTTATCGCTTCGGGAGGAAGAACGACCAACGGAATGATGTCGATTCTTACCGGAATTCCCGATCGTCCGGGTCTCACGGTGGTTCGGACCCATCAGGTTCTCGGAAATTTTTCGGGAATCGGCAACATCTTCAAACGAATGGGATACGAAACCTACTTCGTCACCGGAGGAGATCTAAACTTCGACAACAAGAGCACTCTGATGCCTCACTGGGGTTTTGACACCGTGCTCGGCGAAAAGGAAATCGCAAAACTCGGAAGATTCAAGCTCGGGGCCTGGGGATACGACGACGCGGACGTATTACAATTATTGCATGAACGGATCTCCTCGTCCAAAAAACCGATCCTCGGCCTGGCCTTGACTTTGACCACACACTATCCATATCGAACCCCTTCGGAGAAGTTCAGAATCTTCGATCCTTCCACGAGGGATTACGACTTTTTAAACGTATACAACTACGCGGACTGGGCGGTTCACAACTTCATCGCGCAAGCGGAAAAGTCCGGCTATTTTAAGAATACGATTTTCGTATTCGTCGCCGATCACACGCACCACCGATATCTAGACTACTACGAGGACAGAAACGTTCCGTTTTTGATCTACGCCCCGGGTCGAGTCGCACCTGCGTTAGACGAAACCATCGCTTCGCAATTGGATATCATTCCCACCATCTTAGGGCTTGTGGGAAAGAAGGCGGTTTTTTCCTCCATGGGAAGAAATCTTCTCGCTCCGGGGAGAACACAAACGGCGTATTTCGCTTACGGAAACTTGTTCGGGTGGATCGAAAACGATCTTTTTTATCTGCGTTTCTTCGATGGAAAAGAGGATCTTTCGTACAATATCACGCCGCCGCGTCAAAAGAACAATTTCTGCGAAAAGGACCCGATCGTCTGCGACGAGATGAGTAAGAAGGCAAAGGCGTATTTGAATCTAAGCTACGAGCTATTGAATAAGAATATCGTATTTCCTTCGGAAGCGGAACTGCTGAAAGAGATCAAACCGTAAGAAACGATTCGTCACATACGAAAAGAATTTCGATTACACGAACGTCGACAGCCGCGAATACGCGGCCCCTTTGTTTTATTCGAATCAAAAAGCGGCAAAATTCTCAGAGTTTAACGCCGGAGGCGGAGTAGAGATCCTGGCAAAGACTACAACCGTCAAGTTGTTTACGGATTTCTAATTTTCTTTCGCGATCCAAACTCGGCCAAAGATTTTTCTTTTCAATCGGATCGTCATGGATGTCGTACACCTCTTCGTCCGGAGGAAACGAATTCAAACGAAGCATATAATGCAGATTTCCCTGAATATAACTCATCCCGACCCGATACAAAGAAGTCTCGTTGTTGTTTGCGATAAAAATTCTCCGGTTTGGCGGAAGATCGGAAAGAAGGGATTTCCCTTCGAGCCGGGAAAGATAACTCTTCACCTCGGGTTGGTTGGCGACACCTAATAGGTCCGCAACCGTCGGGATCAGATCCGTGTTCGAAACGTTCCGTTCGGCATTCTTCCTCAAACGTTCCGCAAAGGAATTCTGACGCATCGAGTTCGGAATGAAAAACAACATCGGAATCGCAACCGTTTCGATATGATTGCTCTCGATATGTCCGATATAATCGTGTTCGAACAACGCCTCTCCGTGATCCGAAGTGAAGATCACGATCGTATTTTCGGTCAGCTTTTCTTCATTCAAAAATTGGAATACTTCTTCCAAGAGCCCGTCGAGATAACGGACCGAATTGTCGTACGGAGCGTATGTGTCTTTGCCGATCGGAAAATACATCGCTTCTTCCGGAATGATATACGGAAAATGATTCGTGTTTAAGTGCAGAACCCCCGCGAAATTCTCCCCTTTGTCTTTGAGAAATTTGACGCGGTCCTTGAACTCCGCGACGGTTTTACGATCATCGATACCGATATCGTTGAACACTCCGAAACCGCTGATCTCCTTATTCCACAGAAAATCGATTCCAGCGTTTTTAAAAAAGCCGGTGAAATTATTCCATCGAAAACTATGACTCGAAATATAAAACGTGGAAAGCCCCGCCGCCTTTCCGTATTCCCAAAAAAGCGGAGAATTGTGCGTCATCGACACGGGTTGAATCGGAGATACGCCGGACAACAGACTCGGAACCGAAATCAAAGTGGAACTGGAATTTGAAAACGCCTTTCGAAACACGACGACGGACCCGTTCTGCGGATCGACGGTCCATCGATTTAAAAAAGGAGTCGTATCCTTTTCGTAACCGTAAAGAGCCATGCTCTTTCTGCGAAGACTTTCGCTCAAAATAAGAAGAACGTTTTTTCGAAACGGATTCGGGCTCGGATTTAAGACCGGTTTGTTCCTGGATTGCAGGCCCGCAGAACCGAGACGATCGCCGGTAACCAAATTGTATAGATTGCGATTGATAAACGAAATCGAATTCGTATCCGCCACGTAAATCTGATCGTTAAAGCGCGTGTTGTTGTGAAAGAAAGCCGTCAGCGCGAGAATACTAAACGACAAGATTCCGTAAACGGTTTTCGTAAAACGCGCGGGTTTGAAATCGGAGGATGCGATTTTCAAACTTAAGAAAAGAACAAGGAAAAGAAAAAAGAAACCGATCAAACTCCAAACGGTGAGGCCGCCCCGGAAGATCGTCCAACTGTTGAACGGTTCCTGAAAGATATACGAGAACACGAAAAAGTTCGGCATGATCCCCGCGTATAAGAAATATCCGTAAGAACCGATCACACAGATCGAATAGCCGAACGATGCGAACGCCAAAATTCCCCAGTAGGGTTTCGTCTTCGAGCTTGAAGAAAGGAGATCGAGAGAAAAAAGAAGCAAAGAATAAATCAAAATCGAATAAAGAAACGAAAGCAGATAGTAAGACCACTGCAACGTCTCCATTTGACTGAGAATTTTCCAGCGTAACCCGAGATCCGCAAAGAGAATCAAAGCGGGCACGAGCAGTAAAAATAAAAATCTGAATTTGGAAGTGGAAATCTTGGAATTAAAATCGTTCCATTTTTGTATCAAAGCAGAAAACAAAAAGCACCCCGTTCTTGTTCGAATCGACCTATTTCGGTTCGGCGGTTATTTTTATAGATTCTTCAGATCATAAACTGAAGGAATTCACCAAACTGCATATAGTAAGCAATTGCTTACATGTGTATTTTTGAATGCCTCTACAGATCAAGTTTTTTTCGAAGCCGATTAGAAAAATAAGGCCCTTCTTCGGCTCGAAAATCGAAAACGGAACCGAGTGGCCATAACCCGTTCTCCCGAAACCGACATCCGCCTAACAATGATTAGGCTAAAAATCAAACTTCGAACGAAAACCGTAATGAGCGCCCGATCCCGATTACAAACAGCCTTCGATCAAATCGTTTGGAATGTTCGACTCAAATGGAATGGACAAAAAACCGTTTTTTTCGAGGATAGGACCGTGTTCTTAGAGTCCCTTTCCAATCCAGGCATTCTTACGGGAATGATTACTCCCGCAGTGATGATCACCGCCTGCGCGAGTTTGATTTTTTCAACCGCAAACCGTTTGGGAAGAATTTTTGATCGAGTCAATCTTCTCAAAGCCGAAGTGGAAGGGGTTTTAGGCGGGAAACTACCCTATCCCAAAGAAAGAATGGATAACCTTGAAAAACAACTCAAGGTCCAAAGAATCCGCGCGGTTCTCATCCAAAGATCCATGGCCTTCCTCTATACGGCGACTTCCCTATTTGTTCTTTCCAGTTTGGGGTTTGCGTTCACGAATTTCCTCCAAAATCAAATTTGGATCGCGACTCTCAGCGCGCTCGCCGGCGGTCTTTTTCTCTTTATGGCGAGCGTCTTTTTGCTCTACGAAAGCAGATACAATTTAAGATTCATCAAAGGTCTCATTGATCTTACGGAATTTCTCGGCAGCAAAATTCCAAAGGAAGAATCCTCGTCTAAGTAAACTTCGGCTCCTTCTTTGAGACAAGATTGAGGCCGGAGTTCCGTCCAAGCCCGGTTTCTTCTAAGCGGATCTGTCAAAGTAGCGAATTCCTTCGCTTCTCCCGTTTTCCCCTTCCTTGAGTGATGCGTTATACACGCTTTGTTTGCCAAGTGTTCCATGCACTTTCAAAACGCTAACCTACCGATCACTCGCTCAAGATTTAAAGTCGCCGCCCCTTTTCGCTATCACTTAAAAAACACTCCCTCCCATTTGAAATTCGCTTAAAAAAATGCACTTTTCGGGAAAACGGGGTCTAAAAAGTATGTAAGTAGTTACTTACTTTTTTATGAAAAAGGCTCTAAAACTGATTTTTACCATTCCCATTCTCGTCATTCTCTTGGATCTTTGGCCCGTTTTTTCCGATTTGGAAGCATTCGGGCCATCGGGTTCGTTCAATCACATTCGAATTTTAAAGGAATCCTTTCGCGAATTTACCGATGAGACCGGATATGAAATCAGAGCCGATTGTCAGGAGATGATCGTTCACGGAAACCTCCACTCGGATTCGGAACTGATGGATGCGGAAGCCTTTCACTGCGATAACAACAATATATTCGGATGCGGGATCGAACTCAGAAATTTAAAAACGAAATCCGAAAAGGCGGCCTTCTTTTACGATTCGATGAAGGAAATCGGACATGCGACTCATATCATCCAGGATTTTTACGCACATAGCAACTGGGTTGAAAATCATCCGAACCGAATCGAGACCGCTCCGCTTGAGGAACCGTGGAAGCTTCTTTCGATGCCGAACATCCAAACCGGATACTACGATCTTTCTCCGATCGTAAATCATGAAGAGGAAGCGTTGGAATGTCTCGAACTTTCTCCCAACGAGATGAAATTCTTTCAGCCCTATGCGACGCATATTTGTCTCAACAAGGATTCGGAAAAAAGTGTTCGAGGCGGAAATACTCTTGAGAAGTCGCCTAACGTTAATTTTCACGAATGGGCCGGTCAACACGCGGTCGAACATACGAAAAAATTTCTAATGGACGCGTACAACAGCAATCATAAGAATCTGAATCTTTGTCTGATTCCGAAGAAAGCGAGCTTTTCCTGCAACAATGCTGTTTTCAAACTGAGAAGTGAATAATCATTTTTTAGAATATTCAACAAAGTAAAAGTATTTCGTTTAAAAACCGGACACTTCAACCGCCATACAATTCGGAATCCGAAAAACTACGTATAAATTTCGCGTATCTACGTAGTTCCCGATATATCTACCTATCAAATACTATAGTATCCTGTAAGTCCTAGACATAAAACTAAATCGAAAACGTATCAGGAGCATCCTGCCATGAAAAAGACGATCGCAATCCTTAGCGCCTCCTTATTCCTCATCATTTCGTTCCTCAACTGTAAAAAAGGAGAATCGGACGATCTGTTCACGAATCTTCTGCTTCTTTATACGATCACAAGCGCGGAATCCGTTGCGGACTTTTATCCGGATCGCGGGTTTCCGGGAAGCACGACTACGATTACCGGCGATAGTTTCCCCGGAGCCGCCGCGGATTATACCATTACGATCGGAGGAACTGCAGCAACTGGAATTACGGTCGTTGATTCAAAAACGATTACGTTTACAATGCCGACCTTAGCAGGTATCAGCGCGAATACGACCGTCCCCATCGTCGTAACCCGATCGGGAGCCGCACTTCTTTCAAAAACGATCCGATATAGGCCGGCGCCTGTGATCGCCCTCAATCAGCCGAATTCGTTGACGGGAAGAGTTTCGAACATTGATACGAGCGCGTTTTATACCTTTACGGCAACGACCAACACGGCGCATCTCTTTAACGTATTCGGGTATGTAGGATCCAATTTGGATCTCTTCTATTATTCTTCACCGACTTCGGCGGCGACTACGATCGCCACAGGGTCGTCTCAGACTTCCGAATTCGATAGGGCGACCTTAACCGCTGGAACGTATATTCTTCAGATAAAACATATCTCCGGTTTGGTGGCCAACTTCAAAACCAATCTCACCGACGGGGCGGTGGTTCCGACTTCTACCTCGAACGAAGCGAACACATATCGGAGATGTTATGACTTCTTAGGCTCGAATCCGACCGCGAACGTTGCCAACGGTTGCGAAGCGACAAACCCGCCCGCGGCTCCGAACCTAACGCGTACGGGAAGATGTTCGTATCCGGGTGAATCGGGGATCACGACGAGGAGCTATTACATCAGCATGGACGGTTACGGCTTCGTTACGGGATATGCAGAAACGACTTGTCTGCAGCCTGGATATGATTCGCCGAATCCGGATAAGGCGATCTTTACGGCGAACTGATTTTTACGAACAAAAGAGAACTCTCCGATTCGATCAAGACGCGCGTCTATTGAGAAGAATCGGGAGAATTCTTCGGTGATACTTTTGCAAGAGAAGATTGTTTCCCTTTCTACGATCCGTAAATCCCTATAAAACGCTCATTTAAAGTCCGGGAGGAAATCCGCAATAGGGTCCTCCCGGAACCTTTTTTGAAAAACGGGAATAGTCGTTCTCCAAGGCCGATCGAGTTTTCCCCAATACCGCATCGAAATTCGGTTCGAATTCCTCAAAATAATATTAAAAAATAAATCATTAGAATGTTGTACTATTCTGAAATTCTAAACAATTTTGGAAAAGGACGACTGAATGAACCGGAACGCAACGAAAGAATCCTATCGACCGAAAGAACTTCCCTATTCTCCAGAGGTTTTGAAGCGAATCTGGAAACAAAGTGAAATCGGCTTTCCGGAAATCGGCAAAACGCAGACCGAGAACGCGAAAACTCCCGCCCGATTCTCCACACATGCGTATCATTCCGAAAATATCTTTTTATCCGAAAAAGGAGAATTCGCAAACTACCCGGTTCAATTCGGTTTTAACGGTCAAATATCGGAAAGCGGAGATCATCTCGTCTCCGAGTTCGGAGATCGTCAATTTTTCGTTCTGAAAGA
>NZ_JAIZBG010000001.1:2690000-2782500 GCF_022267325.1 Leptospira sanjuanensis
AGCCGTACCCTAGGTAGAATTTAAACGATTCCGAAATTTGATACGAAACGGAAACGTCGATTTCGCTTCCGCGATAGATTCCGCGAACTCCGGAACTCCCGCTGGAAACCCTAATCGAATCCAAGGTCGTGGTTGTCGGTTTGTAAAAACGGTTTCCTTCGGTATAAAAAAGATCGAACGCGAAACTTAGAAAGAATCGCTCCGCGATTCGATAATCGGTTCGAAACACGGCTTGCGGTCCGTATGTGTAAAAATATTCCTGGTACGCCCCTTCTCGAAGATAATAACCGTATTTGTATTTATTGATATTCCGAATTCCGAAACCGAGAAAGAATTTCCAGTTTTCGGTCGCTTCCAAAATTCGAAACAGATTGAACTCCGCTTCGGACCGGATCAACGGATTGAAATATTGTCTTCTAGTTTCGTAACCGGCGGCTCCCGCTTGCGTTACAATCGCATTCGCGTTCGCTAATTCGATTTCATACGCGGAAATTTCGACCCTGAATTTCTTTTCGGGATGATCGTATCGAAAGATAAAAGGAACGATCACTTTTTGATTTTGTTTTACGGAATCCGTTTTGATCGAGGTTTCCGTCCAAGGACGTTCCGAATACGAAGCGAAATCATAAGGAATCCATTCGTAGGTCTGACGTTTGAGAAGAAGTTCGAAGGAAGGTTTACCGTTTTCTTTCGGCGGTTCTTTTTCGAGCGCCTGGGCCGAAATCGATTCCGCAACCAAACTCGAAAAACAAAGACAAAGAACGAATTTCAAAAACTCTTTTTGAGGCGTAAGGCCGGCATAACGTGTTTGCATGACTTCCTTCTTTCAACCTGAATTATAACCGAGCATAGATTAGCGGAGAAAAAAATTTCCCCGCTAATCGTTTCCGGTTTTACTTTTCCGCAAAAAATCGACGGATCGATCGTATCCTCGTTGAAAGAATCCTCAACCTAAAAATTCTGAACGTATGAGTTCTTATTTCACTCCGGGCAATGAATCCTTAGCGGGGAACAATCACATTCTCCCTAAGGCCGGAAAAAAATCCACCGCTCTCATCGTCGCCGGCGGAGGGATGAAAGGCTCGTTTGCAGGCGGGGTTTTGGCCGCATTGCATCAATACATTCCTTCCACTCATTTCGACCTCATCGTGGGAGTTTCTTCCGGCTCCTGTTCGGCCGCTTATTACGCGACCGGTTACGAACAAGGTTATGAAGAATCCATTCGCATTCTGGACATCTGGAGGAAGGAATTGAACGGAAATAAATTTATTTCATTCTTAAATCCTTTCAAAGGGAAGACGGTTCTGGATCAGGAATATCTAATAGACTTTATCTTCGGCGAAAAATACCGACTCCCGTCAGAAAATTTCGACAAGAAGGAAGCGCCTCCTCTTTACGTGGCCGTTACCAATCTTGCAAAACTCCAAACGGAATACATCAAAGCGTCCGCTGCGAACGCGCTCAACCTTTTGAAAGCGGCGACTTCTCTTCCGATCGCTACGCGAGGAAAATGGAAACTCGACGGTCAATTTTACGGGGACGGCGGAATCGCGGACCCGATTCCGGTGGAGAAGGTGATCGAAGCGGGATATAAGGATATTACGGTTGTCTTAAATACCAACGAGAACGAATTTTCGGATCCGATCTCTAAATTTTCCGGTTGGCTTGCCTATCCTTCCAACAACAAACTCAACCATATGATTACGAAAGTGCATCACACGATGTACAACCGCGCGATTCAGATTCTCAAACATCCTCCGAAGGACGTTAGAATCCAAGTGATCTCCCCTGCTCGCCAAGAACTTTCGATGGTGACCACTAGCGCCGAAAAACTCACACGCTCCATCAATCGCGGCATCGACGCGGGTTTCAAAGCGGTCGCTTCGATCAAAGAAGAATTCTCCCATTTCAAAACAAAATTGAAAGACAAAGGCTGGAAAATTCTTTAATCGGATCGGATTCGAAAAACCCGAATACGATTCGATGATCAATTTCTAATTGAGCACTGTGGACGCAGGATTGATTGCTTCGATTCCGATCTGTGAAAATGGAACGGGCTTTCGTTTGTGTATGTCCATAAAAAACCAATGTGCCACGCAAACGGCAACGAGCTTTCCGTCCGAAAGACGATACGCATACTGATCGTGAAAGGCTTTTATCTTTCCCTCGAATCGAATCTTGGATTCGATTCGGATTCTCTCCGGATACGTAAGTTCGTTTTTATATTCCAATTCCACCTTCGTAAGAACCGGGCTGATTCCGAACTCTTTGAGCAAACGGTTCATATCGACTCCCGATTGAACCATCGCCCTGAATCTCGCCTCGTCGAAATATCCTAAAAACACGATATTGTTTACGTGTTTGTTTTGATCGATCTCCTGCCAACGTACTTCCGTAAAGTATTCCTGTTTACGAAAAAGCAGCGGTTCTTCCGGGGTTACATTCGAGTTCTGCATTGAATGGGTTTTCCTTTCGATCGACGTTGATCTCTTTTTCTGAAAGAAACAACAAAGACCGTAAAACCGCTTGCTCACGATTGAGAACAAGTCCGAACGATTCGTTCCCGAAAAGACGTCGTTTATTCCCGCAACTTGTCGCTTGATTCCGTTCGACTACGGACCGTTTTTTCGCACAAAAATCGAAACGGCGAAGATATATGACAGGTTCGGACAACTACTTTAATAATATAGAATATTCAATCTTCAAAAAATATTTCTTATAGGCGATTCCGTTTTACCGCGGCGGAAGATGCGTGAGACTGAACAAAAACTAAAGGAGATTTTTATGAAAGCAAATTGGATTCGGATTCGAAACGCGGCTACCGTCGGATCGGTGGCGGCCGTCTTGGAAGGTTTTTTGATCTTTTTTGCGGACCCGAACGCTTCCCGCTGGATCTTGATACAATCGATGTTGTTCTGGTTTTCCTGCGGCTTGATCGTAAGCGTGGCGGAGATCGGACTTCCGAAATTTTTATCCTCCGTGTTATTGACGGAACTTTTGAATCTTCCCTGGTTTATCGCCTTAGTGGTGATTCCCGGAAATTACGGACATCTGATCCCGTTGATCGTAGCCAGTTTGATTTTCGGAACCGTAATTGGAGGACTGAATCTTCTCTTAAAAACGCCGCAACCCGACTTTCCGGAAACATAAAATTCGAACTTACGAATATTCTTATTTTTGAATTTATCTTTCCTTCTTTTCCAACCGGGCAAACGAAAAGGTGTCCTTTTTAAGTTTTGAAGAATTCCACTTCCGACTTGAGTTTTCCCGCCTGCGAATTCAATTGAATCGCGAGTTCGTCGATCTGCGTCACGACTTGATTTAAAAACTCGGTCGTTTCCGAAATCGATACGATCGTTTTGGAAAACTCGGTCGAAGTCTGCGCTTGTTCCTGCGTATGATTTCGGATCTCGTCGGAAGAAAGGGAAAGATCGGCAAACGCGGACTTGACTTGATCGCTCGCCGTTAATTGTGAATCGGATAATAATGCGACTTCGGACACGCGATCCAAAGTGGTCCCGACCGTTTCTCCGATTTTTTGGAACGCTGTCTGCGTGGACTCGATGACTTCTCTTCCGCTCTTTGTTGCGTTGAGCGCCTCGGTGATCGCGGATGTGATTCGTTTCGCGTTGTCCTGGGTTTGTTCGCCGAGTTTTGCGATCTCTTGCGCGACGACGGCAAAACCTTTTCCCGCTTCTCCGGCTCTGGCCGCTTCGATCGCGGCATTCAAAGAAAGTAATCCGATCCGATCGGTGATATCGCGGATCACATTAACGGTCGCACCCATCTTTGCCGTGCTTTCTTCGATCGCTTCCATCGCCTTTTGCGTTCCTCGGAGGGCTTCTTCTCCGCTTCTGGTTTCATCCTTCATACGATCGGCGTCGCCTTTGGTTTCCAACAAGGCCAAGTGAACCTGGCGGATTCTCCCTTCCAGCTCCGCGAGCGAAGACTGCGCTTTTTTTGCGATCTGCGTCTGGCTTTCCGCGCGGGAAGCAGTGGAATGTATCGAAGCCGCGATTTCTTCCACGCCAGAACTCATCTGTTCGGTGGAAGCGGCTTGATCCTGCATCTTCCTGGATAATTCCCTCGTGTTCTCTCCGAGCGATTTGGAACTTCCCGAAAGTTTTTCAGATTCGCGGACGACGCTCTTCACGATAATACGAAGTCGCTTAATAAATTCGTTCAAAGCTCGGCTGTTGGAACCGAGTTCGTCGCTCGAAACCATCGGAAGAACCTGTGTCAGATTCCCGTCCGACATTTCTCCGAAAATGCGGATCATGTTTTCCGAATTTCTACGGATCGTCGAGGAAAGCTGATACGAGGCTACTCCGACCGCGATGAGCATAAAAACGAGGGTGAGAATCAAAGGAATCGTAACGTCTCCGAGTTTGATCCAGCCGGAAGTTTCCTCGACCAACAGATATCCGAGGATGATGATCGGAAGCATCGCGATCGAGGAAATCGTACTGAAGATTCTCGCGTGAACTCCCACGGTTTTGATCTTGTTAGAATCGGTTTGAACCTCGTTCAGTCGATCGGATTCCAGAACGTCGACGAACATGGATTCCGTTAAAAAGAAATGCGAAACTCCTAATATAGGATAGATGATCGCGGGCAAAAACAAGAAAGGGATCGATTCCAAAACGGTCGGCTCGAAGAACAGATGCATGACTCTCCAAGCGGCGAAAATTCCGTAACTCCACTGAACCACGTAGAAAACGGTGTTGTTTAAAGGAAAGTTGAGAATCCTCGTTTTGACATCGGACCGTTCCTTCGAATTGAGAGCGAACCATTGCTTGTCTTCCAAATTTTTCAGAAGTTTTCCGAGAATCATAAATCGAACGGACGGAACGACGAACGAGGTAAAAAGCGCGATCGTCGACGAGATGATCAAAGCGATCGACTGATCGAAATCGTATCCCCCGGCCGAAATGATGAACAACACCGCAAGCGGAACCGCCAATATCGAAGTCAATAATTCCAAACCAACGGTCAATTTCCATCGTAACTTACGGGATTCAAACTGATTCATTCTCTGCTCTTTTCCTAAAAATCGAAGACAATCATTCGGACTTGGACCCGTCCGATCCACACATTATCATCCGACGAAGGATTTTTTATTCGAATACGATTCAGCGAAGAATCGTATCGAAATTATTTTTTTCGCTCCGTATTCCAAAAAGCCCGCATTCTGACACAAAAATTACAGACGTTAAATCCGGATTAGGCGGCGTCCTTCTCCTCTTCGGAAACAAGAACGAAACGAAGATCCTTTCCCGAAAGAATCAAAAAATCCAGCGTCCGACGATACAGCCTCTTGATCACGGAATAACTCCAACCGAACCAGAATGAAATCTCCTCGTGCGTATAGATCGTTTCCGTTTTCAAAAGTTTTTTCCTCAGCTTTTCCTTGGATCGCAACAAAACATCCGCGGCTTCGTTTCCTTTTGAAAAAAGAATCTGTTGTTTGATTTCCATTCTTTCCAAAACGGCCAGCTCGCGCCTTCGCGCCTCGAACCGCTTTTCCATTCTTTCTTTGAGAAAATCACGGACGGAATTTCCGGACGCGAGGAGAACGCTTTTCAAAAGAAGAATCTCCTGTCTCTCAAGGAATAGATTGTGTTTGAGCTTGAAGATCAAAACGCCTCTCGGATCGAAGCCTCGCAGCGTTTCGTTCAGAAAAATACGGTGTAGGGAGGCTTTCGTCTCGTAACCGGGCTCGTCCGAAATCCTGCAAGGAAGGTCGTTCGCCTCGAACGTAACGGCTTCCCGTCTGCGGAATCGGATCTCCTTTTTCCACTGGTTCAAAACGAGATGTCTTAAGAACACGATCGCATACGCCGGAAAATTCCTGAATCCGCGCGTTTCGTACAATTCCGAAAAATATTCGATTTTTTGAATAAACTTAAGAAGAACTTCCGCCCTCCCGTCCTCGTCGAGAGAATATTTGTGAACGGCGATTCTCCGTATCCAAAACTCCGCCTGTTCGATCAGCGCCTTCGCGTTTCCCGTGTTTTTATACGTTAAATAAGAATTTATGAATATACGATCCAATTCCGTTGTGTCTTGCATGGTCGGTAAAAATTCGTACCGATCCGCCGACGTCCAATTTTATTCATAAGGGAAGAATTCTCCGATTGATCAAAATCAAACCTTGAAAGCCTAAAATCCGTAATTTTTTGATTGGAAAACGCGTTCGAGAAGGATACACTCTTTGCGAAGAGAAACAATATGCAAAGATTCATCAAAAAAATTTTAGTCCCCGTGGACGGTTCGGAGAGTTCCAAAAAGGCGCTTGAGATGGGAATCGCGATCGCGAAAGCGGCGAACGCGAGTCTTACGGTTTTGGAAGTCGTGGAAGAATTCGGTCCGCTTCCGGGTTATTACGAAAAAGCTCCCGAAGGAAAGGACAGAGTGAAATGGATTTCGGAACAAAGATTCGAAAAAATCCATTCTCCTTTGGACGAATCGCCCGAAATCAAATGGGATCGTTTGGTTCTGGAAGGATATCCGGCCGACACGATCGTGGAAACCGCAGCAAAAGGAAATTATGATATGATTGTGATCGGTTCGAGAGGACTTTCCGCCGTGGGAAGATTTCTGGTCGGTTCGGTTTCGGATCGGATCGTTCATCACGCAACCTGTTCGGTCACGGTAGTTCGTTAAACACGATTTAGGCGGGCATCACGTCGGGTCCGAATTCCGCGCCCGGCAGCAGAGTGACTCCCGGAATATTTTTCCAATCGGGATGATCTCCGATATGTCTGTATCGATGTTCCCAAACGATCCTGTCCCGAACGACTAAGAACACTCCGGGCATTTGCAGAGGATTGCTGCCCGGAATTCCGTAAAAATGTCCTTTGAACGTGGCCCTCGCCGTTCCGATCAAAACCTCGGGACCGGCGAGCTGAACCAAGTCCGCCGTTTCCAAACCGAGATCTTTGTAAAATTCCGTCTTCGCATCGGCGACGACGCTTGCATCCTCCCAAACCCCGGCAAAGAATTCTTCCGCATCCTTTACTTTTCCCGGAAAAAAAAACAATACCGGCGGAAAGGAAAGGCAGATTTCGGAAATCTCCTTGAGATCGTGGATCGCTTCGCGGCTGAAGATACAACCCGAATGACGTAGAAAAACCAAAAGACTCAGGCGGTGCGGCAGACAGGGAAGAATCGTCTTGCTCCTCAGATGAATTCCGACCGCTTCCCTTGTCTTGAAACTCTCCGGAAGAAATTCCATACTTCCAGTATGCCTTCTTAAATTTCCTTGTAAATCGATTGATTTCTTCGTTTTCGAAAAATTAATTGCAAGCATGGAATTACTCACACTCGATAAAGTCGTCGCCGTTTTGACCCTGACTTTGATGGAAATCGTTCTCGGAATCGATAACATCGTCTTTCTCTCCATCGTTTCCGGAAAACTTCCCAAGAACCGACAAAATCAAGCAAGAAACATAGGACTGATTCTGGCGCTCGGCTTTAGAATCGGTTTGTTGTTTGCGGTCAGCTGGCTCGCATCCCTGACCTCCCCTCTTCTGACGGTCGCCGATTTCGGAATTTCCGGAAGGGATTTGATTATGCTCGGCGGAGGTTTGTTCCTCATCGCAAAAAGTACGAGCGAGATTCACGGCAAGGTGGAAGGAATCGAAGAGGATGATTCCAAATCGAAAAAGGAAAAAATTTCTTTCTGGGGTGTGATCGTTCAGCTTATCATTTTGGACATCATCTTTTCCGTGGACTCCATCATAACGGCAGTAGGACTTTCCGGTCAATTTCAGGTGATGGTTGCGGCGGTCGTTTTGTCGATGGTCGTGATGTTGATTTTTTCGGGAACGGTCAGTGATTTTATCAACGAACACCCTACGATGAAAGTGCTCGCGCTTGCGTTTTTAATTATGATCGGAGCGATGTTGTTCGCGGACGGTCTTCACTTTCACATTCCGAAAGGATACGTCTACTTTTCGATGGCGTTCTCACTCGGGGTGGAACTGATCAACATGAGAATCCGAAAAGCAAGCGTTAAGAAATCCTAATCCCCGCCTTTTGATTCCAAATAGACCATTGGAGTCGATACAGAGGCGCGAACGCCTGTTGCACCTTACGTTTCTTGAGTTCGTGGACCAAATTCGCGTTCCACAACCGATATTCTTGGAGGGCCGTTCTCGCGGCCCGTTCGCTCAGTTGATCCAAGGCCTTGGAAGGGTCTGATTTTTTTTCGAGACTTTTCAATTCCTGAAACCATGTGTTTTCCAAGGAATCGATCTTCGGTTCCACCAAAGCTTTGGCGTCGGGATAAAACCTCTGAATCTCTCGATAGAATTTTTCGTGCGTCCACCAAAGGGAAGTGTCCAATGTCGCGCTCGGTTGTTCGAAATTCTTTTCTAAAAACGTTGTGCCCGGAAATCCCGCGGGAAGAAACAAGGAGATCGAAGGAATCGCCGTTCCCGTAAACCAAAAACGGTTCTGAGAGGTTTTCGGTTTCAACTCGGCCACAAAAGAAGCGGTCGTACCGTTAGGCGTAATCGGTCCGGTCGCGTGCAGACAAACCGAACCCATGTCCGAGGAAGAAGGATAAAAACGTCCGCCGGCACTTCCCGGTTCCCCTTCCTGTCTGAGAATTTCCATCGCGGCCTTCGGATCTAAATTCCCTTTTTTGAATGTTCCCATCGAGGCAGTTCTCGCCCTTCTTACCTTACACTTGCTGAAAAAAGTGAAGAAAGAATCCGAGAACGCTTTGCGGAAAGAAAACGGTTCGCCGTGATTCGCCCAACCTTTTTGAACCGCGGTTTCGATCGCCGAGGGATGAATCGCGTCGTAATCGTTTTCCAACGTAAGCCCGTTGGAGATCGAATAAAATCCTTCGATCTTTTTCCAAGCCCAAAATTTTCCCGCGGTTTCAAGCACGAAGGCGTTTTGAAAATCCGCGATCAAAAAACTATTGTGATAGTAAAAGGACGAATTCGTATAACCGCCGCAAGCGTCTTGTCCGAATTGTTCGAGCAACTGAAGAATCGTTTCGCGCGCGGCTTCCGCGCTGTCGCTTCTTTCCAATGCAAGACGCAAGAGGTCCATTCCCGTCAGACCCTGATTCTTTTTTTCAAAAGGAATTTTCGTAAAGACCGCTTCGTTGCCGATGACGACCCCCGAAGCGTTCGCTCCCATCTCCGCTCCCCACATCTGAAACGGTTTGGAAAGAATCACTTCTCGTGTTTGTTTTATGCCGGGAACTTGGATGTATGTGCAACGGGTTTGTTTTTCCCCGGTTCGAGGAAGAACGCGCAATAACGCCTGCGCTTCGTTCGGTTCGCGATCGGAATTCTTCCCGAAGATCATAGAACCGGTTCCGGTAAATGAAGGTGTGGCAACGAACGTATCACACATGATCCGCAGAAGTTCTTCGTTTTAAACAGAAAGGCAAGCCGTTTTTCGCCGGCGCGTTCTCCGGAATCCGAATTCGAATCACGGATTATAATTCGTTACGAATCGTTACGATTGTTGCTGAAAGAATAGATTCTTATAAATCTCCGGAAGCAAGGCCGGCTTCTGAGTTGCAAAGTTGAACCAAAGAAATTCTCCCTTTGCGGTCGCGACACAATCCCCTTCTCGGTTCCACATCGTACAAGAGATATGAAACGACCGGGAAGTCACCGCGTCCACCTGCATCGTTATATCCAAAGTATCGGGATAACGAACCTGCTTTCTATAATCCACGTCGATATGAGTGATCACCGGTCCGCCCTCGGACGGACGATCGGGAGTGTCCCAAAGATTGAGGTCCGTAAAGTAATTGGCGCGGGCGTTTTCAAAATACTTCGCATAAACGACATGATTCACATGTCCGAACGCGTCCATATCCCCCCAAGCCACTTTCTGGGAATAACTGTATTGATAACGAATCGGTTTAGGCATAACGAGCGACCAAGTAACTTAGCAAACCCCTCTCTATGGATCGGCGCTTAGGAAGCGAGTTAGCCAAATGACAGCGGAGTGTTGGCATTCGGCTCTCAACAAAGTTGAGAAATCGAGCGTGCAACTTACTTCCCCTACTCAAACAGAGCAGAGCAACAAAACATTTCAACTGACGCCTATTCCAAATCAACTTCCTGATTCCTTCTCCATAGATTCAAAATTCTGAATGAAATCAAAACGCACTCTGCCGAAGTCGCTGCACTCCTTCAGCCAGACGCTTTTTTATGAAATCAAAACGCACTCTGCCTGTAAGCCGGATTCTGTCCTCTCCGTGAGGAGATGGATGACCATTTATCTTGCTCCGAAAGTTACCGATCGGAGTCTTTGCTCTCTACCCGCGGCCCCGCGGAAACGGCAAAAAGGCCGCCTATTTGAGATTGCACCCGGGAGGGTTTACCGTTCCCGATTCCTCTCGGAACCGGAGGTGGGCTCTTACCCCGCCATTTCACCCTTACCGCCGGATTCCCCGACGGCGGTATCCTTTCTGTTGCACTTTCCATACTCTTTGCTTTGAAATTGCTCTCAAAGTAAGAATTCCGGGCATTACCCGGTCCCGTGTTTCCAGGTGTCCGGACTTTCCTCACCCTTTTTGAAAACCAAAAAGCAGCGCGATCATCCGGCAGAATGCTTGGTTTCGACTATTTTAAAGGCTTTCAGTAAAACGAGAAAAAAAAGAAAGAATCTAAGAATCTCACCTAAATTCTGGCACGGCACTTGCATATATATAGACAGAACACTGGAACTGGGGTGATAAGATGAACAAGTTTGCGACAATTGCTCTCTTTTTAAGCATTTTTACCGGACTTTATGCAATGCCAGAGGCCCAAAAGGTCGAGGAAGAGCTTAATAAGTTTACACCAGAGAATGAAATCCAATTAGCAAATAAGCTAAGCGCGTTGGGAAGTCTGAAACAAAAAGTGAGAGACTACAACTCTGCAAT
This sequence comes from Leptospira sanjuanensis, assembly GCF_022267325.1. NCBI lineage: Bacteria > Pseudomonadati > Spirochaetota > Leptospiria > Leptospirales > Leptospiraceae > Leptospira > Leptospira sanjuanensis. The sequence goes on from NZ_JAIZBG010000001.1 coordinate 2,700,907, forward strand.
CGACCTTTACAACCAATCTCTCACCGTTCGTGAGAAAATGGGAGAAAAAGAATCCGCAGGTTACGCGCTGGTTCTCTATCTCAAATCCATCTCCGAGTTCCGCCAAGGTAAATCCTGCCAAGCTCTCGAGAACATCAAAAACGTAATTTCCATTTATCAGAAAATCGGGGACATCGATTCCGCCCTGAACGCCGAGGAAGAAGCCTATAAAAAATACCAAGAAGCTTGTTCCATCCATATGGAGAATGTTGCGAACGCTCAGTAATCAAACACCGAGCCCACTAATTCATCCCATCTCTAGTTCTAACTGACTTGGCCCGCCCGAAAGGGCGGGATTTTTTTTGATTTGACTCTTCTCCTTTCAAGACTAACCTGAAATTCCGGATTTTGAAGTTTTCTGACTTCCATCGTCGTCTAAATTGATCCGGTATAAAAAAACAATTCGGAGCAGCCTATGAAAATAAACTATAACTGGAAGAACGTAGATCATTCGAAAGCGGCCGAGGAATACGCGGACAGCAAATTGGATCGAGTTTCCAAATATCTTCATACGGTTCAGTCTTTCGAGATCTCTTTTGAAATGATTCACGGAGAAGTCAGCGCCAATCTGAATCTCCACGGAGACGGAAACAAATTCAACGCACAAAATTCGAACAAGGATATCTACGCTTGCATCGACGGCTTGGAAGATAAGATCGTAAAACAAGTCAGCAAACATCACGATAAAAAAGCAACCCACTGATCCGACCTCAAATTCATCCGGTGGGAACTCCCGCCGGATCCAAGTGAAAGAATGAACCCTCCATGTCCTTTTCCAGAAAATTAGAAGAAGCGAATCAATACTTAAGCGACGGAGATTTCGACAAGGCACAAAAAAGTTTCGATTCCCTTTTGGCCGAAGAACCCGAACATCCCGAAATCGTCGCGGGATATTTCATCTCCTCGTATTGGGACAATCGTCTGGATCGGATTCACAACGCGAAGGAAGGAAGGGAAAGAAGCCATCTTCTCGTTCAATATTTCGCCGAATTTCAAAACGCATTCGAGCTCCGAAAGTTCACGGGAACTTCTTCTTTGCGTGCCGTTTCGGAATCGGTTTTATCCGAAGCCGTCGACCAGCTCAAGATTTCGGTTCAAAGGGAAGGTCTTCACTTCCAAGATCCTTCCGCGCTTTTGGGTTTGATCCGAGAACTCATCCGCTTCCGCGATTACCGCAACGCTCTTGAAATCTTAAATTATTCCTCTTCGGTGGAACGGAATTCTCCCGAGTTTTTATATCTGCGCGCGGAGTCCTTGTTTCAAACCGGAGAAGAACGAAAATCTCTCGTGCTCTTTCGAGAGGCGTTTCTAAAAGATCCGTCCGCCGCCCCGATCGCCGTTATCAAAGCGGAACCGATTCTTTTTTGGATCGAAAAATTAAGGGATTCGTATCAGGAAGAATCGGATTTGAAAGAAGTTCTTCCCGTCGTTTTGGCCGAGCAGGGAATCTTCGAGGAAACGAGAAATTATTCCGAAAAGGAAATGCTCGTATATTATCAAAATCTAATCCGTCTGAAGGACACTCTCAACTCGAGAAAGGATCTGTATGACTTTAAGATTCGCTGTAGAATTCTTCAGCACGCTTGTCTGATTCTGGACGTTTACAGAGGAATGCAATACAGCGAAATCTATCAGGAATCCAAGAGAATTCTGGACAGCGTAGATCCCGGCTTTTTTCAAAGAAGACAGGACGAAATCAAGAAATAAGTTCCGAGCGGTGTAAACGATCCGTTTGTCTTGTCGGTCGAAGTTTTGCCGTGGGAACGGGAAGTTTGTGGTAGTTCCTACGTTTATTTTACCGAGCGATTTCGGATGGATGTGGTAGTTCCTACGTTTTTTCCACACATAGCTCGGAAGACGCCAACGGCGTATGAGTTCCTACATTCGATCGGAGGATTTCGGAACAATCGGGTTATAGGAAGGAGTTCCCACACAAAAATCAGAGATCCAGGAGACGACCGTGCGACCAACTTGTTTGTGGGCAAAAGTTTTGCTGTGGGAGATTGCAGGAGTTCCCACATGATTCAGGACCAACGGAAATGTATGAGTTCCAACATAACCGCATTTCACGGCCTATCTTTCCAATGACTGAAGTGACCAGGGGAATCACGCCGCTTCCAAAAAAAGGGCGGCGCTGAAAAGAACCGACAACAATCCTTGTTTAGTTGTTGCCTTGCGTAAATTCCAGAATTTTATCCAGCTCTTCCACCATTCTCAGATCGCCCCGTTCGGAAAAATATTTCCGGAGAGAATCGATCGTTCTTCTGGCTTCGGCTGTGGATGGAATTTGTTTCAGAAGCGCTTTGTCGGCTTCGGACTCGAACGTACCGGAGGAAGGAATGTCTTGAAAGCTGCCCGCTTCGGATTGTCCGAACACGGTTCCGGCTCTTTCGCTTTGAATTCCATCGCCCGGATTTGCAAATCGGTTGTAGGTTACGAAGACGATTGCAAGCGCCAAAATGGCCGAAAAAGATAATTGCAGGCCGCGGTTTGCGACAACGTTTTCACGAATTTTTTCCCATCCGTTTTCACGTTCGGGTTGGATTGCCTTGAGTTGATTTTTCAATCGAACCTGGAAATCTTCGCTTAGATTTATATTGCGAAGTTGTTTGTCTCTGAGTTCGGACATCGTTTTCACAAGAGAATTTTCAATCTTGAGTAAATCACCGTCTTCCTTTCGCATAAAAAGCGGAATCTTGAATTTTGACTGTAAACTTTTCATCTTTCTTACCTAAAGTATCCTTCACCCTTACCGTCTTGTAAAATCAAGTGCTTCAGGAACTCCTTCGCCTTAAAGAGTCTGCTCTTTACGGTTCCCACGTTGGTTCCCAAAACTTCGGCGATCTGCGCGTAGGACATTTCCTCGAAGTATCGGAGCTCGATCACCTCTTTGTAGAGATCTTCCAACTCGTTGATTTTGCTAATTAGATAGTTGGACTCATCACTAAGTTCAATTTTTTTTTCGAATCCTACGCGATCGTCCGTTACCTGATATTCCTTATCGTCCATGGAATTCTCTTTAGCTCGTTTCCGTTTCGCTAACAAGTCCTTGGATTTGTTGACCACGATTCGATAAAGCCAAGTATAAACGCCCGATTCCGCCCGAAAGTTTCGAATGGATCGATAACCGGAGATGAGAGCGTCTTGTACGATATCCTCCGCATCGTCTCCGTCTTTTACCATTGAGATGGCCTTGCGATAGAGTCTTTCTCGGAACGGATTGACGAGCTGGATATAAGCCTCGTCGTCCCCTTCCTTGATCTTTTTGAGAAGGCCGATTTCGATCTCTCTTAAGGTGGGCTTTTTGGGAATGATTTGTTTTTGTTCCATGTGGTAGAAAGTGAATCCCTGATTCAAAGTTCTCCAAGGAAGCGGATATGGCAATCCGGAAACGTATGGAATCAGAAAGGAATCAAGGTTCCTGTAGAGAAAGATTGATCAAAACGAGGGTTTCGGTAAGAATCATCGGCACCCGAAATCTAAGACCGTAGACGAATCTCGATTTGTGATCGATGACTTCCGGTCCGGCCCAGACGATGTCGCCTTCAAACTCGAGACGTTTACCGGACTTCTTTTCGATCACGGAACCGTGAACCGGTTCGGTCGCGTTCAAGTCTTCGCCGTTTAAGATCAGGCAAATCCCCGTCTCGGAAATATTTCCTAATTTTGCGTGCAGAGTGATCAGACCGAATTCGATTTGTATGATATAGTCGGCATAACTACCCGGATAGTAGCGGTGACTTCTCGGTTGAGGATCGGGATTACCGGACATACAAAGATCAGGGTTACAACGGAATGACGGTTTGTCGAGAAGGTTTTTGTGGATCGAATAATCCCGCAAGAACGCGCAAAAAAAGAGAGAACAGATTCATACGCGTAACGTATAGACAACGAAATCGTTTCTCCGAAAAAGAAGCGTTAAATTCCCGTTAGTCGAGAATTCTTCTTTATCAAAATTGAAAGTAGATGAATGGAATTTCAAGATCCGGAGTAAACAACGCAAGAACGACCGCGATCACCGGATAAAGAGAAAACTCGAGCCACGCAGGCGGATTCCATTCTTTCTTTTTTTCGAAGATCCAATAACCGAGCCATTGTCCGACGATGATACAAAGAATGACGGGAATTCCCGTTTTGAGCATGTACGGCCGCAAACCGCCTTCGGTGTATACGAACAAACGTTTCAACATGACCCATTCTTTTTCTACGGATTCCGCTCGAAACCAAGTTCCCACCGAAATCGAAATCAAGTTGGTGACGACGATTTGAATCGGAACTCCGATCTTTTCTGGAAGAAGACGGAAGTTCGGAAAATATTTTTCCTTGAAGCTTTTGAACATCGCCTCGATCAACAGAATCGTTCCCTGACAACTTCCCCAGATAATGAAGGTCCAATTGGCTCCGTGCCAAAAACCGGCGATGAACATCGTAATCCAAAGATTGAATCTATGTCGGACCGCGCCCGCACGGTTTCCTCCTAGGGAGATATAGACGTAATCTCGGAGCCAAGTCGAAAGAGTGATGTGCCATCGTCTCCAGTATTCTGTGACGCTTTTTCCGATAAACGGCATACGAAAGTTCTCGGGAAGTTCGTATCCGAGCAGAAGAGCGGACGCATACGCCATGTCCGTATAACCGCTGAAGTCGCAATAAATCTGAATCAAAAACAAGGTCGCCGCGAGCCAGATGGCGGCGGTTCCAAAGTTCTCCGGATGCGAAAAGATCTTATCGACGATGGGAGCCACGTTATCCGAAAGAACGACCTTCTTGATATACCCGAGAATAAAATAACGGATCGCCTTTCGAAACGGAATTTCCGTCATATTCTTAACCGTTTCCATCTGCGGTAAAAAGGTTCTCGCGGTTACGATCGGTCCTGCAACGAGCTGCGGAAAAAAGGAAACGAACAAAGCGAAACGCAGAAAACTTTTTTCGGGGAGAATTTGACCGCGATATACGTCGATCGTATAACTCAAAGATTGAAACGTATAAAACGAAATTCCCACGGGGAGAATGATATGAAGAATCGGCAACGCGTTAGTCACACCGAAATGACCGAGGAAAAGATTGATCGAATCCGCAAAGAAATTATAATATTTGAAAAAACCGAGAATAAAAACTAGGTTCAGAACAAGGCTGACGGTGATCAGAATAAAACGTGTTCTTTGATTTTGGGAAGAATGGATTCTCGCGGCGAGAACGAAGTCGATAACGGTCGAAAGAAGAATCAATCCTCCGAATCTCCAATCCCAGCTCATGTAAAAGTAGTAGCTGACGACGAGAAGAAAGAAATGCGTGATTGTGAGCGCTTTGGCTTCTTTTCCGAAAAAAAACGGAATCAGATACCAGTAAACCAGGAATACGAAGATAAAAAATAAGCAAAATTCTAAAGTAGGAAAAAGCAAACTTCCGCTCCCGATGTTCCCTCTATCTTTTTTTCGAACACGGTTCCGGTCAAGGAATTATGCCTGCGCTTCCTTCCGTGTTCGAACTCGATTTTCCCCTTTCAAAAAAGAAAAATCTTGCATAATTTTTCGGGAAAGGATTCAATTCTCAGAAATCTGATTAAGGGGTTGTCCTTTCATGCAACAAAATAAGTTTCGTAAGGCTATCGTAGCAATTCTTGTCCCAATGATTCTTCTCGTTTCTTTCGCGAATTGTTTCGGTAAGTTTGCGATCGTTAAAAAAGTATATGACGTAAACGAAAGTTTCAATATCGGTAGCGGTTTGCTGGCGAAATTCATCAAAACTCTCGTAATGTATTTCCCTTTCAGTATTCTTTATGCTGTGGGATTTTTCTTTGATCTCATTCTTTTTAACCTGATCGAATTCTGGTCCGGAAGCAATCCCGTCGGCTACAATGAATACGATCAAGACGGCAAATACGTGAAGTCTTTCGAAGAAAAAGGTGAAAAGCTGACTTTGGTTTATACGAACTTCGGAAGCAGACTGGATATTACCGCTGAAAAAGACGGAAACGTTCAAACTCTTTCCGCACTTCGTGCAGAACCCGGTAAATTCTTCGTTGAAAAGAACGGAAAACTCGAAGAAATCATCGTGACTTCCGAAACCGTAGGATCCAAAACGATTCTGAAAATGGCGGAACAAGGAAAGTTGAAATCCACAAAAGTGATCGATACAAAAACCTTAAGCGACCTAGAAGCAAAACTCGCTTCGGATTCTCTCTAAGAATAACGAACGGTAATCAGGGATTTTTCCCTGATTACTACTTCTTATTACTGCGCTGCCTTCACTCGATCGGGCAGTTTTAACACACCGTATTTTCCGATCTTCCGTTTCGCAAACCAGCCCTGATTGACCTCCAACGCATACAAAGCCTTTTCGCTGGAATGATAGAGTTCCGTGGTTTGATTCGGCTTCATATCGTGTATGTCCGTGATTCTTTTGTCGCGGTTGAAATACGCGATGCTGAGAGGAATCCAAGTGTTCTTCATCCAAAAACTCAAGTAATCCGGTTCGGAAAATACAAATAACATTCCTTCGTTTTCAGCGAGATGTTTTCGATACATCAAACCTCGCGCACGATCCGTGGGAGTGTTTACGACTTCGACGAGTAGAGGATGTTCGTCCACGTAAATCGTAATCTTTTCGGGATCACGCGCCGATACGTTAGACGAAACCAGAAGAATCGCGATGAATAAAAAAAGAAGTTCGAATTCGGGTCGAATCGCTCGAATCTTTTTTAAAAAAACGGATTCTTTCGGGAGATCTTTCTTCGGAGTTCCGACAAAATCCGCCGTGAACAAGTACGGCCCCACCCTGAACTGTGGGTGGGGGGTGAGGTGGTGGGAAGAATCGGGGAAATTCTCCAATATCACAAAATCCGATTTTTGACAACGGAATTTTTTCGTTACGATTTGTCGGAACATTTCGAATGAAACTCTCTTAACCGCAAAATCGAAAGCCGACTTAAAACTGAGCCGGTCTTTTTTCGAGGAATGCGCTCATTCCTTCCTTGGATTGTCCCCCGTCGAAACAGGCGCCGAACGCTTTTTCTTCGATGGAAATTCCGTCTTTCAAGGAAACGTCCAGACCTTGCTGAATGGTCTTCTTCACTCTTTCGATTGCCTGGGGCCCTTTTTTCAAAATGGAATTCGCAATCGTTTTAGAAAAAGCTAATAGATCTTCGCCCTCTTTTACGAGTTTGTTGAGAATTCCGATTCTATATCCTTCTTCCGCGGTAATCATATCGCCCGTAACGACGAGTTCGATCGCTCTTGCGTAACCGATCAATCGCGCAAGTCTTTGCGTTCCTCCGAAACCGGGAATCAGTCCCAAGGAAACTTCCGGCAAACCGAGTTTCGCTTTTTCGGAACCGACTCGAATATCGCAAGCCAGCGCGAGTTCCATTCCTCCGCCGAGAGAAAATCCGTTGATCGCCGCGATCGAAACGATTCTGGATTGATGCAATTTTTGGAATACTCCGTTGCCGAGTTTGGAGAATTCTTCCCCTTGTGCGACGTTTAGGTCCTTCATCTCAGCGATGTCCGCGCCTGCGACGAAGGCCTTGCCTTCTCCCGTTACGATGAGAACGCGGATGTCTTTATCGTTTTCAAGAGCTTCCACTTCCCGACCGATCTGACTCAGAACTTCCTTATTGAGAGCGTTGAGAGCGGAAGGTCTTTGGATCGTAAGAACCGCGATTTGTCCTTCCTTAGTTACGTTGATTAATTTTTCACTCATTTCTTTGATTACTCCACTTCTACGATGAGAAAGAGGGTGTCGTCCTCCAGTGCTACGTTTCCGAAAAAGGTTTCCACGGCCTTCTGCACCTTCGCTTTGAAGACTCCGATATCTTTTTCGAATCGATTCTCATTCAATATTTCAAGAAGCCCTTCCGTTCCAAGAAGTTTTCCTTCCTCGTTCTTGTTTTCTATCAAACCGTCCGTGTATAAAAAGAAACGATCGTGTTCGACAAGAGGAAGTTTAACCTGCTCCGCAATCGGCTTTTTGATTCCGAAACCGAGAATCGCACCTTCGGTTTCGATCTCACGAAATTCTTTTGTGAATGATCCGTGAATCAAATACGGATGCCCCGCGTTGGAAAAGGTGATTTCTTTGGAAATAAAATCCAAAAACATATAAATCGCGGAAGCATGATAGGATTGAAATTGTTTTTGCAAAGAATCGTCTATGTAATCCATCAAACGCGAGGGATGCACCTTAAGAATATAAGGCATCGTGGAAACCATGATCTTTACCATGGAAGCGACAAGCGCCGAGGCGATTCCGTGTCCCGCAATGTCCGTCAAAAAAATTCCCGTGTTTCCTTCCCGGAGTTGAACAAAGTCGAAGAAGTCGCCGCCGATATGATTCGGAGTGATCCGCATCACTTCGTAACGGATTCCCTTGATGCTCAAACGACCGGGAAACAGATTCTCCTGAACCTGTTTGGCAACCGTGAGATCCTGCTGGATGTATTTGTATTCCAGATCGAGTTCGGAAGAAATCGAAATCAGTCGTTTAACGATGATTACCGAAGAGGTTCCGATCACGATACAAAGTCCGTAGACTACGTCGGGTACGAAAAGAATTCTAGGAAAATCGTCGAGTCCGAGTTCGACCCGCTTGATCGTAACGAAAAAGATATGCAGACAAATCGCGATGATTCCCGTCAAAAAACAGGAGCCTTTTTTCAAGCGGAACATCTGAAAGATCACGATCAGGGAAATGAGTAAAAAATAATTGTTATAGATCTGAAGACTTTCCAAATCCTGAAATCGATAAAAGGATTCGTGAAAGAGATTCATCATCAGAAAGATGATGACGATGTTTGAGATCTGAATCACCCAAGAAAGAAATCTCTCCTGAAACGAAAGAACCAAACTCATCACGTTGATGAGAAAGATCACTCCGAGATACAAAACTCCTCGCTCCGAATTGCGTACTTCGGGAATCGCAAGCGTCGGATACATCGTGAAGTGAAGGAGAAACGCAAGACGGATAAAGGACTGATCGATTCTCGTCTGATCCTTCCACGCTTCCGCTTCGCTGTAATTGAATTCCCTTTCAAAAAACGTAAAGGGATTCAGAAAGCCGGATTTCAACTTAGCGAATTGTCTGATCCAGGTCATACCGAGTGATTTCCGATCCGGAAAGATAAATTTTTAGATTCCAACCCGATTCCAAATACTTGTCGAGTTTTTCCGAAAGTTCGAGAGCTTCCTTTTCGTCGTTTACGCGGATGAAGAACGAACCCGATCTCGCCTTATAGTTGTAAGGAAACCGTTCGCTTAACAAAAGAGTCACCCTCGTATGATCCGCACGCGTCTCGATCACGATATGAGATACGTGTTTGCGGTTGATGATTCTTTCATGAATGGGAAGATCCCAGGGATTCGTTTCCGCGGAAAAGAGCGGGCCGATCCAAAATAAAGCAGGCAATAGGAAATAGAACATCATCGTTTCTGAATTTCCCGACCCTGGGAATTTTGTTGTCCAAATTTACAAGGCTCCCGGTTTAACGCAAACCATTCCGTTTCAAAGATTCTTTTTTTTCAAAATGATGACGAACGGATTGGGATTTACATTTTTCAAGGAGCCTGGAAAAATCTTTCCTATGCAATTATTCCGCTTTCATGTCCTGGAAAAACATTTCCGAGCGTTATGGATCGTATCCGTCATTTTCGGGATTTCCAATTGCAAACCAACTTCATTCCTAATGGGAAATAATCCGTATTATCGGCTCTTTACAACCCATCCGATCACTCGAGCGGAGCGTTATTCTCTTTCCAATCCTTGGCAGGAAAGAATTTCAAGCCTCGGCGAAGAGGAGCAAAACTTTATTCAAGAAATGAATCGAATCGACGGATTTCAGGATTCTCCCTTGCCCGAAGCGGATCTGATCGTTTGGAAGTCTCGTCTTAGCGCTGTTAGACAATCTCTTCCGAATTCGGTGAATTCTTTTTTGGACAAATCCTTGTTTCGAGTGATTCTTTGTAAAAATTTGGGAAGCACTGGCTTGAGCAGTTTCGTTTACGATCGTTCCGGTCCGTTAGGCGGAGTCGTTTTTTTGGACACGGGAATGTTGACCAAAACCGCGAACGATTGGATCACTCAAAAGGAGAATTCTTCCTTTGCTCCCGGAACGTTGAAACTCAACGTGAAAATCGAGTCGGACTCGAACGATACGATCGAGACGGCTCTCGAATACATTCTGCTTCACGAAATCGGTCACATCCTAAGCGTTCAAAAAAGGATCGTGCCGGACTTCCGCGAAAAGAACCGGGACTTTAGTACATTCGAATTTTCTAATGGAGTTTGGGTAAATGAAAACGATTCCGTTTTCGACGATTCGTTTCCGATGCGCAAAAAAATCAGATTCTATTCTTCCCAACCGATTTCTTTCGATTCCGAATGGGGCGGCATTTATCCGGTTCTGGAAAAAACTCCTTTCCCTACTTTATACTCCTCGATCAACGGAGACGACTTCTTTGCGGACGCATTCGTTTCCTATGTGCATACGATTTTACAAAAGAAGATCTGGAATTTGGAAATCAAGCAAGAGAACGGGGTAAAAGTTTTTGAGATGAAGAATGGAATCCAAGAACCGCGTTGCAAAAAACAAAAGGAATTCTTGGATCGTCTGTTTGCCGAGATGAAGTAATCGCGGACATTTTTTTTGACTCTCTAAAGTTGTTCCGACAAGAATGAAGCTTTTTACTTGCAAAAAGTATGATTTTCTGATAGAGCGGAATTTGCCGTTTTTTCCCGCCTCCTCTCCACCGCCGCCCGAAACAAGGGCGGGGCTGTTTCGTTTTTCAGCAAGATTGTCGGAACTACGGCCGCATTTTTATTCACTGCTGCATTTCCCCTTTTTTTCTCGAAACTGGAAACTCGATTCCTAAACGCCGATCCATAGAGAGGCGTTTGCAGAGTTTACTGGGTCGCAATTCTTCGCTACGCAAAGAGCCTACATAAAACTCAGCAGAACGCTTCCCTATGGGTCGCGAGAAACTCAGCAGAACGCTTCCCTATGGGTCGCGAGAAACTCAGCAGAACGCTTCCCTATGGGTCGCGAGAAACTCAGCAGAACGCTTCCCTATGGGTCGCGAGAAACTCAGCAGAACGCTTCCTATGGGTCGCGAGAAACTCAGCAGCTCGCTTCCTATGGGTCGCGAGAAACTCAGCAGCTCGCTTCCTATGGGTCGCGAGAAACTCAGCAGCTCGCTTCCTATGGGTCGCGAGAAACTCAGCAGCTCGCTTCCTATGGGTCGCGAGAAACTCAGCAGCTCGCTTCCTATGGGTCGCGAGCTATATCTTAAATTTATTGATCAGACGAATCAGACCTTCGGATTGGGTGTGCATGTTTTTGGAAAAACCGGTTAGGTCGTCCGCCCCACTCGCGATTTCCTGCGTTCCATCCGAAATGCTCACGATCGTTTTTGTGATCTCATCGGTGGCGCGTTTTTGTTCCTGAACCGCTTCTTCGATCTGAAGACTGAAACTCATAAGTGAACTCGCGCTCTGATGAATCTTTTCCGTGTTCTTTTCCTGCGTATTCACCGAATCGAGAACGTTCTTCGCGGAAACCCCGAACATATCCACCGAACTTCGGAGCTTCGCAAGAATATCGGACGCTTCTTTAACCTTGCTCGTTCCGTTCATCACGGCGCGGTTCGTCGATTCCACGAGTTGTCCGATCTCTTGAACGCTGTTGGAAGTTTGCGACGCGAGTTTGGAGATTTCTTCCGCAACGACCGCAAACCCTTTTCCGGCCTCTCCCGCGCGGGCGGCTTCGATCGCGGCGTTTAACGCGAGTAAGTTGGTCTTTTCGGAAATATCGGTGATGATGGAAAGAATCTCGTTGATCCGGGAAGCGCTGTCTCCGATCTCATCCATCGCCTTGGTGGACTGATTCATGGAACTCTCGCCGGTCGTCGCTTGCTGTTGCGATTCTCCCGCGAGGGATGCAAGAGACTTCATCTCGTCGTTGATTCTCGCGATTTGTTCCTTCAACAAGACCACGTTCCCGTCGATGTCCTTCATGTGCGAAATCGCGCGATCCATGGACTTGCCTACATTCTCCGCGGATGCGGCCAACTCTTCGATCGCAGCCGAGGATTCTTCCGATGCGGAAGCCTGCTCCTGAGCGACGTCGTAAAAACTTTTGGAAGACTCGGCCATCTGATCCGAAGTCGAATTCAAAGACTCGGAAGAACCCTTGATCTCCAAGATGATGCTCTTGAGATTATTCTTCATATGATCCAAGGAAAGAAGAAGTTTTCCTACTTCGTCCTTGCGTTCATAGGAATTTTCCACCACAAGATTTCCGGAGGAAACCTCCTCCGAAAAGGAGATGGCCGTGTTGATTCCGTGCGTAATCAATTTTTGGAATATTAGATTGAATACGATTACGATGATGATCATCGTAAACAGAGACGTAGCGATCGTCTCCGCAATCACTCTCGAAAGATTTTTCCAGAAGATGCTGTCCGGAACGCTGACTTCCAAGATCCATTTCTTATTGTAATTCCCCAAATAGAAGGAATAAAAGAAATGCGTCGCTCCTCCTCGTTCGTAAGCTTGAATCTCGTCCTTCAGACTTCCTTCCAGGATTTTTTTCTTCCATTCGGGATCTTGAATTTCCTTTCCGACGAGCTCGGGCTGCAATCCGTTCGCAGCATAATAACCTCCGGGAGAAATCAAACTCAGATATCCTTCTCCTTGATACGGCCGAATCGGTTCGAGCATCTCCTGCATGTTTTCCATCGTGATATCCATCCCCACGACGCCCGCGACTTCGCCGTTTCTGCGAACCGGTTTTACGACGGATATCATCAGGATCTCGCGACCCGAAACGGGATACGCAAACGGATCGGCGATAAAATCGATTCCCGTTTTTTTGGGAACGTTATAAAAGTATCCGCTCGCATCCTGATTTTCGTAATAGATGACCGGCTCCAATACCAAAGGTTTGTCCGCGCCTGCGGCCTTATTGATGTAAGGAATAAATCTTCCCGTCGCGTCGTAGCCTTGTCGATTGACGTATTTCGAATCCAAAGAATCGAATTTACCCGGTTCGAATACGGACCAAGCTCCGAAATAATTCGGATCGCTCTTTGCAAGATCCTTTAACGTTTCGATCGTTTCCTCTCGGGTCGGTCTTGCGTGCGAAAGTTGAAATTCAAGACCGCGCAAGCCGCCGAGAGCCTTGTCGAAAAAGTCCCGAATTTCGAACGCGTATCTCGACGCAACCATCGCGGAAGAATCCTGAATATCCCGCGAAAGTTTAAAGTACGTCGTAATCGTATTGATGGTGGTAATCGCGATGCTTCCCGCCAAAAGTACGAGTGCAAGATATAACGATATTCGAAACCTGATGCTCATGAATCTTCCTGTGCTTCTTTATATTTTTTTAAAAACTATGCGAGAATCCGACGCTGAACCAGAATAAATGCGCCGGAATTTTCTGCAATAAATACGATTCTCGGATCGCCTGTCTCAAGGAACCGTCCCCCGCGTCCGGAATCAAAGGACTGTTCGCGATCTGATCGAGCAGGTATTGATTGATCGGACCGTTGACCTTCGAAGGATCCACGATCAACCCGTCTTTCGTGTTTCGGTTAACGTACCCGCCGGTGGCTCCGTAGTAGTTGTCCGTGTCGTACATATACAGATTCGGACGGTATACGTGATTTCCTTTGACGAAGAATTTGCCGAAGTAAAAGGTCAAGCTGCTCGTGATGTCCTGAATCCCGTAGCGGTTGTCCACGATGTTGTTGGACATCTCGTATCCGATGTTGACCGCGGGAGTAATTCTGAAAAATTTCTCCGCAAAATACTCGTGACTCATGTAGAGAGAAAGATAATTCTTACCGGCCGCCAAACTCGCGTTTTCCGCACTCAGCTGAGTATAAAAGGAAATCGTAGGACTCACGTAGGAAAGAAACGGAAGTTGCCAAAAGATATAATATTCCTGCCAAGCGAGGCGGGTCACCTGATTGGAGGTATTGTTCGAGCTGGTGACACCCTGCGCCGCGAGAGAATTATAACCTCCTAATGGAGCCGAAACATACGCCGGGTTTTTGTTGAACGTATTGTAAAACCAAGTTCCCACGGTGAATTTTCCCCAACTCGTCTTCTCGAACGTATAATAGAACGCATAGAACAATCCGTCCGCACGTTTCATACCGTTTTGTTCCTTATACGGTTTCGGAACCAGACCTCCACAGGTTGCACCGGTCGCGAGCGTTCCGTTCATCACGTTGTTCTGCGTATCGTAGACGCAGCTTTGATTCAGAAGATCCGGATTCGGGGCGGTGAACGGATTTCCTTGTCCGGGGTAGGCAGGACCGGGACCGCCTGGAAATAATTGAAAACGTCCGTCGTTGTCCTTATCGTTTCTTTCCGTCAGCTGGAAGTTTCCCCAAAACTGAATCTTAAAACCTTTCAACGGAGTATTGATGTCGATCGTGGGTTGATACGAAGGAACGATCGTAGTGGAAGGGTAGCTTTCGTTTCTTCGGCGATTTGCCATCTCTCCGGAAAAACTGAGTCCCCTCCAGATAAAGTCCGTTACGATCTCGTGCGTCACGTCGATCGTCGTGTCGTTTCCTTGGGAAGAAGCATGAGGCGGTTCCCGTTCGATCGGCGTTGCGATTCCTGCATACGGGTTTTGATGAGGAGGCGGTTCGGATTTCGCACCGGAGGATTTATCCGAAGAGATCGTATTTTTATTCTTATCTTGCGGTCTTTCGTATGTTACGCTGACCACGTTTTCTTTCGCAAAATAACGGATAAAGTCTTCGTTCTCCGCGAGAAGAACTTTCTCGTCGTCCTCCAAAACGACCTTGCCTCGGTAGATCGAACCGTTTTTAAGTCGGACGATATCGGCGGCAAAAAGGGAAGAACTCCAAACGAGGAAAAAACAGAATACGAGAAGAAGGGAAATTTTGAGCCTCATACGTTTACAACCTTGTCAATTTTTTATTTCATATTTTGCGAATTTTCAAGTAGAAATGATTCTTCAAATTGCTCTTTTGTATTTCGCGCGCAACCCGAGGAGAATAACAGAAATTAGAAATAGAGAGAAGAATCAACCAGTAAAAAACATTTTCTTTCGACGAACGGAAAGTCTGCGATCTTGCAGAAGGAATCCGCTTAAAAAGCGAGCAAAATGATTTAAGACAAAATTGCGTCTTTTCTGAGAAATATTTTTTAAAATTTCGATCGTATCCGATTCACCGCGAGTAGAATCAGTCGAGTGGATTCGATCTGAATGGAACATTCATTTTTTTTTACAGAACGAATTTCTAATTTCTGATTTCACAACATTCGCGCCGGATTATATAAAGGTATCTGAATTTTATAATTTCGCGCCGGAGTAGAAAAAAGATTTCGAATCGATTGAATTTTAAAGCAAGAAGATACGAATAACAATATCGAACCAACACGATCGTTTTTATGAGAGACCATTCAAGACATAAACAGCCCTTATACGATCTACGCAAAGCGCAGCGGTGCGATCACGCATGAAACCGGAAAAAGAAGGTTCCATCGAAACGTTAAGACGACAATACGAGGAAGCAATCCAAAAGACGAAAGTTTTGGAAGAAACCGTCCGCGAAAACGAAACCCTCAAAGCTTCCTTACAAAAGGCCGAGATTCGGATTTCACAGATCATCGAAAATTCTCCCGATGCGATCGTGATCCTGGACATCTCCACCGGCAAATTTCAATCGGTAAATCAAAGAGCGGTCGATATTTTCGGATTTACAAAGGAAGAATTTCAGCAAATCGGTCCGGTCGATATCAGCCCACCTCGGCAAGAGGACGGAAGAACGAGCTTCGAAGCCGCTACCGCCTACATTCAAAGAGCCATTCAGGGAGAATTGGTCACGTTCGAATGGCTGCATCGGGCAAAATCGGGAGAAATCATTCCTTGCGAAGTCCGTTTGATTGCCCTGCTTGGAGAAAACATTCTCATCCGAGGAAGTATATTAGATTTTCGTGATCAAAAGAAAATCAAGGACGAACTGAAAGAGAATCAGAAACGTCTCGAATCCGCAATCTACGGAGCCGAACTGGGACTTTGGGAATGGGACGTAGAAACCAACGGAAACAAATACAACGATTATTGGGCGGAGATGCTCGGTTATAAACTCGAAGATCTCGAGCCGCACGTGAATACATGGCAATCGCTGATTCATCCGGACGATCTTGCGCACGTCAACACGGCGTTGCAGAGTTATATTGCGGGCAAATCCCCCGTTTACGAAGCCGAGTTCCGCATGAAATGCGGCGACGGCTCCTGGAAATGGATTTTTACCGCGGGAAAATTCACGGACTTCGATGCGAACGGAAAGCCGCTTAAGATGTATGGAATTCACGCGGACATAGATCGACGTAAAAAGGCGGAACAGGAACTCAAGGAAAAGGAAGCGGCCCTTTCCCGATCTCAGAAACTTTCGGGACTCGGTTCCTGGGAATACGATCGCTCGACCGGCAAAATCGCGGTTTCCGAACAACTCGGAAAAATCTACGAACGACCGAACGGAATCGAAGACGAAATCAAGGAACTGGAATTCGTTCACCCCGAGGATCGCGACCGTGTCCGTCATTACTTCGGAGAAGCGATCAAAAACAAATACATTCGAGAAATTGAATATAGGATCGTAACCCCGACGGGAAAAATCAAAACGGTATTCAATCAAAGCGAATTGATCCTGGATGAAAAGGGAGAAGTCGTTAAGATCATCGGATCGGTTTTGGACGTCAGCGAAAAAAGAAAAAACGAAAGACTTCTTCAATTCCGTCTCGGATTCGAGACGATCACGACCGCAGTCTCAAGAGCGATCATCAACCTTCCTCTATCCTCCATCTCGCAGACCATCCATTCCGGTTTGGAAAAACTGGGAACGTTTTTGAACATGCAGCGTGTCAATATCGTATTCTACAACGAAACCTATACGACAAGAAAAGTGGTGCACGAATGGATCGATCCGAAAGCTGCGATCCGAACCTCGAACCTCAACCAAGTCGAAACGATCGATCCACATAGTTTTTTTACGGCAGAGATGCGCATGGGAAGAATCGCAAAAATCGCCAAGGTGGAAGATCTTCCGGTCGAAGCGATTTCGGATCGGCAACTTTTGACGAACAACGGAATTCAATCCTTTACGGCGGTTCCGCTTCTCATCGGAGGAGTTCTCAAAGGAAGACTCGGATTCGGTTCCGAAAAAATCGGAAACATCCAAGAGGCAGAACTCGACACATTAGAAAATCAGCTTTTACGCAACTTTGCGGAGATCGTAATCAACGCGCTCGAACGAAAACGCGTGGATGAAGAATTAACCCAAGAGAGGGATCTTCTTTCTTCCATCACGGAGAACAGCGCGACGTCGATCGTGGTCTTGAATCCCCAGGGAAAAATTCTCTACGCGAATAAAAGTTCGGAACACGTTCTCGGAATCGAACTCACCGACATCACATCCAGAAGTTACAACTCGAAACAATGGGAAGCCAAATCGGTGGACGGCGGAGAATGGAAAGAGGAAGATCAACCGTTTACAGTCGTTATGCGAACGGGCAAACCGGTCTACGACATCCGTCATTCGATCGTGACATCGGACAAACAAATCAAATATCTTTCCGTAAACGGTTCTCCCGTAAAAAACCAGGAAGGCGAAATCATATCCCTAGTATTCCTCGTAACCGACATCACCGAAAACGTGTTAAACGAACGAGAGCTCCGGGAGAGCGAGGATCGCCTACGGCTCGCACTCAACGCGGCGAATATGGGAAGCTGGAGCTGGGACATTCGAGAAGACCGCATAACGTGGTCAGAAAAGGCGTTTCAGATTTTTCGGATCAAGCCGGAAGACTTCGGAGGAAATCTCCGATCGATTATGGATTTGGTTCATCCCGAAGACCGTCCTAGTTTGGACAAACTCATGCGAGAAGTGCTTTCGGGCGAAAGAGGGGCCGAAGGAGACGATATTTACTTTCAACACAGGGTCTTATTCGGAGACGGAGAAATCGCCTGGGTGGAAGCGAAGGCGAAACTCTTTCGAGATAAACATTCGAATCCTCTTCGCGTAGTCGGAACCGTAACCGACGTCACCGAACGAAAAAGAGCCGAGGAAGAATTGAAGGCCTCCGAATTGAGGTTCCAGACCTTTTATCAATTTTCGAACGAAGCGATTCTTCTCGTCGAACGGGGAAAAATCCGTATTTCGGATTCGAACCTTGCGTTTCAGAAATTATTCGGATATACGGCAGCGGAAGCGATCGGGCTCAACGTCGCACGTTTATTGTCCAAAGAATCACTCCAAGACCTTCTTTCCAAAAAGTTTCTCATCGGCAGCAAGGATTCGATGGAAGTCGTCGCCAAAAAGAAGAACGGAAATTTATTTCCTGCGATTATCAGCCAAAGAGTGTTCGTAAGCAAAGGTAGCACCTATTATTCCGTCAACATCATCGACACGACTCCGTTCAAGGAAGCCGAGGAACTTCGGATCATAAACGACGAGATCCGCGTTCGAAACAGATTGATCGAAATCCAAAAGACCGAACTTGAAAACACTCTCGACAATTTGAAGAAGACGCAGTCGCAGCTCATTCAAAGCGAAAAGATGGCCGCTCTGGGACAACTCATGGCGGGAATCGCGCACGAGATCAACAACCCGATCGGAGCGGTTCAAGCTTCCAATCAGAACATTCAGGAATGTTTAAATCGATTTCGTTCCCTATTGCCCGGAGTTCAAATCGCGATGGGAACCTTGAATGCTGAAATGAGGGAACTCTCAGCCGAGTTTATCGAAAGCGCGATCCAGAGCAACGAACACTATACGGGAATGGAACAGAGAAACCGTAAGAAGGCGATCACAAGCGTGCTGGAATCCAAGAAGATCCCCACACGTCTCGCGGTTTCCTACGCGGACACGTTAGTCGACATGGGCATCGGAGAACTCAACGAAAAATTCATTCCACTTCTACTGCTCGACCAATCCGAATTGATTTTGGAATATTCTTCCCTCGAGTCCTACTTTTTTAGGAATACAAAAACGGTCCAAGTCGCCGTGGATCGGATTTCCAAAATTCTATACGCTCTCAAAAACTTTTCGCACTTCGATAACGCAGGGGAAAAAATTCTCGCATCCGTCAAGGACACGATCGAAACCGTTCTCACGATCTATCACAATCAACTCAAGAAGGGTGTGGATCTTCAGAAGGACTTCGACGATGTCCCGCCGATTCTTTGTTATCCGGACGACCTTCTCCATATCTGGACCAATCTCATCTACAATTCTTTGCAGGCGATGCAGTTCAAAGGGGCGATCACCATCCGATTGAAACAGGTAAACGGAGAATTGATGGTGGATGTGAAAGACAATGGCCCCGGTATTCCGCAGGAGATACAGGATAAAATCTTCGAACCGTTTTTTACGACAAAAGCTCCGGGAGAAGGAAGCGGACTCGGTTTGGATATCGTGAAAAAGATCGTACAAAAACACGAAGGAAGAATCGAACTCGAAAGCGTTCCGGGCAGCACATCGTTTCGGATCTACTTACCGATCGAGAATTAAAACCACACTGTAAGAAAAATCCTGTCGTAGTTCCGACAATCTCCCGTGAAAACGCGCGCCCCGCCCTAATTGGGTGGAGGAGGCGGGTCCGCGGGAAAAAATCGGAAAATTTTCTATATCACGAAATCGGACTTACGTCAAATCGAATTGTTTCGTTTTCTTAAATGTTCCGACAGGAAACAAAGAATGATTCTTGCGAAAAACTTACTCCATTGGGTCTGTTGCGCTCAGCTTCGCTGAGGATCAACGCCGACTAAGTCAGCTTATGATTGCAACGCTCCCTAAGTTGCAACCCATAGAGAGCAACTTGCTGGGTTCGTCGCATTTCAAGGACTCAATAAACGCCGATCCATAGAGAGGCGCTTATCCCTCTAACGCAGTCGTAATCGTGGAGACGAGTTCGCGTTCGTCCCAAGGTTTTTTCAGATAAGAGCGCAGATTGATTTCTTTTTTCAGGGCTTCGATGGACGAATCGTCCGCGTGACCGGTCACGATCACCTTTTGAATCTCCGGATATTTGCTGTGAACCTGTCTAAGGAATTCGTCTCCCTTAACGTTAGGCATCAACCAATCGGAAATAATAATAAGAATACGAACATCTTCATGAATTAACTCTTCGATGATCTGCCAAGCCTCTCCGGCGTCGAGCGCCGTTTCGTACCTGTACCCGTCTCCTAGATGACGTTTCACCTGGGATTTCATGCTCATGAGGATCAGAGCTTCATCGTCTACAAAAAGAATTGCCTTATCCAACTGAAATACTCACCTATTCTATTCGACTTATCGAATCGTCAAAAAACGCAAGGCGTTACGTTATTTGGAAAAAAAATAATGGCAAGCGAATTTTGGAAAAAAGTAATCACCGGCCTCAAATCGTAACTTGGGGTATGGGGAGAATCTCCGCAGCCGGTTCCATGATATAATATCCCTGACAATATTCCACACCTAAGGAGCGAACGGTATCGAATTCTCCCCTTCCGGCTACGAATTCGGCAATCACCTTTGCTCCGATCCGGTGCGCCATCTCCGTCATTGCAGAGGCGAGAAGATAGGGAGTTTTACTAAGGTGAATTCCTTGGATGAATTTTCCGTCGATCTTGATATAATCGGGATCGATTTCCATCAGCCTCTCGAAGTTCGATTGATCTACCCCGAAATCGTCGATTGCGATCTTACATCCGCATTCCTTGAGTTCCTTCAAGGTCTCCAGACCTCTTTCCCCTCCTCGAAGACGGTCGGTTTCCAGAATTTCCAGCGTTAGGCGATCCGGCGCGATTTCGTAATGCTGCAAACGGCTGATGACCCAAAGCGCAAATCCCTTTTTTTCCAGATCCGATTCGGAAATGTTCACGGAAAAAGAATATTCCGGATATTTGGCAAAGTAGCGGATCGATTTTTCGATCATGATCGGCGTCAAAAGACGGATGATTCCCGTGGATCTTGCGATCGAAATAAAACTCGCGGGCGAGTATACTCTATCTCCTTCCTGAATTCTCGCGAGACATTCAAATTTCGTAATCTTCTCGAGTTTGTTGTCGTAGATTCCCTGAAAATACGGAATCACATTACCCGCGTTAATCGCGTCGTTCAATTTTCTTCCCAGAACGAGATTGATCTGATACTGATCCCCTTCCTCCATCGCGTTGGAGTAATTCATCAGTTCGAGTTCCCCGTTTTGGGCGGCGTGCATCATCGCGATTCTCGCTTTGTAATAAAGCGAAGACTGATGCGTCGCGACTCCGATCGAAACGTTCACGCGGAACGAAATCCCGTCCGCCTCGATGTATTCCGAACGTAAAAGAATTCGAAACGCTACCAACAAAGAATGGAACTTGCTCTCCTCCACGTTGGAAAGAATGGCAACTTCGTCCTGATAGAGATGAAAGAGACTTCCCGACTTCTCCATAAATGCGGAAAGAGAGGTCAGAAACTGATTCAGAACCTTATGATATACTCCCACTCCGAAATGATGCGTGGTCGAAGTGGAGGATTCGATCCGAATGACAGCAAGAGTGGACTGTAGTCCCTGCGTTTCCCGTTCGTCCAAGGCTCTTCGCAGACTTTCGAGATTGGGCCGCCCCGTTTCCCGATCGAACAAAAGAGTCGTTTCGAGTTTATGGTTCAATGCCAATAAGGACTGATCCGAAAAATAGGACTTCAATGCTTCGCGGATGGTAAGAATGAGATCGTTCGAATCCCAGGGTTTGGATAAATATCTGTATAAGTTCGCGTGATTCAACGCATTCCCGACGGCGTCCGCGGAAGCCTGACCGGTAAGCATGATCTTTCTGATTTCCGGTTTTTTATCGTGAATGCGGATGAGAAGTTCGTCCCCTTTCACTCCCGGCATCACTTGATCGCAGACGATTACGGGGACATCGATTCCTTTCGAGACGTATTCTTCCAAAATCTCCCAAGCGGATTCGGCGTCTTCCGCGGTTTCGATATCGTATTCTTTTCCGAAGGCGAGCTTGAGTTGTTCTTTCAGTCCTCTCAATATGATGAGTTCGTCGTCGACCAAAAGGATGACAGGTTTCGAGTCCTTGTTTTCTTCCTGAGGATTTTGGGTTCCGTCCATTCAATGATCCTAAAACGGTAATTCGTTTAACATTCTTCTTTACCGCGTTTCCCAACGCTCAATGTGGCTTTATCAAAAGTTCAAGTTGCAAGGCCCGATTAAAATCGAATCCTCAAACACGCGTTAGTGTTTTTGAAAATCGAATCCACAAGGCCGGACCGAGTTCTTCTATTGACAACCGAGTCTGCCATTCTACTCTTCCCAATTGGAAGCCAATTATTTTTTATAATTCTTCATTAAATCCGGAAGGTTTTCATGATTCTTGTAAATTTCGAAAACGAAAAAGAAATTAGTTTACCCGAAAATTCATCACCGCAGAGCCTGTTAGAAATCAGTTTGTCTCATGGAATTCCTCATACGCACGCTTGCGGAGGAAACGCCCGTTGTTCCACGTGCCGCGTATTGGTTCTGGAGAATTCTTCCAATCTATCCGAACCTGAACAAAATGAAATGGATTTGTCGCAAAAGAAAGGATTTCCGGAATCCGTTCGTCTTGCTTGTCAAGCCAAAGTATTGGGTGACGTTCGTGTCCGAAGAATCGTCTTAGACGACGAAGACTACAATCTTACGATCCCCGGCTCCGCCGCGATCTCGGGAGAAGAAAAAGAAATCGCCATATTGTTCAGCGATATCCGCGACTTTACGAGTTTCTCCGAATCGCATCTTCCTTACGACGTAATTCATATTCTCAACCGTTACTTTTACAAGATGGGCGACATCGTTTTAAAACACGGAGGCAAGATCGACAAGTATATCGGAGACGGATTGATGGCTTTGTTCGGAGTGGACGGAGGTTCTTCCGAAGAGGTTTGTCTTTCCGCGATCCGAGCCGCCAAGGAAATGGAAATCGAACTCTATTCCTTAAACGAATATCTCAAAACTCACTTCCACACGAACTTTAGGATCGGAGTCGGAGTACATTATGGAAGTTGCATATTAGGACAATTAGGACATCCCGCGAACATGTCGTTCACCGCGATCGGAGATTCCGTCAACATGGCGAGCCGGATCGAATCCAAAACCAAAAAGGCGGGAGTTTCCGTTTTGATTTCGGAATCCGCTTACGCGCAAGTCAGGGATCGAGTTCTCAAAGGAAAAACGTTTTCCACGCAGCTCAAGGGTAAAACCGGGGATTACAAACTCTACGAGGTGAAGGAGATTCTCAAGAAGGCAAGTCTAAACGTTTGGGAAGAAGCTAGAAATTCTTTGAGGAGAATCATTCTCGTTCGCGACGCAGGAAGCTGGTTGAAACTCGTCTATCATCTCGCCTGTCTCTTCGACGAAAAGGAAAACTGGATCGGACTTTCCGCGGCAAACGCTTTCCGACACTTCGCGCATCTTTCCGAAAACGGAGACTTGGTTCAGAACTACTATCAAATCAAAGATCTGCGGGAAACGTTCAACGAAAAGATGCAGACTTCCTTTTCGTTTGCGGACTTTCTCGCGTTGGCCGGAGCGGTCGCGATCGAAAAATCGGGAGGCCCCCGCCTTCACGTCGAACCCGGTAAAACGGATAAACCCGTAAACGAGGTCGTGCAGATTCTCCCTTTGGGAATGCAAACGCAAAGAGATCAACTTCCTTGTCTGAACAAGATGGGACTTAGCGTGCAAGATCTCGTTTTGATTTCGGGAGCGCGCACGATCGGATGGCTCGGAGGAGAATCGTTTACCGCAAATCCGTACAACTTCGACAACAGTTACTTTCACGTCCTGCTCAAGGCCGGATTGGAAGGACCGCTTTTGATTCCGAACGATCGAGAACTTTTGAAAAACGACGAATCACGCGCCTTCGTTTTGGAATACGCCCTGGATCAGAATCGGTTTTTCGAAGATTTTACGAAAACGTATTTCAAACTTACGGCTTGATACGAACCGCGGGGAAATTTTTTTCTTGAACGAAAAGAATCCGCGTTTATGTTGATCGATCTACAAGTTTAGGAGATTGAAATGCAATCCGAATCCGCTACCCGTTTCACGCTCGACGCAAAAGGCGAAGAGCTGTTCCTCATTTATCTGAAGAATATTTTTTTCACGATCATCACAGCCGGGATTTATTTTTTTTGGGCGAAGGTAAACACCCAAAAATTCCTCCACAGGCATATTTCATTCCAAGGACAACGTTTCGATTATCACGGCACCGGAAAAGAAAACTTCATCGGCTTTTTAAAGGGGATCGGAATCATGATCGCAGCCGGAGCGGTCTACGCCGGTCTGTTTTATATCGCTTCGAAACTGGGAGTTTGGGCGTTGGCGATTTTGATCATTCTCCTTTATTCCGTGCTTTTGCTGGCAATTCCCTATATAATCATAGGATCGAGAAAATATTTTCTGAGCCGAACTTCGTTTAACAATATCCGTTTTCGTTTCAGCGGAAAAGTCGTTCCTCTTGTGAAGCTTTTCGTTCCAAACGCGCTTTTGAGCCTGGTTACGCTCGGATTTTACAGCGCTTGGTTTATCAACAAACTCGAAAAATTCTTCATCGAACATTCGCATCTGGGAAACGCCAACTTTTCGTACGACGGGAAAGGCAAGGAGCTGTTCGTTCTTTATGTGAAAGGGTTTTTCTTTACGCTGATCACCGCCGGAATTTATTCCTTCTGGTTTCACGCCAATCTACACAACTACTATTGGAATCACACGAAGTTTCAAGGAATCTCGTTTCGTTCCGATCTAAAACCCGGAGCCATCTTCGTAAACATGCTCATGTCGATCGTGCTCGTATTCTTCACGTTGGGAATCGGAATTCCCTGGGCGTATCTTCGTTCGATTCGTATGATTATGAATTCGTTGTCTTTGGAGACCGCACCGGATCTTTCCGGAATCAAAAGCGTCAAAGATCCCGACGCGAGCGCATTGGCGGACGGATTGCACGAAGCGGGAGAAGCGATCAGCTCGGTGTTCGGCAACTGACGAATGCCCGATCTTTTCTACGACGGCAAAACCGCCGCTCCGGTCTCCGGGACGCTCGTTCCGCAGGAGACCGGTCTCCTCTTTCTCTCAGAAACGCTTCCCGAAGGAAGAAATACATTCCATTTTTCTTATACACAAATCCGATCGCTTGAAAAACTCGGAAACGAATATAGACTCCAACTCGACGACCGCCAGGAAACGCAAAACGATCTGATTTTCACGTTCGATTCTCCGCAAAAAGCGCAACTGATTCAGGCGCACCGCAAGAGGTTGTTCTCCAACGATTTCAAAGGAATTCTTTCCCGTTTTTTGCTTTTGCCTGCGTTGCCTCAGATCCTCGTTGCGGGAATTCTCGCGGTCGGAATCGGAACTCTGATTATGACGAAGTTGGATCGACTTTATGTAATCGTCCCCGAATCCGCGGACAGATCCCTCGGAGAAATGATCTCGAAACAATTCGAAACGAACTACTCCGAATGCAAAAACGCGGAACTCTCGCAGAGCGTAAAAAAAATCCGCAACACGATCGTATCTCCGAAAAAACGGGATCGGTATTCCATCCGCATTCTCAAAAGCGAAGAGGTAAACGCGTTTGCGTTGCCCGGCGGAACCATCTACATCCTTTCCGGACTTTTGGAAGAATCCGAATCGCCGGAAGAAGTCGCGGCCATCCTCGCGCACGAAATCGCGCACGTGGAAAATCGTCACGGAATTCGGCAGATGATTCGACTGCTCGGAATTTCTCTTGTTGTGAAACTCTCGATCGGAATCGGATTCGACGATATCGGAACGCTCGAAACGATTACGGAGATCGTAAACACTCTCACCATTCTCCGCTACTCGCGCGAGTTCGAAGAGGAAGCGGACGGAGAAGCGTTCGAAACCTTAAAAAAATCCGGCATCGGTCTCGGCGGATTCGTGAACTTCTTTGAAAGGGAAGAAGCGAAGTTGGGAAAGAAATCGCCGCAAAGCGGAAAGAAAAAAGCGGAGGAACAAAAGGAATGGGACGCAGCGAAAATTTTAGATTGGTTTAGTACGCACCCGGACAATCAAAGTCGCATTCAAAAGGCCAAGGATTTTTCCAAAGGAATGAAGGCGAAACAAAGAGGAATCCGAATCGATCGATGGAAAACGATTCGGGAAAATTGTTCGTAAGATTACTTCGCGTCTTCCAAGGGAAAGAGTTCCTGAACCGTATTCCCTAAAGCCCTGTCAAAGTCCTCGAACGACTTGAGAATTTCCTGAATCAGAATTTCTCCGTTCGAAAAATCTTCCAGACGATCCAATATCTCTTCTTCTATCTCGTGATGAAACTGCGTATCTTTCATTTTGTTTCCAGTGTCTTATTTATAAGAATACTGAAGATTAGAGGAAAAAAAGGAGGGAAAGCTACGGAGGCCGAAGATTTTTTCTTAAATCGATTCCCAAATTTTTTCCCGAAAAAACTATTGTGTAAGATGATTCCCTTTCAACCCATTCTAAATTCGCTTAAAAGCTACGAAGCCGGTAAACCGATCGAACTCGTCGTACGGGAATTCGGGATCGATCCGCACCAAGTCATCAAACTCGGTTCCAACGAAAACCCGTTCGGCTGCGCACAACCAGTCGTCGAAGCCGTTCAAAAGGCCGCTTCCACGATGTCGTATTATCCGGACGATTCTTACCTGGATCTGAAAACCGCGTTAGGCGAAAGATTCGGCGTGACCCCCGATCGGATCATTCCCGGCAACGGAAGCGATCAGGTTTTGGATTTCGCTTGCCGTTGCGTCCTCGGACCGGGAGATCCGATTCTCATCAATCGAATCACGTTCGCGATGTATAAGATCTACGCGCTTCAATGCGGCGCTAAAGTTCATTCCACGGAAACCGTTCCGCACGATCTAAACGCGTTTCTGGATCTCACGAAGTCCGTGAAACCGAAAATCGTCTTTTTATGCACTCCTTCCAATCCGGTCGGCGACGCGCTCGACAAATCGGACGTTTACGAATTTTTAAGAAGGATTCCCGAGGACACGTTAGTCGTCATTGATGCCGCATATATGGAATTCGGAAACAAAAAGGATCCGAACAAATTCATTCCAGCAAAAGAAGTCACCGATCTTTTTCCGAACGTATTTTATACGGGGACATTTTCCAAGGTTTACGGACTCGGAGGAATGCGGATCGGATACGGAATCGGAAACAAGGAATTGATCTCCAATCTGTATAAGATGCGTCCTCCGTTCAGCGTCGCCAATCTCTCCGCGCTCGCGGCCACGACCGCCCTGCAAAACGAATCGCACGTGGAATCCTATCTCGAAAACAATCTAAACGAGATGAAACGATACGAAGAGTTCGCAAAAGAACAGCGGATCGAATTTATGAATTCGTACGCGAACTTCATTACGCTTTTTGCAAGAAAGAACGGGAGATCTTCCACGGAAATCGCGCAATCCCTACTGCGTCAGGGAATCATTCTCCGCGATTTGAAAAGTTACGAATTGGGCGCGCTTCGAATCACGATCGGAAGACCGGACCAAAACGATCGGGTTCTCGACGCTTTGCGCAAAGAATTCGGATAAATTGCGGTTTTGTAATCAAATCGCAATTCTTCCTTTAAAAAAAGATTTTAGGTTTTGATCGAAACGCACGAAACGTTTATTAAACCTCGCCGGTCTTACGGCCAAGGAGGAAAGATGTTCCAATCCGAATTCAAACAAAAAAAGACGAAAGAAACGATTCAGTCGATTCAACAGCGAAATTCCGAATCCAACCGGATTCAAACGGAAACGGGAAAAGGTTTTAAACTGGAAGCCGACGCGAAACAAGTCAAGGCTCGTCCGGAACTTTACGACAAATAATCAATCCGCCGCGCTCTTCGAACGATCGAAGTCATTCAATCCCCTTTTTTCCAAGAAGTTTTTTCCCAGACCTTTTCCAGATATTCCTTCAACTTCAACTCGGCTCCGTTTCCCGTCGGAAAGTAAAAACGGGGCGGGTGATCCGCATATTCGTCCGGGAAATAATTTTGTTCCTTAAACCCTCCGAAGTCGTGCGGATAAATATAACCTTGGGAGGCCCCTTCCTTTTTATGAAGAAAGGTGGGCGCGTTTCGAAGACGATTCGGAATTTTAATCCCGGTTCCTTTTTCTCGAACGAAAGAAAGCGCCGCTCCCAATCCCTTGTAGCTCGCATTCGATTTCGGGCAGGAGGCTAAGAAGGTCGTGACGTGCGCGAGAATCAATCTTCCTTCCGGCATTCCGATCGCCTCTAACGCGTGTAAGCCGGAAACCGCGAGGGGCAAACCGTTTACGGAAGCGTTTCCCACGTCCTCACTCGCGAGAATGATCAATCTTCGCATAATAAAAAGAGGATCTTCCCCTCCTTCCAAAAGAACGGCGAGATAATACAAGGCCGCGTCGGGATCGCTTCCCCGCACCGATTTGATAAACGCGGAAATCACGTCGTAGTGCGATTCTCCGCTTTTGTCGTATTCGATCACGCGGCTTTCTAGATATTCCTCCACGTCCGATTTGGAAATCGTATGACCTTCCGGAAAACTGAAGCTGAGTCCTTCGAGGTTCGAAAGAAGTTTCCTTCCGTCCCCTCCCGAAAAACGGATCAGCGTTTCCTTCGCTTCGTCGTTTAGATTTATAGAATATGCAAGATTTTGAATGCCTCTTTCCAAAAGGGAGGATTGTTCCTCCAGGCTCAAAGGTTCGATTTTCAGGATTTGACAACGGGATAAAAGAGGTCTTGTGATTCGGAAGGCCGGGTTTTCGGTCGTGGCGCCGATCAGTACGAGATGGCCCGTTTCCACTCCTTTCAAAAGACTGTCCTGCTGCGAAGCGCTGAAGCGGTGGATCTCGTCCAAAAACAAAAGGATGGTTCCTTCCCGTTCCGCTCGTTCCAAAAGTTTTTTGATTTCGGCGACACCGGTGGAAACGGCGTTGTATTCGACATACGGAAGATTCCATTTGCGGCAAAGAATTCCGGCTAACGTGGATTTTCCGGTTCCCGGCGGACCGTAAAGAATGATGGAAACGGGAGATCGATAGTTGACGAGTTGTTTGGTGGCCCTCGTCTGACCGATGACCTCTTCGAAACTGGAAGGACGGATTTTATGCGCAAGAGGGGGAATCGGCTTCTTTGTAAAAAGATCGCTCAAGAAACTTCCAACTCGTTTTTGATTTTTCGAAGACAGGTTCGGATCGTCGCGTTGCAGACGTCGCAGGCGCTGTGACAACAAACCAAAGATTGTTCCCGGATATTTCCCTGCAGAACGTTTTCGATCAGGGCTTGGATCCGAATCGGAAGATCGAACAGATCCAGATTCTCTCGGATGACTTCTTCTCTCGTTTTCGGAAATAGATTGGGTTGATTCGTTTCCAAGAGTTTAACCTTGAACCAAAAATTCTTTCATTCGATTGGACTGCGTTTGCAAGCCGAACGGCTCACATTCCGCCTCCGACCCAACCGAATTGAATCAGATAATAGAATACTATAAAACGCGGAATTCGAAAAAGACAACCCTGAAAAAACAAAACGTATCTCATTTTCATCGCGCCCGCCGCCAAAGAAACCCAGGAATACGGAAGCGGAGTCAATGCGGCCAAGACCACGGCCCAAAAACCGTATCGATGCAGATAGTGTTCTAGCTTTTGTTCGTGTTTTTTGACGAAGCTCGCGATTCCTTCTATCTTAGGCAGAAGAATTCTCCCGGTAAGATACGAAATCGTTCCTCCGATGAGACTTCCGATCGAAGCGGATGCGATGACTAAAATCGAATTCAACTTTCCCGCAACGGCGATCATCAGAAAGACGTCGGGCGGAATGAATACGTGCAGGGAATCCGCAAGTAGAATGCCGATCCCGACTCCGAACACTCCGGTGATGTCTATGAACTTTTGTGAAACGGCAAGGACGGGTTCGGGAAACACGCGCGCCAAGAACACGACTCCCAATACGAGAATCACGATTCCGACTAACGTTTGACGGAATAATTTTCGAACGACTCTATCCGGTTCTTTACCGGGAATTTCTTCATTTTCTGTGGAACATTCTTTCGAGGTCATCTCTGCTCAACTTTACTAAGGTGGGTCTTCCGTGCGGACAACGGGAAGGATTTTCGCAATAACTCAGTCTGTTTAAAATTTCGGCGAGGATCGGATCCGAAAGCTGATCCCCTTTTTTGATCGCGGAACGGCAGGCGACACACTTTGCCATCAAGTCGTATAACTCGGGTTCGGTGGTTTCCTTTCCTTCGGTTCGGTTTAGAAAATCGAGAATGATTTCCTTTTCCTCTCCCGGTTCCATATAAGCCGGAATTTCCCGAAGAACCACGCTGTCCTCCCCGAGCGGATCGAGGTGAATTCCGACTTCTTCGTATTCCTTACGTCGGTTTAAAATTTCTTCCTGTTCCTGTTTGGAAACGTCGATTCGAATCGGCGTCAAAAGCGGCTGGATTCCGTAATTCTTCTTTTCTAGTTTTCGAAGAACTTCTTCGTATCGGATTCGTTCGTGCGCCGTATGTTGATCGATGATGTAAAAACCGTCTTCCGCTTCCGCGAGGATAAACGTTTCGAATAGAACTCCGAAGTGTTTTTTCGGAACAAAGGAAGAATGTTTCACCCGTTCGTCGGTAAGCGCCGAAAGAGAAGCTCCCGGTCCCATTCTTTCCAGATCGAAACCTTCCTGTCTGGGAATTTCGCTGAACAACTCTCGACTGAGCAGCGGACTCTCCTGCGCTCGGGAAGAAGAATGCGCTTGATACAAAGAACTCGTTTTAAACGCATCGGGTGTCGGTCTTAAAAGACGTTTTTTCAATTCTAAAAAACTGACCGGAGTGCTAGATCGCAATTCCTTTTGAATGAGAGTGAGAAAAAATCCGTTGAAACCTTCCTCGTCCAAAAAGCGGATTTCTTTTTTGGCTGGATGGACGTTAACGTCCACTCGGGAAGGATCGATATCGAAAAATAAAAAACAATACGGATGTCCATTCGGAGGAAGCAGTTCGTCATACGCTTTTTTTAAAAGAACGGAGCTGTACTTGATTTCGATCGGTCTTCCGTTGATGAAGATGAATTGTCCGGTCCGATTCGATTTATAAAAATCGGGATCGCTGATATAACCGTAGGCTTTGATTCCGCCCCGTTCCAAACTCACTTCCAAAAGATGATCCCGGAAATTCTCCCCGAACAGATCGATGATCCGATCCTTTTTATTTTCCCTGGAAGGAAGAACGAACACTTCCTTTCCGTCTTGAAAAAGACGAAAGCGAACGTCTTCTCTCGCAAGCGCTTGCGTCGTTACGCGGTCGCGGATCTTTTTATCTTCGGAGCGGATCGACTTTAGGAATTTTCTGCGGACGGGAGTGTTAAAGAAAAGTTCTTCCACGAGAATTTTCGTTCCCGTAAATCCGGGAATTTCTTCTCGATCGGAAATCGTTCCTCCGGTCGAACGGATCTTCCAAGCGGTTTTCTGATCCTTGGTTCCGCTTTCCAACGTTAGGCGGGATACCGACGCGATGGAAGCGAGCGCTTCGCCGCGGAATCCGTAACTCAAAACGGATTCAAGATCCTTATAATCTCGGATCTTACTCGTGGCATGTCGTTTTAACGCAGGTTCCAAATCTTCGGGAGCGATTCCCGAACCGTTATCGGTGATCCGCAACAAGGAGAGACCGCCGTCCTTGGATTCGATGTCCACTTGAGTCGCACCCGCGTCCATGGAATTTTCCATCAGCTCTTTCACGACGGAATGCGCGGATTCGATGACCTCGCCGGCGGCGATTTGATTGATGAGTTCCGGACTGAGTTCTTGGATTTTCCCCATGGATGGTTCCAATGTCGGAACTCCGACCAAGACTGTCAATCGGGGAAATGGTCGAAAACCGGCGGAGTAGCGAATCTTTCCAAACTTCCTCCGAATCGGGAATCTTCGTAAACGGTAGAAGCTTACAATCGGAACGATTCTTTTTTTCAACGTTTTTATCCTGAATCCGCAAACCGTTTCCGGATTCCCCAAAAGAATGACAACGCGCTCGAACCTACGAACAAATGTCTGTCATATTATAAACGGAATATTAAATTTTACGAATACTCCATTCAAACGGATAACAAACCGAAAACGTTTCGCTACAATCCGCGGATGTTTCATTCACATGGAAGCCTGTTTCATAAAATTATTTCCAAATGCTGAAAATTATTAAGCGAAGTCCGGTTTCTAGATTCGGATTCGTTTGCGGCTCTGTTTCGTTCCCGTGAAAAATAAAAAGATTAGAGTAAGATAGGCCGAAGACGAACCGACTACAAACAAAGGACATACAATGTTTAAAAAGATTTTTCTTACTCTGCTGACGGGAACGATCGCAGCGACTCTTTGCTCCTGCGAAGACAAAAAGAAAGACGACACAAGTCTTCTTTTTCTTCTTCTCGGATCCGCAAGCGGCGCGATAGGAACGGCGCCCTCCTGCAAAGACGCTTCGTTTTGCAGGACGTTTATTGCGACAAACAACGGCGCCGGTTACAACGGAAACTTAGGCGGAATCGCGGGAGCCGACGCAAAATGTATGGCCGCAAGACCAAGCGGTTTAAACGGAACGTATAAAGCGTTGCTCGTTTCTTTTAACGTCCGCGAAGTCGTTTTTGCCGGAGACGGAAGTCCGGGTCTGATCGATTGGGTCTTGTATCCGAATAAACAATATCGAAGAAGCGACGGAACCACCGTTACGTTTACGACCAACGCAAACTCGACCGTCACCGCAAACCTTGCAAACGGAATCGATGCGGGAGCGCAGAAGTTCTTTTGGAACGGTTTCAACGGAGGTCCGGGAACCTTTCCTTGGGAAGTTGCATCCGATTGCAACGCGTGGGCTTCCAACGACGGAAACAATGCAGGGCAAGCCGGAAACACGACTTCGACCAATCCGAACGATGTTCCCGGAGGAGCGTTTACGGTAGATACGTGGAACTGTAACGCAAACTTAAATCTTCTCTGCGTCGAACAGTAAGTAAAATGGAGAATGGCGAGCCTAGGCCGCCATTTTCCACTCCGAATCAACCCGTTTCTAAGAGCGAGTCTAAAGACCTTAGATGTGGGAACTCTCACAAAAAGAAATAGAAGCGAATCTATGAAATTCTGTGCCAGAAACGCAATGTGTGGGAACTCTCACAAACGTTAGGAACTTGACAGCCGTTTCTTTTAGAGTTATGAGTCGCGCTCTAAATCCAACCAGTTCCTATCATCCTAAATCTTCAGAATGTGAGATCAAAGCGGAAACCGACTTCGTTCCTTTCTTGTTTACTTGAAATCTCATTCGTTAAAAATAAATCATCCTATAAATTAACAGTCATATTTAAAATTTAGATTATTCAAAATAAAAATCAAAAGCATTTTTGTCAAAACCTCCGTATCCAGAATCGCCTAACAAAGAAATTCGACGCAAAGACCGCGACTTTAAAAAAAAGGAGCCGGTTTCGAACGCTTCTAAATGGAAGCAAAAAAAAGGGTGAAAAACACATAGTAATTTATGAAAAAAGCCGCGCTCGAAACGTTGTAAAAGTGAGAGCACAAAAAGGATTACATTTTTTGAATATGTTTCCGATAATAAATGGGATGCGATTCAAGGAAGGCCAAGGATGAATTTCGAAAAAGAATACGATCTGGAAAAACTTGTAAACAATTGTCTGGATTTGCTGTCGATTCAGCGTTTGGACGGCACCGTTTTGCAAGTAAATCCTTCGTTCGAGCGCGTTCTCGGATGGACGGAAGAGGAACTCGTCGGCAGACAACCGTTTCATCTTCTTCACCCGGACGACGAAGAAGCTACCTTTCAGGAATTCGAAAAATTAAATCAGGGACTTCCCACTCTTTCTTTTCAAAACCGATTCCGTTGCAAGGATGGAAACTATAAATTCTTCGCCTGGACCGCATTTCCCGATCTAAAGGCGGGTTTAATCTATGTGACGGGACGGGATATTTCCGAACTCGTCGAAACAAATCAAAAGGTCAATCAACTCGCTGCGGATCTCAAGGAAGCGAACGACCAATTGTTCGAACAGGCTTACAGCGACCCATTGACAAAACTTAAAAACAGAAGAGCGTTCAACGAGGAAATGAACTGCATCGTTCATCAATCTCTCACCAAAGGACATTCCCTTTCGCTTCTGATGATCGATGTGGATTACTTTAAGGACTACAACGATCAATTCGGGCATCTCGCGGGAGATCAGGTTTTGATCGACCTTTCTTCACTGTTGACCCAAACGCTCCGCCAACACGACGTGATCGCAAGATACGGAGGGGAGGAATTCATCGTCGCCATGCCCGATACTTCCGAAACGGCCGCGAGCCAAATCGCGGAACGGCTTCTTCAAATCATCCGTGAATTCCCCTGGAAAAAAAGATCCGTAACGATCAGCATCGGAGTTTCCACCCTCTCCGGAAATCAAAAATCCCGGATCGAAAACAACGTTCATCTTATGAATCTGATAGAATCCGCCGACCGGGCCTTGTATCATTCTAAGATGTGCGGAAGAGATCGGACGACTCACAGTTCTCGAATCGCATCCGAAAGCCAATCCTTGTAATCGAAAAGATCCAGTTCTTCCTCCATCGAAAAGAACCGGCTTCCATACAAAGGATTTCGCTTAACAATTTGGAAAAATCTTTTCAGGAAGGTGCGTATGGGTTATCAAAAGGAATACAATCTAGAAAAATTCTACCAGTATTCCCTGGATTTATTTTCGATCCAAAGACTGGACGGAACGGTCATCTCGGTGAATCCTTCGTTCCACAGAATCCTAGGATGGACCGAAGAGGAACTTCTCGGAAAAACTCCCTTTCATCTGCTGCATCCGGACGATCAGGATATGATTAAAATGGAATTCGAAAAATTGGACGGAGGCATTCCGAGAACTTCCATCCAAAATCGGGTTCGCTGCACCGATGGGAGTTATAAACATTTTGCATGGACCGGATATCCGGATCTAGAAGCGGGATTGGTCTATGTTACCGGAAGAGACATCACCGAAACGATCGAGTCGAATCAAAAGATCAGTCAACTCGCATCCGAACTGAAGGAAGCCAATGATCGATTGTTTGAGCAGGCCACGACCGATCCTTTGACAAAATTGAAAAATCGAAGAGCCTTTACGGAAGAACTTCAATATCTGATGCATCACGCTCAAAATCATAAAAGTCATCTTTCTTTGCTCATGATCGACGTGGACCATTTCAAAGAATACAACGACAAATTCGGTCATCCGGCGGGAGATGCGATATTAGTAAATCTCGCCAAGTTACTCACCGAAACTCTTCCAAAAAACGCAACGCTGGCCCGATACGGAGGAGAAGAATTCATCGTTGCTCTACCCGACACGTCGCGAACGCGCGCGATCGAAGTGGCCGAAAAATTGACCTCCACAATCAGAAAATTCGATTGGGAAAACAGGAGTATAACGATCAGCATCGGTGCTGCAACAACCGGACCGATGTTAAACGAAGTCAACCATGCGTTCGACGCGAAAGAACTTTTAGAAAATGCAGACAAAGCCCTTTACGTCTCGAAAGCAACCGGAAGAAATCGGGCGACTCATAGCCACTCGGAAGCATAAAGACAGTGCATCAAAGGATAAATTTTTCAAAATTCAGCCCAAGAGGAACAAGAATCCCCGATCAGCATTATTCGTTTTTATAAAAACGAATGGGCGATGAATGATATTCTATAAATCGAATATATTCTTTGATCTCCGAATAAACTCGATTCCGTTTTTTTCTTTAATATTCTTATTTCTACCAGTAAAATACCGATCATTAAACGAATTGGGTTTCGAGAAAAAAGATAACGATATGTATAACGGAATCAAATACGACATCGAAAAGTTTTTCGATTATTCTCTCGATATGCTTTGCATCGCTAAAATCGACGGATACATTTTCAAGATCAATCCTTCCTTTCAAAAAGCGTTCGGTTGGGCGACCGAGGAATTGCTGGCGTTTAATTCTTATTCTTACCTGCATCCGGAGGACGTGGAACCGACTTACAAGGTAATCGAGGAACTCATACAAGGAATTCCGATTTTATCGTTTCAAAACCGATATCGTTGCTCCGACGGAAACTATAAGAATTTTTCCTGGACCGCGTTCCCGGATCGATCCGCCGGTTTGATTTATGCGATCGGAAGAGACATCACCGAAATCGTGGAGTCGAATCGAAAGCTCAATCAGCTCGCGGCCGAATTGAAGAACGCAAACGATCGATTGTTCGAACAAGCCTCCACCGACCCCCTTACGAAATTAAAAAACAGAAGAACCTTCAACGAAGAGTTGCAATTCTTAATCGAAGCCGCTCGTAGAAAGAAGGGATTTCTTTCCTTAATCATGATCGACGTCGATCATTTCAAAGAATACAACGACCGCTTCGGTCATCCAGCGGGAGATAGAGTTCTCGTAGGATTGGCCCGTGTTCTTACCGAAACGCTGCGGGTAAGCGACCTTTTAGCCCGATTCGGGGGAGAAGAATTCGTAATCGCCTTGCCCGATATGCCCGAACCAAAGGCGATCGAAGTGGCGGAACGATTGGTGACGATGGTTCGAAAACAATCCTGGGAAAACACTCCGATCACGATCAGCGCGGGGATCTCGACCCTCGATTTCGGAAAACAGACGGATCAATCCCCGTACGCCGATTGTGCGTCGGAAATCATCGAAGAAGCGGATCAGGCCTTATATCGCTCGAAAGCGAACGGAAGAAATTGTCACACGCATAGTTCCAAAACATTCTAAATTTTAAATATTCAAAAATCCGAATCAGTCCAATCTCTAAATTGAAACGCGATCGAAATCCTAACCTTCTTTCCCTTGCGTTTTGATGAACGGCTCTTTCGGAGATAGAAAATATCCGCTTAAACTCGCGATCAAAACCGGAGTAAAACTGTAAAGTCCGGTCAGTTCGGACAACAAAATCGTGGTCGAAATCGGCGTTTTGGTTACGGAAGAATTTACGGCCGCCATCAGACAGATCATTAGAAAGGATTCGTTTTCGCTCGGAAGAATTCCGAACAAAAGTTTTCCGGCGCAGGCTCCGAGAAAAAACAGAGGAATGATGATTCCCCCTCTCCATCCGGTGGAAACGGTAGTCGTAATCGCGAACGTCTTCCAGAAAATCAGCGCGACCAAAAAGAGGAGAGTGAATTTTCCTTCCACGATCTGATTGAGCTGATCGTGGCCGAAAAATCGGGTCAACGGAATCTGCCAAGCGATCAAACCCAATACGAGACCGCCCAACAAGGTTTTCCAATAGATCGGTCCGGGAATTTTAGAATACGCCCAACGGCTTGCGACGAACAATCCGTGAAACATCCAGCCCAAGGCCGCGCCGATCCCCCCCAGCAAAAGTGCATATAAGAAATCTTGAATGTCTCCGGGAACGTATTGCGGAAACTGCCAGGTAGGCTGCAAACCTGCGTGCGTCATCCAAAGAAATACGAAAAACGCCGAGGTGCTGGATAAGAACGCGGGAAGAAGAGCCTTATAGTATTCGACTACGTGTCTGTGTTGCAGAATCTCAAGCGCAAATAACGCGCCCCCGAGCGGGGAACCGAAAAGGGAGGTAAAACCG
This sequence comes from Leptospira sanjuanensis, assembly GCF_022267325.1. NCBI lineage: Bacteria > Pseudomonadati > Spirochaetota > Leptospiria > Leptospirales > Leptospiraceae > Leptospira > Leptospira sanjuanensis. Next base: position 2,738,585 of record NZ_JAIZBG010000001.1, read on the forward strand.
GCGGCCATTCCGGCTATCGTCATGGATCTGTATTCTTCTCCCGTGAGTCTAAGTTTTTCCGCGAACCAATTTCCGAATGAACCGGTGATTTGTACGAGAGGCGCCTCCGGTCCCGCGCTTCCTCCCGCCGAGATGCTCAACAAAGAGGAAAGAGCCATGGAAGGATTTTGACTCGCTTCGAGTTTTCCGCCGCGAAACCGTATATTATCGATTACTAATGAGATTTCTCCGGGTTCTCCCAAAAGATGAATGATGAGTCCGACGAGCAAACCGCAGACGGCCATAAACGGAACCGTATAAACGCCGGAAACCGCGGACGCGAAACGGATGAGATATTCCAAGAGCATCCAAAACGCGGCTGAAAAAAGTCCGCCCGCAACTCCGAGGATCAGATAAAAAAACGTGAGCCTCGAAAGCATAAAGGGATTCTTTTTGGAAAGAACCAAAACCCTGGATCGAAGAAGTTCCGCGATCGTGATCATAGATGTGCTGTTAGACGAAGATTACTTCTTCTTTCTTACCGGAGACGATCTCACCGATTAGATGAACGGATTCTCCCGTGGATTCCAAAAACTCCTTGGCTGAGTTTACGTTTTCCTCGGAAACGACGAGCATATAACCGATTCCCATGTTGAAGGTCGCGAACAATTCGAGTTCGTCGAGTTTGTGGTCCTTTTTGATTTTTTCGAAAAAATATCCGGAAGGAATCTTGTCCTTGAAAAACTTCGCCTGCGATTCGGCAGGAAGAACTCTCGGAACATTCTCCTGATAACCTCCGCCCGTGATGTGCACCATTCCCTTTACGGGAACTTTTTGCAGAAGTTTTAATATACTGGAAACGTAGATGCGCGTCGGTTTGAGCGCGTAATCTTTGAGAAACTTGACTTGTTCCGGATCGGAAGGAAGATGTTTTCCATCCTTTAAGAGAAGTTTTCGAATGAGTGAAAAACCGTTGCTGTGAGGACCGCTGGATTCGAGTCCTAAGATTTTATCTCCGGGACGAATCAAAGAACCGTCGATCATCTGATCCTTTTCCACCGCGCCGACCACAAAACCCGCGAGATCGAATTCGTCCTCTTTCATCGTACCGGGATGTTCCGCGGTTTCTCCTCCGAGCAAGGAAGCGTTGGACAACTTACATCCGTGAACGATACCCGCGACGATCTTTTCCATTTTTTCGGGATCGAGTTTTCCGCAGGCGATATAATCCAAAAAGAAAAGAGGTTCTCCCCCGCAGACAAGAATGTCGTTTACGCACATCGCGACGAGATCGATTCCCACCGTGTCGAAGGTATTCAAAAGACGAGCGAGTTCGATTTTTGTTCCGACACCGTCGGTTCCGGAAAGTAGAATGGGTTGATTGTATTTTTTAAGAACGCTGACGTCGTAGGCTCCTGCAAAACCGCCGAGGCCGCCGAGAACTCTCGGGCCGTGTGTGGATTCCACGTTTTGTTTGATCTTTCGGACGAACTCTTGTCCTTTTTCAGTGTCCACACCCGCACTTTTGTATGTGATCTTTTCTTCCATTCCCAAAGTCCCGACTCTTTTTTAGGAATAGCTTGAGAAATAGGAGATCCCTGCACACAAAAAAAAACCGGACTCTTAAGGGAAATCCGGCACTTAAGGACGAAGATTCGGGAATTCAGGAAATCATTTCATTTGGTCGATCTGCTCCATTGCGGCTAATTCTTCTTTTGCGGCCGTTCTTGCTTTCAGATTCGTATCGCCCGGTTTTAAATCCACGGCTTGTCCGGCTTCGATCAAAACTTTTGCGTTGTCGGATTTACGGGTGATCTCGACGGCTCCTTCACGAACCGCAAAGGTTCCCGATTCGTCTTTGCCGTTCACTCTTCCCCAAAATTGAGTTCCGCGAACTGCGGCCACAACGGTAGGAGTGTCGACGAGCAGGCTCTGGCCTTTCGCGAGTTTGCCGGCCTTAATCAAAACGTTTCCTTCGCTCACTTGAAAGGAAGCGCTATCCGCGTTGAGTTCCGCCAAGGTCGCCGTGCTTCCCCCCAAAAGACGGAAACTTCCCAGTTTGGAAGTAAGATCCAAAACCGCATCGGCATCGGTTTTCACGGATTGTTTTTCGGTCACGTTTGCGAGCGGAGAAAGTTCCTTTCCTGTTTCGACGACGGAAGCCTTTCCTTTGAGAAAGGTAACGACTGCGTCGGAACTTTCGGCCGCTTGGCGTTTACAAACCGTGCAAAGAGAAAGAACAGCGATCGCTGTTAGTAAACGGATCATAGTTACTCCGAGATGAATCCTCTATGGAGGAGTTTTCGTATTATACTCTAGTTCGAAAAAAACGGATCGAATTTTTAGAGGAAAGTTAGGAAATTTATTTCAAAAAAAGAAAAACGGTTTTTGGAAATTTATTTCCAAAGAAAGCGCTTTTAAAAATTAGGAAAAAAATTTCCCGGATGCGGAGAAGTCGGATTCTCCCGTTACGATCAAAAATTCCGCGCCGGACGCGGTGGTGAATTTTTTGTGTTTGGATCCCGCGTTCGCCCTGTGGAAATCTCCGGCTTGCATCGTAGCTCCCGCGATGTTTAAGTCGCCTTTTATCAAAAGACAATCCTCGGCGCTACTATGAGAATGCGCTGGAAAAACCGCGTTCGGTTCCATCCGTATCATGAGCGTTACGGTTTGTCGCTTTGTATCGTGGTTGAGAATTTTGTATTCCACTCCCTCGAACGGACTCTTTTTCCAGAGAGAGATTTCGCCGTCTCGGACAAAGAGGAAGTCTTCGGCCGGAGTTCCGTCCACAAGGAAGGAGGATATGATCGTATCTCTTACGGAAGATTCGGGTAGGATCTCGTTTAAAGAAGAAAGCGCTTGTAAATGAAAAATTTCTTCGAGTTCCGCATTCGTGGGAGAAGGATCAAAGACCTCGTTCGGAAAAACGAAATCCTCCCAGCGTTCTCTCGGTTCCGGATTGGAGTGCGAAGTCATATTTCTATCACCCTACTTTTCTATACGTTCGGCAAGGGAATTCGGATTCTTTTTTTTCGCAAATTTGTAAAGTTCCGACAAGATTCATGAATTCTGCTGGAATACAGGAGGTTTTTCTGATAGAGGAAAATTTGCGGAACTACTCCCGCCACCTCACCCCACCACCCAAAATCCGGGCGGGGCGCGCTCTGTGTTACGGCAAAATCCGTAGGAACTACCACAAAATCCCTCACCACAATCCTTTTACGACCAATCCTTGAGTTTGTCTCGCAATTCCAAAAGTCCCGTTCGAATCCGCGACTTCACCGTTCCTAAAGGAAGTTTGTATTTTTCAGCGATTTCGCTCTGACTGAGTCCGCTCCAATACGCTTCCTGCAAAAGAACCGAAATTTCCGGAGCTAAAGAAGCGACCGCCTCGCGAACACGAGTCAGCAACGAAGAATCCATGGCCGCTTGAAAAACGGAATCCCGGGCGACGCCTGGTTTTTCCGTAAATATTTCCCGAAACTCCGTGCTTTGTTTTCGATTCTTATAATCGGAAGAACGCAACTTGGAAACCGCCGCGTTACGCGCAATCGTAGTCAACCAAGTCAAGGGAGAAGATCGTTCCGGCTTGAATTGATCCGCCTTGTTCCACAAAATCGTGAATACTTCCTGGAGAATTTCTTCGGCTTCTTCGCGGTTCATTAGAATTTTATAAATTACGGAATAAAGGAGCGATCCGTAGAGATCGTAAAATTTTTCGAGCGACTTGGGATCTTTTCGAACGATTCCTTCCAGGAGCGACTGTGCCTCGGAAGAATTTTTCCCGAAAAAAGAGGATGCGGACAAAGTTACGCTCTGGTTCGCGATCCCAAAAGATCGGACGCAAGCGTAGAATGGAACGGATCTTCGCTGTTTAAGAGGAGCTTGTATGTAAGAGAGGCGGATTGCAAACCGTTATGACTCGAATTCTGCATCGTTACATCCGTTTGCAAAGAATCAAAAACGGCGTCTCCGATCTTTCCGGCAACTTGCAGAGAATTCAAAAGATGCCGAACCGTCCCCTCGTTTCCGTCGTAGATTTTCACTCCCGGAAAATTCGTTTCAATGATTTGCTTTAAAAAAACGTAATGCGTGCAGCCCAACACCAGATTGTCTACATCCTTCTCTTTCAAATCCTTCAAAATCGGTTCGAGATATTTTTCGGCCTCGTCGAATTTTCCCTGATCCACGAGACCGGCCAATCCGGGACAAGAAACCGGGAGGATCAATTCTTCCGCTCTTAATTCCTTTTTGAGCTTCTGCAGTTTCTCTTCTCTTTGCGTGACGGGAGTAGCCAGAAGAGCGATTTTTTTTCCGGGATTTTGTTGGATCGCCGGTTTGATTGCTGGTTCCATTCCGAAAATCGGGATCGTAAATTCTTTTCGAAGCGTTTCAGCCGCAGCGGAAGTCGCGGTATTACACGCGAGTAGAATCGCCGCAACGTTCTCCTCTTGCAATCGAATACAAACGTTTCGTACGATCTCCAGAATCGCCGAAGCGTCCTTTTCGCCGTACGGACTATTCTTTAGATCTCCGTAATATACGACTTCAAGCGGAATTTGATATTTTAGAATTTCCTTAAGAACGGACAAGCCGCCCATACCGGAATCCATCAGTCCGATGCGCAGCGGCTCTTTCAAACTCGAGTCCCCATTCTCCTTTTCCAACCGACGTTAGGCGGAAGCGATGTACTCCGTAATTTTATCGCGAAGAGTTTTGTAGATCCAGTCGAACTTTTCCTCGTTTTCCTCGAGAAGAGTCACTCTAAATCCGTCCTTTAACGTGCAGAAGGCGGACAAAGGAACCACGCAGATTCCCGTGGAAGCGAGCAGATAATACACGAATCTTCGATCATTTGCGGCAGAGCCGAGAAGCGGCTGGATGAACTCGTCCGCCTTTTGATTCTCCACCTTCAACCTCATCTTCGAATTCAGAACTCCGTCGTCGAACGCCACGGTCAGATAAAACGCGCCTTTGGGCTCGACGACCTTTACCCCTTTTATTCCCGCGAAGTATTCGGTCGCGGCGTGTGCGCGTTTTTTGAACTTCTCGTTTCTCCGTTTTAAATGCGGAATAAACTCCGGATGAGAATACACTTCCGGAATCGCCATTTGCGGCAAAGTGGTGGAACAAACCTCGAGCATCTTGGCGTCTAACAGCGATTTTACGTAACGGCTGAAGACCGGATCCTTGTCCTTGTTGAAAATTTCGAGCCAACCGCAGCGTCCGCCCGGCCAAGGAAATTCTTTGGATATGGATCGTAACGCCATTCCGGGAACCTTGTCCCCGATGACTTCCGAAAGATGAAGGGGACCGTGATCCGAATAATTCACGTGCGCGTAGGTTTCGTCGCAGATCAGCATGAGATCGTATTTTTCGCAGATGGCTACGATCTTCTTCATTAAGGTTTTATCATATACTGCGCCGGTCGGATTGTCCGGGTTGATCAAAAGAATTCCCGCGATAGAATCGTTGTAACGCACCTTGTTCTCGATATCCTCGAGATCGGGCATCCAATTGTGTTCGGGTAAAAGATTATACGTTAGGTGTTCGTACCCGCTGTGCGCGGCTTCCGCGGAGGAAATCGTGGAATACGCGGGGCTCGGTCCGAGAACGCGGGCTTCCCTTCTCATAAAACCGAAAATCTTCGCGACCGCGTCGCCGAGTCCGTTGAAGAATAAAAGATCGTCCGCGGTGATCTGCGCTCCGCCTCTTTCGTTCACTTTCTGGGCGAGGAAGGTGCGGGTAGGTTCGTAACCTTGCGTGGCCGTGTAGGCCCAAGACTTGTCTTTCAATACGAGGTTGGAAACGATCTCTTTCATCCAATCGGGAATTGTTTCTCCCTTTTGAATCGGATCACCGATGTTTTCATACGTGATCTGAAGACCGAGAGCCTCCAGTTTTTTTGCGACGGCTACGATCTGTCTGATTTCATAGATCAGAGCGTCCGCTCCGCTGTGAACGATGTTTCTTCTCATCCCGTCTTTCTTTTTCCTCTAAAAATTCTATTCTACTTATTTCTGAATCAGCTTAATCGGAAGTTCGAGCATCGCCTTCTCCCGATAGATGCGGAGTTTGATCTTGCCGCCCAATCCCACTATTCCAACCTGTTCGCGCAGATCATTAATATTTTTAATCGGAGTTCCGTTCGCCTCGAGAATAAAATCGTAACGTTTGATTCCGCCAAGTTCCGCCGAAGATTGCGGGTCCATGTCGTAGACAAGAACTCCCGTCCAAGATTCCGGAATCCCCAATGCGATCCTGTGATCGGGAAGCGGGACGGTAGCCATCACTCCGAGAATCGCAGGTCGAATGTGTCTGCCTTGATTCGACTCGATCATACGAATGATCTTCAACGCATAGTTGCTTGGAATCGCAAAACCGATGCCGGAGTTCCGTCCAGTTTCGCTTCGGATCAAACGGTTGATTCCGATGACTTCTCCATAGATGTTCAAAAGCGGGCCGCCGCTGCTCCCGGGATTGATCATGCTGTCGGTTTGGATATGCGTCTGACCGGTCTCGTCCAAATCTTCCCTGTATTTTGCGGAGACGACTCCGACGCTGAAGGAACGTTCTAAACCGAAGGGAGAACCGATCGCGATCGCCCAATCCCCTACTTCGATTTGATCCGAGTCGCCGAAGACGATCGGCTTTAAACCGGAACCTTCCCGGATTTTTAAAAGTGCGATGTCCGCTCGTTCGTGACTTCCCACGTATTTCGCGGAGTGAACGCTTCCGTTCGAAGTGATGACTTCTATGCTTTCCGCGCCTTCGATCACGTGATAATTCGTGACGATATAACCTTTTTCATGCACGAAGAATCCGCTTCCGAAAGACGCCAATCTCTCGTTTCTAAAATCGAAGTAGTGATACGGACTGGAAATCGATTCGCTCTTTTTCGTTCGGATCGAGACGACGGAATCCTTTACAAGATGATAAACGTTGCGGAATGAATTCTGAATTTCGATCGCGGATTTTTGTTCGCCGGGGCTGATCGGACGTTTACCGGAGAAAAGAGAAGACAACGAACAATCCTTGGGAAAAATCAGAACCGCAATCAAAATGCTAAAAAGAATTCCGTTGATTAAGACTACCTTCGGGAGCGAGCGTAAAAATTCCATGTCAGAACCTAACTTCAATTCTCTCAATACGAAGAACAACCGTAAATTCAAAAGCGCTTTGAAAATAGGAAGAATCGGATTCTTAGTCTTTCTTTGTTTCGCTCTGCAAGGTTGTGCGGGTTATCTCTGGCATTTGGGAACGGGGCAACTCGACATTCTACTCAAACGAAAGTCGATCGAATCCGTATTGCAGGACCCGAACACACAACCGGACGTAAAAGAAAAACTTAAATCCGTCGAAAGTTTCCGCGAATACGGAATCAAAGAATTGGCTCTCGATCCGGCGGCCGGGTTCAAGTCGTATGTTCAACTCGATCGGGAAGAATTGGGCTGGCACGTAGCAGCCTGTTATCCTTTGAAATTGGAATCTTATACTTGGTGGTTTCCGATCGCGGGCACGGTTCCTTACAAGGGCTACTTCGATTTAGCAAAAGCGAAGGAAGAGGAAAAAGAACTCAAAGAAAAAGGATTCGATACGAGAATTCGAATCACGGCCGGATATTCCACGCTCGGCTGGTTCGAAGATCCGATCTTTTCCTCGCAGCTGGACGGGAAGCCGCACGAGATCGCCTCGCTCGTGTTTCACGAAATGGCGCACGCGACCGTGTATTTTCCGGGGGATTCTTCGTTTAATGAAAGTTATGCGAGTTTCGTCGAGGAAGAAGGCGCGTTCCGTTATCTGGAATCGATCGAAGGAAAGGATAGCCCGATCAAAAAGCAGATTCTCCTTCATAAGGAAGAATCCCAAAAGCTCAAAAAACTACTCGTGGAAACCGCGGACAAACTCAAGAGCTTATACGCCACAGGTGCGTCCGATTCCGAAAAACTCGAGGGGAAAAAGAAAATATTCGACGCGTTCAAGGAATCGCTTCTTCTTGCAAAAGAAGAATTCAAAACGTTTGAGGTTGAAAAACTCGCCGCAAAAAACTGGAACAACGAGGACTTCGTGGGTTATCTTCGGTATCATTCCGGCACGGATTTTTTTAAAAAGGAATTCGAAAAGACCGGCGGCGACTTCGCCAAGTTTCACGAAAGAATGAGAACTCTCGTAAATCTCTCCAAAGAGGAACGTAAGAAACTGCTGGAAAGCCGCGGAGAATAAGGAAAGAACCGGTTTACGGATCGGCGAATAAGGTAAGGACGGCTCCTATCCCGTTCGCAAATTCTATTCTTCTAATATAAAACTATTCGTATAAAGTCTATAACCGTTCCAAACCCGATCGAGCGGATGCGCCTCTTTGATGGCGTCTAACGTTTCCTGAAAGCGGATGTAAAGAGGGATTCTCGTTCCGCTTCGTTTGGTAAATCGTTTTAAAAAATCCACGTGAGCCGTGTCCGTCTGATCTCCGATAAAGATCACTCCGGGGCTCAGAAAATTCTGAGCGATCCAGTAAAAAGAATCCCTGAAGTTCTGAACGTCGTAACGTTCCTCGTCGAGATAGGAAGAAGTGTAAATCCAATTCCCTTTTCGCAACGTTCCGTACGATTCGGGAAGGGAACGTCCCCCGAAACTCAGACTGACTTGGTTGACGATCTCAAGCGGCTCCTGCAGAATATAAAGACGGCTTTTCGGATCGGAACCGATTCTGCCCGAACCGACTTCGAACGCTTCCAAATCCTTGAGGGATTTTTTCCAACCTTCTTGCGGCCTAACTCCCGTTAAAAATTGAATCTGATATTCCGGAGCGAATTCTTCTTTGATGGAAAACACTGGATTAGCAAGAAGCGATTCGGGATCGTTGACAAGATAAAACTTATCCTCGGTTCTCGGCACCAAGGGAATTCTAAAATGATACGAGCTCAAATACAAATAAGTGAGTTTGTTCTTCGTAAGTTTTATGTTTCTCCTATATTCGTTCTCGAGTTCTTCCCTAAGTAAAACCTCGTAACCGCCGCGTCCGGCTTCCTCCAAATAGCGGAACAAAGAAGCTCTGAGTTTTCGGTTGTCCTTAAACGCAAGATCTCCTTTGGACTTGCCCTTTAAAAAACGGATGTAAAAGGATTCAACCCCCAAATCCATTACGGCGAGAAATTCCTGATCCGCCGGAATTTTTTCTTTGAGTCGTTCTGCGACGGAGGAAAAAACGCCGATGTCCTTATAATCCGGATTCGCGTTCAAGATCAAAGACCTTGCCAAGGAGATAAAATCTTTTGCGACCGCAAGATCGAAAAATACTTCCGAGTTGTTCTTTTTAAAACAAAGCTTCTGAAGATAGGTGATCCAATCCAAAAGTTCGGTCCTTTCTTTCGCGCTGAAGTTTTTTCCGCGTTTGGCGCGGATCGTAGAATTTAAGAATTCGATAAACTCGCTCGGAGATTTCGAGGATGCTTTTTCATAGAGAACCAGCCATTCCGTTTTTTCATCCCCTTCGGAAAGCGCCGGATTTTTTCCCTGAAGAAACTCGAGCTTATTCAAAAGAATATTCTTATCTTTGAATATGATTTTGTAATCGTTCCCCGTTTTGAATTTGGAACCGATCCGATCCGCCCAATCCTTCGACTTGGAGAATTCTCCCCTGGAAAGCAAAGCCTGAGCGTAACCCAAAACCATCCGTAGCGCCCGGGATTTGCCGCCCGAGTTCCATTCGTAGTCGACGAGAGATTCGGCGAGAAGATCGGTTTCCTCGTTTTCCTGAAACGGAACGCAATACAAGATCAAATGATACAAAAGGCTTCTTTCCTCCGGATCCAAAGATTCGAAAAGCTTCGGAGAATTTCCGTGAACTTCGGAATACAGAGAATACGGAGAAAACCAAGCGCCCGTGATTTCGCTTTTCCAATTACGGAACAATCGTTCCCTAAATCTTCCCGTATCTTCCTCGTCCTCTTTTTTCTTTATGACCTCGAGAGCCTCTTTCCAATTTCCGGATAGAATCAGATACAATTCTTCCTTGCGGTAGATCTGATTTTTGGAAAAGGACACGCCTTGCAGAAAGTATTTCTGCGCATATAACCCCTGGAGAATCTCCTCCACGTTTTTGGTTTCTTCCGCGTCGTTTGCGTTTTCGAGAGCGATTTTTCCCGCGAACTCCCCGATTTCCGGCTCGTAAAGCGTTCTTGCAAATTTTAGAATATTCTTATAATATAAATAAGGATCGTAAAACGGAGATATGAAACTTTCCTCGACTTTCAAAGAAGCGGGGAAAACGGGAATTCCGTTTCGAAACGAAAACAAGGATTGGAGCAGATTCTTTTTTGCCGCATCGGTCACGTCATCGGGATCGTAAGAATCGCAATCGGAAAGAGTTTGATCCAAATAACACGTAAGAAGCGCCGAAAACAAAACGGAATCCTTGACCGAAGTTTCTTTCGCGTTTTTCAAAAGTTCTCCGTAAACTTCCTTCATCTTTGTTCCGGGAGAAAGCTTCCATTTCAATCGAAGTAAATCCAATTCTCCGGAAAGAACGGGATCGGCTCCGTTTTGATAGGAACGAACCGTGTAAGCGTGCGTATAAGCGTCCCGAACGTTTTCCTTTCGTTCGCTTTGTCTCGCGGTCGACTGGGAAACTCCGCTTCGTTTCGGAGATTCTTTTTTGCGCAGAACGGTCGATCCCAAGTGAACGCTTCCGGCAACTTCTCCGTTTAAAATATTTTCCGGCGCGACGGTTTTACAAGCGGCCTTCGTAAAACAAATCGAAACGTTCCGAATCCCCGATGCGTTTAACACTTCGTAGACCTCGGATATTTTTTCGAGATCGGGTTTTTGATTTTCGTAGAACAAAGCTGAAGAAATCTCGTTTCGATTGTGGAACAAATCCCGGATCGAAAAATGAAAGGAAGAATTCGTTTCTCCGAAAGAATTATCTCCCGGAACATCGGGAAACGAACCTACGATCAAGTCCGTGTCTAGAAGTCTCGAAAGGACGGAGTTCGAAGAAAGTTTGAGAATCTTAAGCGTAGAATCTGTGTTAGGCGATCCGTCCGCGATCGCGGCGCTGCGAAGAACTCTTCTGTCCTTTTCCTGCAACGGTTTTAGATGAGAAGGTCGAAAAATCAAGGAGGACCGTTTCGGAAGAAGATCTTGAACCGTTTCCAAATCGATCGAATCTCCGAGTTGGACGAACCAAACTTTCTGAGTCGAAAAGGGAATTTTTCCCGAAGTCGAAATTCGCTTTAAAACTTCCGCAACTCCGTCCTTCGACTCGATCCATTCCTCCTGCGACGAGGTCGCTCGGTGAATCCGTATCTTATCCTTTCCGGTTTCGATTCGCAAATACCCTTCCCCGATTTCCAGTAAATCGGATACGGACGGTTCTTCGGAAAAAATTCCGAGATATCCGTCCAGGTTCGGATTTTTCCGCATCATCGAAACGAGTTCCGCTTCCAAATTCCGAGTCGTAGTTTGATATTCTTTCAACAGCGCTTCCGAACGTTCTCGTTTTTCCAATGCGTTTTGGATCGCGGCATAAACCGTTTTTTGCTTTTTAAGAAGATTCTGCAGTTTGGCGACTTCGACGGTAAAAGTCGGATCATCGGATTCGTGCGGAATTCTTACAAACTGACGATATAGATTCAGTTTGCGCAGGCGGTCCAAATTCTTAAATCCGTCAGCCGGCCTTCCTGACTCGAAGTTGATTTCGGATTGTATTTTAAATAGTTTGTGTATTACGAAATACTTAAGTTCGCTTATCAAATGCGGGTTCGACATCAAAAGCCCGGCGGCCCGTTCGATCTTCTCCCTCGCTTTGGAGAAATTCCTTTCCTTTTTATGAATCTCCGCCTGGGTTACAAGAGTCTCGATCCATTCCTGAACGTAATAGAATTCGTTTGCGGATTCGGCTGCGAGATCCAAAGTGGCGATCGCCTTTTCGGTATCACCCAATCGAACATACAAAGAGGAACGGCTGATCGAATACAAAAGCCGTTCCTTTCTGGAATACGGATCGCCCGCCAGACCCACGACTTCCTTCGGAACCATCGAAGGGTTTTCCAGAAGGCCCGCGGCGCGGCCGAACAATTCAAAACCGGTTATAACGTCTCCCATTCGAAACGCCTGTTCTCCTTGATAGTAATAAACCAAGGCCAACGTCGGATCGTGATCCGGATAAGAATTATAAAATCGTAATATACATTTTTTGGTTTCGGAGTGAATCTCGTCTTCCCTGTTCTTCGTATCTCCCAGACAGTCCCGAATGAATTTTCCTTTGGAAAAAAGAAGGCGTTCCGCGGCCAGTCCGAGAGTTTCATTTTCCAACTTCGGATCCTCTTTCGCGTTTTCCAGATGCGCGAAATAGGAATAGAGTCCCCTTTTAAAGGAGATTCTCGCCTTGGAAGCGAAACCGTTTTCGGTTTCGAACGTCTCGGCTTCCGCGTATTTTTCGATCGAGCTCTTAAATTCTTCCCGTTTAAAGTGAAGATAACCCAAATCGTTCAACGAATTCGATCGGATCAGAGAACCTGCAAGAGTGGAATCCAAACCCTTCGATTTGATATACGACATTCTCTTGTTGATCTCTTCGATCGCCCGTTCGGCTTCCATCGATTGTATGAGGTTGTTCACCCGAATTCCGCTCGTCATCAAAGGTTGAAACTTGGGAGAAATCGCTTCCGGAAATCTTCCCTCGCCCGAAATTCGCACTCCGTCGGGAAGCGCGACTTCCCAAATCACGTCCCAAAAATAATCCCAGAACGTGAGTTTGACTCCTTTCGGAATCCAATCGGTTCCGCCTCGTTTTGATACGATCCGGTCCGCTTCCTCCAGATGAGAGAATGATACTTTATATTTTCCTAATTTTTGATAACAAAGCGCGAGACCGTTGTGAAGATTGACAGGATCGATCCATCCGTCGTCCCCGTTTAAGGACAATGCGTCCTTGTAATAAAGTACCGCATTGGAAAATTCTCCCGATTCCATATAAGAAAGACCGGTTAACGTGAACAATAGGGCCAGCTTGAGTTTGTATTGCTGCAACTTTTCCGCGCTGTCCTTTCCTACGAGAGTCTTTTTGGATTCGTTCTCGAAATACAACGCGGACGCCGCCTTGAGTTTTGCGATAGCGGACTTGTAGTCTGCCACGTAAATCGAAGACCGTGCGGAGTTAAAAAGGAACATCGCCTTTTGGCGGTAGTTCTCGAATTGCGTTTTGGAGATGATAAAGTCGGAAAGCGAATCGACCTTGGAATACTGCTCGTTGGCTCTCGGATAATTCTTCAAAAGAAAATAATTGTTTCCAAGGTTCAACCTCAGATCGGAAAGTGCTTTTTTGTTTTCGAAATTCTCCCCTAAGAGTTCGAGAACCTGACTGTAAAGTTCGATGTTCTCTTCGAAATTCTTTTCCGGAAAATATTTTTTATAAACACCCGCATACTTCTCTTCGTCGTTCGGCTGATCCTCTCCCGATTTTCTGTTTTTGAGAATATCGATGTATTGATACATCCAACCCAAAAGCTGGTAGGCTTCGTAGTATCGAGGATCGGCGAAGATGATCCATCTGAGTTCATATTCGGCTTGTTTAAAGTCCCGGAGGATCTCCTCTTTTCTCGCGGCCGTCATCGAGTTAGCCGTATTATAATACGTTTCCCGAATCACGCTCCGATTGACGAGATAATACGAATAACCGTATAACGTAGCCAAATCCAGAACCGGTCTCGCACGGGGAACGGCAATCTTGTAGTATTGATTGATGTAGGCAAGCCCCTCTTCCGCAAGAGGGTCAATGCTGCGGATATCGATTACGTCGAGTTGATTCAAAAGGGCCTTTCGTTTTTCTTCGCTTAACGATCCGGAGAGTTTGAATACGGAATCGACCATCATCCTTTGATAATATACCGCGTATTCCTTATATAAGGTTTCGAGAAACAGATTTCTGCTTTTGACGAGAAACATGTTTTCCGTGTTATAGAAATAATGGAAGGCGGCGTCCTGTAAATTTCCGCGACGATCATGATCCCGCGCCTTGTTCTCAAAGTAGATAAAGGAACGTTCGATTTCCTTTTCGTCCAAATCGACTCCGAGAAGAGGATCGTATTTTTCCAAATAGATGCGGAGTTCGTCGAACGACTTCTGAACTTCTCCGAGCCCTTTGAAGTTGTTCGATTTTAACAGATGTCCCTTTAAAAAAAGCGGATCGGTTTCGGGAACAGCGCTCAAAAAAGTATTCAACAAAGAATTACTTTCTTCGAACGAACCCTTTCCGTTCAACCCCAGGGATTTAACGTATAAGAAATATTGAAAGAGCCGCTGCGATTTTTTATCCAAAGAATTGGAAGCGATAGAAACTTCCGCGGCGTTCGTGCGTTCGGCAAAATTCCTTCCTTGAACGACTTCTCGATCGATCTGTTCGTACAAAAGCCGAAGATCCTCTTTCCCCGCCTGCGGATCGTTGGCCACCCGAAAAAACGTTTCGGGGATTTTGTAGCCGTGCGAGGGAGCATCCTTGTATTGAAGATCCCCCGATTTTCGATAGATGTCCCGAATTCGATAATACGAAGGATAGTGATTTAGAATTTCATCATATACTTTCAGGGAATGATTCACGTCCCCCGCCTTTCTCGCAAAATCACCTTCTTCCTCCAAAAGAGAGGCGAGCAGATCCTTTCCTACGGAAGGAACGGTCCGCATTTGATCGTAGTATTTTCTAAGCTCTTGGATCGCGAGCGCAGGAGACGCCTTTCGTTCTCCCGCAAGAAACAAACCGTATCCGAGGCCGGATACCGGATTCAAACGGGAAGCTATGATTTCTTTTCTGACGGAATCGGCGACATTCGTATGTCTGGTTTCTTTCGCTTCTTCGTATTTCAACAAGAGCGCTTTGGCGCGGATCAAAGGATAAATCGGATCTTCGGAAAAATAAAATTCGATCGCGTCGATCGCCAAAAGAAAATCCTCGAAACTCTGTTTATCCCTGTATTTCAAAGCGAGTTCGTATTGGGAAATGATGTCCTTTTCTTTGGAAACGGAACCGGAAGCGGGAATAAAATAGATATTAAGAGTATTATAATATGCGGCCGTAAATAGGATCGAACCTCCGTTAAACGAAGAGAACTTCGAATCGAACAAAGAATCGTTTCCCGATGTCAACTGACGCACAGAGCCCGTTTGTAAATCCTTACGAACGATCAAACTATTATCCCTTTCGTCGAGTCGTCCGTTTCCGTTCGAATCGTTTCGGATCGAAGTATAGTACAAATATCGCTTATCCGAGGAAAGAGAAGGAGAAAAATTCAGATATCCGTCCTTGGTCAAACGCGTCTTTGCACCGGAAACAAGATCCAAAAGATACACGTCCCCCGTCGGACTTTCGTGATACGAAAGATATACGATCGACTTTCCGTCCGCGGACCACTGAGGAGAATCTCCCCCTTCCTGTGTCAGAAGTTTCATCGGCTTTTCGCCTTCCGTGTCGAGAACGACAAGATTCTGAACCCCCGGAGTCATACGATCGGATGAGAAGACTACGTGTCGATTGTCCGGAGAAAAACTCGGATTTGTGTCCGTATAAGAATCCTTTTTACCCGGTTCTTCAAAATCAGGATTCGTTAATATTATAAAATCCGAATTTAAGAATCGTTTCCCCTGGAGAATCTTTTCGGCCCAAAGATTCGGATCCATTTCGAGCAAAACCAAATCCCCGGACGAATCGTATTGTTCGGAAACGAAGACCAGTTTTTTTCCGTTCGGGCTGATCGCCGGTTTAAATTCGGGCGCGGGGTGTTCGGTTATCGGAACCGTGATCGAACTCTTTAAATCCCGAAACCAAATGTCGTAGTTTCCCTTTTGCCCGGTCGTATAGAACAAATATCTTCCGTCGGCGGTCGTCGAGTTGTATAAGTTATTTCCTCTTTGCACCGTAAGAGGAAAGGGCTTTTCGTTTTCGGGCGTGAAGTAGTTTACGGCGATGGAGGAATAATTGAACTCCAAGGGTTTGATCTTAGCGGAAGCGCGAAAGATCGAACATTGATAGAGAAATAAAAAGCTGCAGAAGAACGAAAGAGTCAATCGCATGGGAACTATTCCTTCCGCACCCATTTGCCGGGAGTTTTTTCGTAGAATTCCCCCTTTTCCACAAGACGATACCAGGTTTGTTCGAGATGCGTTTTGAGTTGCTCGGGGCTTTCTTTTGACCCGGCGCTTTTCCGTTCTCCGCCCGCGCGAGAAGATACGACCTTGTTTCTGTGATCGTTTGCAAGCGCGATCAAGGAATCGATTCTTGATTTCACTTCCTTTTTGGAAAGTTCGTTCTTGATACCCGCTTCGGAAGAAGCCGGATTGATTCTCAGCTTACCGTCCAGACCTTCCGCTAAAAAACCCTCTTCTTTCCAAGTTTTGATCTCGGGCGCAAGATAGGCTAGAGCCCTTAAGGACATTAGAATATTCTTATCTCCTCCCGCGTAATTGTCTCCGGAAAAATCCTTTTTCCAAATTTCGGAACCCGCCGAAGAGGTCTTAATCGAGGAGATGAGCCATCCGTCCTTTTCCAGAATCCGATCCTCTCCGATCATCTGTTTTTCGGAGGAAGTCTGCGTCTGTGTGAAGGTGATCAACGGGGATTTGATGATACAACCCGAAAAAAAAGCGGTCGAAACAAAGGATAAGAATATTAGATTTTTTTGATTGAGAATCGAGGGTTTCATCCTGGTCTCCTTACTGATACGTATCGATTTCGGATCTCGCTCTTTTGAGAAAGTTCGCGAGAGGCATTCTCTGTTGGGATATCTGACTGTTTTCCAAATTGATGATCGTATTTAAAATGGAACGTTTAAACTGAATGACCGCGTAGACGAGCCCCTTGGATAACTCGACTTCGATCTTATCCACGGCGTAGCTGTTGTAAATAAAATCCGTGAAAACGTTCGAAGGGGTGAAAATGTTCACCGCGCTTTTTGCGAAGTCCTGACCGATTTGAAAGACGCTGAAGAACAAATTGATGTTCGGAATCGGATCCGCGAGATTTCTCCCCGAAACGTTGAGGTCGGCCTTGATCTTACCGTCGTCGATTTTGGATCTGCTTTTCGGGGGAAGAAGTTGTTTGAGATCGATGTCCTTGATTTGAACGACCGCACTAAACTCCATCTTTTCGGGTTTTCCTTCCCCTACGTTTACGAGAATATCCTTTCCGTTCACCAAACCGTCGAGAGTAAACACTTTCAAATATTCTAATTTAAGAAAGTTCTCCGAGTAGTCTATGCGCGCCGACAAACCCGGTTGGCCGTTTTTCGGTTTCACGTAGTCGAACGGAATTCCGCTGATCGAAGGATGCGTGCCGACGATCTGTTTGATCGTGAGATTCGGAACCGGAATTCTTCCGTAGGTTTTGATGAACTTTTCCTTATTCCCTTCGATAAGATTCTGCGTAGTCTTCAAAGAAAGATCGTGAACGAAAGGAAACTCGGCGTTCAAACCTTCGATCCGATAGAGTTTGCATTCCTCTCCCGGACAAAACGCGTTCGCATAACCGAAGTTAGAGTTTTTGGAAAGAAGACTTCCGTTCGCGATGGAATTTTTCAGACGAAACTGAATCGCAAACAAACCTTCGAAATTGATTCCCTTAAATAGATAGGCGATCTTTTCGGATTTTAAAACGATGCTTCCTTTCAGATCGGGGATTAGATTTCCGAAAACTCCCTCTTCGTTTTTGGAAGCGGCGCGTAGATTTCCCGCGACTTCCATCCTGAACTTGGACTCGAACGCGGTAAGATCGAACTTCTGCAGCGCGATGGAGGAATCCTTGGCGATCTTTACGTCCAAATCGGTCTTGAGATCGCGGACCTGGATCCCCGGTAAGTCAAAAAGAAGTTTCCCGAAGATCGACTGCGCTCCGTCAACGATGGAATAATCGACCGCGCCCGTAAGAGTGATTTTATTTCCGAGATTGTTCCGAACCGGCACAAGACTTTCGCGAAGAGAAAGGGGCAAGGTCGGCGTCAAACGATCCAGTTCCGTTTTTAAAACGAGGGAAGCGAGATTCATCCGAAAACCCTTCGTCAAAAATACGTTTCCCAGAGTTGAAATCGAAAGCGATTCCTTTTCTTCGGTCCCTTTCGCGATCAGCGATAAAGAATCCAGACGGACGACGTCGGGCACGAAAGGTTTTCCGAATTGAATCCGGGATTTTAAATCCAGATTCACCGGAATCGGAGCGGACTTTCCTCTTCCCATCGGAAACCGAAACCCCGCAAGTTGAACGGCTCCATTCACATTCAAAGAATGGAATGTTCCGCCGATCTTCATCTGCAATCCGAGAATTCCGTTCAGCGTTTTCGCGTAATCGGTCAGATTGAGGTTCTGAACCGCAAGATCCAAATCGACCTCTGAACCGCGCGTGATACTTCCCGTAGCGGCAAGCCCGATTCCGTTGTAAGTCACGAGAAACTGTTTGAGTTCGAGATTCTCCAAAATGGGAAGCGGCTTACCGGCGTTAGGTGAATCTTCCGTAAGCGGATGAAGAATGGAATCGGCCAAAATTTTGAGTTCGGGAATCCTATGATTTTTTCCGCCGATCGATACAAACAAATCCTTTGCGGAAAGATCGGCCGAAACTTTCAAACGTGTGTCTTTTCCGGAAATCGTGATCGGAGCCAGACGCAATTCTCCGTCCAACTGCATCTTGGGAACTCCGGGAATCGTGGATAAAAAATCGGAAAGCGGTTTTAGACGAATCGATGATTTGGAAATCGAGAACTGAACGTTTCGTTCCTTGGAGGAAACTCCCGCGATTTCTCCCGCTCCGGACAACCAAACGTCCTGATTGACTTTGAGTTCGAGAGCGTCTAACTTTAGTTTATCCTCTTTTTCTAAATAACCGATTTCGTATTTGAGTCCGAAACCGAACGGCGCAAGAAGTTGATTGCGAACCCGGATCGGAACCGAATCGGAACCGATGTCCGCTTTCGAAACGAGCATCCCTCCGGGAATGGAATCGTCTCGGGACAATTCAAGACCGAGACGGAAGGGCTGATCCAAAGACTTCGAACTGTCTTCGAAATAAACGCGCACCGTTTTTTCGGGATTCATTTTAAAGCGAACTGAGTCGACTAACTGTAAAATCCGAACGTTCAAAGGAATCTTTCGAAAACGAACCGTATCCAATTCCAATCCGAGATTGAATCCGTCGATCCCCGCCTTATACGAGGAAGCTCCCGACTCCGAGGAAACGTGAACGAAGATGTCCTTGAGTTCGAGACCCAGATACGCGCTGACGGGAATGTAGGTCGAAATTTCTTCCAAGGGAGAGGAAGGTTCTTCCTTTTGCGGAGGCGCAGGCGAGGAAGAAGCGAATAACTTCGCGATATTCCATTCTCCCTTTTTTTGTAAGAGATCGATCTGCAATCCTACGACCGCGACCCGCGAAAGTTTGGCTCTTCCGAAAAAGACCCAGGGCAGATTGTAAGAGAGTTCGATTTCTTTTGCGGAGAGAACCGGTCGTTCCTCGAAGGCCGCGTCCGATTTTAAAAGAAGATTTTCAAGTGCGATTCCGTACAAAAGGGAGAACTTCGTGACGGTAAAACTCGCGCTTCCTCGAATCGATCCTTCGAGAGCCTTGGAAAGAATCCACTGCCCCGTGAATCGATTGAAAACCAGTTTGTAAATAAATAATAGACTAAGAAGAGAAAAATAAAGACGTCTATGCTTTTGGAAATGACGTTTGAAAGTTTCCACGACTTCTGAACGGATCAGTATTCGAAAGATTCAAGAGCCTCTTCCAGAGTCTTATAGATTTCAAAGATGCTGGCGAGTTTTGTAATCTCCATTAAGTTCTCGATATCGGAATTCAAGTTCGTAAAAACCATTCTTCCTTTTAAGCCGTCGATGTGTTTGTAAATATTCAAAAACATACCGAGCCCGGCGGAGTTAATAAAGGGAACTTTTTTTAAATCGATGATAAATTTCGGAACGTCACCTTTGGAAATGTACTCTTCGATTTTCTGACCTAACTCGAACTCATTTCCCGCTTTTATCGGCCCTTCAATCTTGATGATGTGGACGTCGTTTTTAGTGGTGACTTTGATTTTCATAACCCTGACTTGGATATTGGATGCAAGTATAGTTTAATTTCCTGGCAATTTGTAAAGAGAATTTTTAAGCAGAGCACTAAAAATCAGGGTAAAAACTAGTCTCATAAAACGGAAAGTTCCTCTCTTGTAGCAAACGATCGTCTCTTACGTTCAAGGGAATAATTCTGGACAAAAAGCCGACTCCTACGATTCTTACGGGTAACTCTTATGGCCGAAAGACCTCCTCTCCTTTCCGTAATCATTCCCATCTACAACGAAGAAAAAACCATTCCCGAACTCACGAGAAGGTTGGGCGTTCTTCAAAATCTCTTAGCCTCCGAACATTCCTTTAAAAAGGACGATCTTGAAATTCTTTTCGTAAACGACGGTTCGAGAGACGGAAGCTTCGATGTATTGAAAAAATTCTGCGGAGCGACGAACGGTTATAAACTCGTAAACCTTTCCAGAAATTACGGACATCAAACCGCGATCACCGCCGGAATCGACACGGCGCTCGGCGACGCTGTCGTCGTCATGGACGGAGATCTGCAGGATCCGCCAGAATTCGTGAGCGATCTCTACGGAAAACTGCAGGAAGGGTATGACGTAGTCTATGCGAAACGGAAAAAAAGA
The DNA here is from genome assembly GCF_022267325.1 of Leptospira sanjuanensis. NCBI lineage: Bacteria > Pseudomonadati > Spirochaetota > Leptospiria > Leptospirales > Leptospiraceae > Leptospira > Leptospira sanjuanensis. The sequence continues at coordinate 2,759,251 of NZ_JAIZBG010000001.1, forward strand.
CCGGGTGAATCCTGGTTCAAACTTTTTACGGCCCATGTATTTTATAGAATTCTAAAGAAGATCACTCGGTTCGACATTCCGATCGACACGGGAGATTTTAGAATCATGAGCCGAAGAGTGACGAACGTTCTCTGCACGATGCGGGAACAACACCGTTATATCCGCGGTTTGATTTCCTGGATCGGTTTCAAACAAACCGGACTCGAATACGAAAGAGAGGAACGTTTCGAAGGAGTCACGAAATTCTCCGTAGGAAAGATGCTCAAGTTCGCGTTAGACGGAATCACTTCCTTTTCCTCGGCTCCTCTCAAACTCGCTTCGTATCTCGGCTTTTTCACGGCGTTCGGCGGAGGCCTCTACGCGTTATTCGTCATCTATCTGCGAATTTTCACCGCGGAAACGATCACAGGCTGGAGTTCCATGATGATCGTCGTACTCATCTTAGGCGGAACCCAACTTTTGGCGCTCGGGATGATCGGAGAATACTTAAGTAGGGTCAACGACGAATCGAAAAACAGACCCTTGTACGTGATCGAAAACGTGTATTCCAACGTTTCCCCGAATCGGAAATCGATCCGAAAGAAATCCTAAAACGCAGGAGTTCGCTCCGGAGAAGAATATGAAACAAGATAAATTCAAGATCCTGGGCATCCTCCTCTGTGTCGTTTCCCTCGGACTCGCGTTTTATATGGGTTTCCGCAACTGGGAAATTTTTATCCGCACCTGCACTCTCAAAGATCTTTTGACCTGGGATGAAAACATCCGTCTCAACGTCGTTCTGGATCAGTACCAGGATTTTCGGGATTTCAAATTGTGGAGGGCCTTTTTTCCGTTTTTAGAATCACCCACTTGGCCTCCGTTACGCTCCCTTCTTTCGTTGATTCTTCTTTTGACTCCGGGAGATATGCCGATCACTTGGAAGGATTCCTTTCTCGGTCTCGTATTTTACGTTCTTTGTTTTCCCACGATTCTCTATGTCGTTTATCAAATCACGGGTTCGTTTTTAAAAGCCGGTCTGACCGCGATTCTTACGCTCGCTTTGACGTTGCATACGACCGAAGCCCCTTCCTATAGCCTTTCTTCGATGCTCGAAACGCAGGGAATGTTTTTTCTTTTATGGACGTATTATACTCTTTATAAGATTTATTTCCATACGGAAGAGAACGTCTTTCTTTCCGAGTTCGCCAAAAAGGATAGAATGGAATTGTCCGTTTTTCTTTCCTTATTCGGTTTGTTTTTCACGAAATACCCGTATGGACTTCTTCTTTTTATCGCGATTTTTCTCTACGAGGTCGCTTCGAAGCCGAAAGAATATTCCGAAATTCTAAAGTTTTCTTTGACGCAGAGATACAAAGGTTTACGGAGAATTTTCGTCATTCTCGTAGTTTTGCTGGTTTTATCGCTTCCCACGTTGCGCGTCTTGACAAATCTGAATCTGGATCAGAGGCAGTTCAAACTCATCATCTACTATTGCACCGTTTTGTTGTTCATCGATTTCAACGTATTCTTATTTTCGCAAAGGGAGAAGTGGAAACAAATCGCCCCTTCCTCTATCCGTGTTTTATACGTCTACGCAATCGCGCCTTCTCTCGCTTGGATCTTCGCCAATCCCGACCGCGTCATGAGTTTGATCAACGCGCAGATGATCGTAAACGAATACGTGAAGAGTTTCATCTTCGCGTTGTTTTCTTCCCCTACTGCTACGAGCCCCGTCAGTCACGTATTCCAAGAACCTTGGATCTTCCGCGTCTTTTTCTTCGGAGTGATCGCGCTCATTCTTTGGTTTTTTAAATCGAGAATTCGGGAAGGCAAGAAGGGCGTCCTTGCCTCGGCAGCGCAGACGTTGCGCGATCCTTTGGTCGCGGTAACGTGTATTCTATTTTTGCAATATATCATCATCGATGCGACCACGGGGAACAAACAACTCAGACACGTATTTCCTCCTCTGCCAGCGCTGTTCACCGTCTTCGCGCTTTGGATCTTTCGCTTTATCGAAGACAAGTCCAAACAAATTTCGTACGCCGCGGCCGGATTTGGAATGGTCTTGTTCGTTTGGAGCGGAAGTCTTTATGTGCGGGAAGGCGGCCTCTTGCGAGCCAGCTTTGAGAAGGTTCAGTATTTCTGCCTGAAAGGATTTCAGGCGGATCTCTTTCAACCGGCCCGCGACTTAACGGCGAAGATTTCCCCGGAAGGAAAATACATCGTGTTCAACGGTTTTCACGAGGATTTCAACTTCGATAAGAAAGGAAGATTGATCGCTTCGGAAATCGATCTTCTGATGAGGATGAAAACCTTCTCGAAAGGAAAATATAGAAACGATTCCAGGCACAAGTGGAAGTCTTGGGAAGAATTCTCCGCGGCGCTTGTCATCGCGCCTACTTGCGGACAAAAGGAATTGATGGATAAGTTTGCGATTCGCGCCGCCGCAGTAGGCAAAAGCACGACTCTCAAAAAAGAGTACAAACATCCTTCCGGAAATTATTGCCTCCGAGAATACTCGATTCACTAGGTTTCAATTTATAATTCTGAACGGCCGAAAGAACGGGATCGTTTCGAAAAGAAAATGAATTGCACGAAAGCTGAAGTCCGGTATAACCTGACTTCAGTTTTAAGCCGTTATGCAATCGTCGTGGATCTTTCCTTCCATTCTTTTTTCCTTAACGACGGTCGTTATCCTCAATCTTGTCTATTTATTTCTATATTGGTCCGAAAGACATCAATTCCTTCTCTTTTGGCTTCTTTCTTGGTTTTTCCAGCTCGTGTTTCTCCTAGGGAATTTTTCGAGAGCGCTTCTGGGACCGATCGAATGGGTTTCAATTCTTACGCATACGGCCGACGTTACGAGAGGGTTCTTTCTGATCGCGGGCGCGTTTCTCTTTACAAAAAGGGAATTTCCAAAATGGATCTATGTATCCCTTTTGATCGGCGTCCTTTGGGCCGTTCTGGAAGAAATTTATTTCCAAGGTTCCGATCTCGCATCGGCCCCGATTTATTTTCTGGTCGGAGGTGCGCACATTTATTCGGGGATCATTCTTTTAAAACTTCCTTCCACGCGATATAAGGGAGGAAGGATCGGCGGATGGAGTTTTATTCTCTGGGGAATTCACATTCTGGATTATCCCTTTTTAAGACCGATCGAAGAATTCGCGATCGTCGGCTTTTTTCTCGGGGGACTTTTTCGGATGACGAGTGCGCTTTCGATCTTAATCGTTTATTTCGAATGGTCGAAGGAATCCGAAAACAGATTGGATTCACTTTACAAAAAGATCATAGACACTTCTCAAGAAGGGATTTGGATCCTGGACAAAGACGGAAACACGACCTTCGCGAACAATAAAATCGGCGAACTCTACGGCATAGCGCCGGAAACGATGCTCGGTCGAAACATCTTGGATCTCGTGGAAGAAGATCGAAAACAAGCAGTAGCGGATCGGCTCGAAGCGCGAAAGAAAGGAATCGCCGAAGTTTCCGAATACAACTTCGTCAATCATAAAGGAGAACAGAAATACGCGATCGCATCCGCCAATCCCCTTTACGACGATCATGGAAATTACGACGGCGCCCTCGCAATGATCGTGGACATCACTTCTCTCAAGTTAGTGGAGCAGAAACTAAGGGAAAGCGAAAGACAGATTTCGACGATCATCAGCAATATTTCCGGAATCGTATATCGGTGTAAAAACGATCCTCCTCGATGGACGATGGATTACATCAGCGAAGGCTGCCTTCAGCTTACGGGATATTCTCCGGAGGAATTCGTCGGGAAGAAAACATTAGATTTCGGTGATATTATCTTGGAAGAAGACCGAGCCGAGGTCGAATCGGGGGTTCTTCATTCGGTCGAATCGAAAACACCCTATCAAATCACCTATCGAATCCGAAAAAAAGACGGTAAGATCCAATGGTGTTTCGAACAAGGCATCGGAGTTTTTTCGCCCGACGGACAATTGCAAGGATTGGAGGGCGTGATCATCGATTATTCTCTTCCGAAACAAGCCGAGGAGTTGATCAGCAATTCGCTCAAGGAAAAGGAACTTTTATTACGCGAAATCCATCACCGGGTCAAAAATTACATGCAGGTTTTATCGAGCCTCATCGGATTACAATCGGAGTATTCCGCCGATCCGAACGCACGCAAGGTTTTGGAGGACAGTCAAAACCGAATCGCGTCGATGGCGATGATTCACGAAACGTTATATTCGAAAAGCGTGGAGAGCCAGACCTTCCTTCCCGATTACATCCGAAAGCTAATCTCGAATCTGATGCGTTTTTTCGGATACGACGAGGGAGAATTACAGACGATCGTTTACTGCGATTCCATCGTTCTCAATCAATCGATTTTGATTCCGCTCGGATTGATCTTGAACGAGCTCATCACAAACTCGATGAAGCACGCTTTCCCGAAAATCCGCGGACTGAAAAAACTCACGGTAAGTTTTAAATCGGATGAACGCGGTTATTCCCGTCTCGAAGTGAGCGACAACGGTCCCGGAAAGTTTCCTAATTCCCAACCGAAAAAGGATTCATTAGGGACGGAACTCGTTCAACTTCTTACGTATCAACTCAAAGGAACTCTGGAAGAATCGAAGACCTCCGAAGGATTCACGACGATCGTCACCTTTCCGCCGAACCAAAAATAAACGGACATCCGATTAAGCCCACTTCCCGGAAATGTTAAACGAAATCGAAAGTTTACGCCGGCGCCGTGTCCGCGGAATCTACTTTCTCTAAGATTCGGTCCTCCCGTTTTCCGGGGACCCTCGACGCGACTTCTTCGAACGTGTTTCGGTATTGTTCGTGATTGGTTCCCATGATCTTATCCCAAAAGTTGAAATACAGGGAATAATTGCAATTGAAGTATTTATGATGCATGTTGTGGTGCGTGGTCGTATTGTGCCAGTTCGTAAACTTGCTTCTTAAAAACCAGGAAGGAAAGAGTTCAAAGGACAAATGTCCCAGGACGTTCAAAGAAGTCATATAGATAAAAAATACGATCATCGCTCCTTGGTGCAAAGGTAGAATCATCGCCGCTAGAGGAATAATCCCCGATTCGATCACCGCTTCCAGAGGATGAAAGGAAAACGCGGCCCAAGGGGAAGGATTCGTGGATTTATGATGCACGAGATGAACGTGTTTGAACAGAAGTTTGTTGTGCATCAGACGATGCGTCCAGTAAAAATAAGTATCGTGCAGAACGATCAACGCGAATATGCTGAAAATCAAATATACCGTTCCGTAATCGGAAACCTTATCGTAAATCAGGTTATATCCGTTCACTTGGGCCCAAGCCGTATACACTCCTGACAACGCAAAGACAAAAAAAGTAAGAAGGGAATATTTGACTTCGTGAAGGATTCTTTCCCGCTCCGGAGTTTTTCCTTGAATGAGTTTATGGGAAAGACGTTTACCCAAAAAAATCCAGACAATCAAAAAAGCGGTTCCCGCAAAGAGCAAATAACGGACCAACAAGGTTCCCCAGACGATTCCGAAAAAACCGGAGTAACCCACCTTCGAAAGCAATTCTTCCATTCTTTAACCTCCGCATCCGTACGATTCGACTCGCGGATTCGATCTCATTATGAACGCAAAGATCTATTTAAGCTTGCTCTTTTCAAAATCGTTCAGGTTTATTTTCGGTTCGGCCCGGTTTTTTCGATATTCGGTGGGCGTCAAAGAAGTCAGTTCCTTAAAGGCTCTATTGAAAGGCCCTAAGGATTGATATCCGAGATCCATCGCGATCCGAATCACCGGGATCTCGTCCTTTTCGGAATCGAGTAGAATTTCGCAGGCTTCCTGGATTCTATATCGATTTAAAAAATCGTTAAAATTGCGGAATCCTAAATTCCCGTTGATGAGCCTTCTCAGTTTGTATTCGTGAACCTGAAGTTCTTCGGCGAGACTTCGAATCGTCAAACCTTCGAAACGATACATCTTTTCCTTTTCAAACGCATCGATGAGCTTCTTTTGAAGGACCGGATCGACCGCGGGCGCTTTTTCCTCTTCGGCCGCTCCTTCCCGTTTTTGAATCAGACCTTCTTTCAAATCGAACATCAAAAATTGAAACGCAAGAATCAATCCCCAGGCAAGAAGTCCGTTTAACAAATCCAGGATTTCGGATAATTCTTTTCCGCGTAAAAAAAGATGCGAGAAGATGTTGATCGCGATGACCGTTCCCGAAATGAGAATGTGGATTTGGCGAAGGGTTCTTCTTGATTCTACGAGGTCGTCCTTTCTTCCTATATACGTTTGTATGATCGCGGCCAACACGAAACCGAGGGAGAATATGGATGGTAAAAGAATTCGAGATAGGATTCTTTCGGATTCAACCGGACCTCGCAGCGAGATTTGCCCGAGTTCGGGATAGGTCGCGACCGCGGATAGGATCAATTTGCCGATCAGCAAAAACCAAAACCAAGTCTTGATCTCGAAATGATCGTCGAACGCCGCTAAGGTGATGAGCCAATAAAAGAACGGAAGAGCCAACACGACGAGAAAGAGAAGGTTACGAACGGGAAAGGGAATCTGAATGTGAACGTCTAAGTTGAGAATCAAATACGAAACGATCGTAAGAATAAAACAAACCGCGATTCTTCCCCGAAGATCGTACCAATAACGGGAAAGAAAAATGATCAAAAGGGAAATCAGTCCGCCGATGGAAAAGAAATGGAGAATATTGGTAATTTCGCTAATCACTGATCCCTTCCAGATTTTCCAATTCTGTCCAAAAGTCTTTTCTTTGTAAATCAGGAAGCAGATTCGAAACCAGTTCGCTGTCGATAAAACAATCCTCTCTTTCCGATTCTCGGATCGGAGCTTCGGCGATCTTGCCGTGTCCTTCCAAAAAGGAAAATATTTCTTTCCAAGTGTGCCACTGATTGTCCGAAAGATTGAGAATCTTCGGAATCTTCTCCCATCCTTCCGTTTGTATTTTGGAAATCAAAAGGGAAACGGTTTGTGCGATATCGTCTCCATGGATTAGATTGAGTTGTCTGGAACTTTTGGTCACGAGTCCCTTGCGAATCCAATCGGCGGGATTGCGGCCCGGTCCGTAGATTCCGCACAACCGGAGAATTTTTCCTCCGCGCGAAAGCCATTCCTCTTCCGCAGCAAATCGATCGTGATCGGGAATCAGCGGAGTCGTTTCGATGATATCGGGAACCCTTGCGTAAATGCTTGTTGTTCCCAGAAGAATTCTCCGTTCGATTACGGAATCCAGTAGATCCAGGAAAGCGCGTCGATCGGAAAGTTTTTGAATCGGAAACGTAACGATACATAGATCGATCGATTTTTCCGGAAACCGCGCTTCAAACTCGCGCAAGGAAGAAGCATTCGAAAAATCAAATATTCTCGTTCCTGCAACCTTGGTATTCGCCGAAAACGTCTCGAGTTCGATTCCGGCAGCGGAGCGCAACTTCTCCGCGATGCGGGTTCCCGTATATCCTAAACCGAAAACCCCTACCCGCATTTATTCCAGGCCCAAACGCTTGTAGATCAGTCCCACTTTTTCGAGATACGGCTCGATCTTAAAGATTTCGTCCAGGTCCTTTTGCGTGAGCACCTTGTTGACCCGAACGTCTTTTTCCAGTCTCGTCTTTAAGGTTTCGGATTGATTCGCCCAAACCGCCATTGCGTGTTCCTGGACGATCAGATATGCGTCCTCGCGTACGATCTTCCCTTTTTCGATTAACGCCAGAAGAACCTTTTGGGAAAAAATCAAACCGCGTGTTACGCCTAACGTTCTTTCGATCGCATCGGGATATACGTGAAGATTTTTGATTACAAAGAGCATCTTATCCAAAATATATTCCAGACCGATCGTGGAATCTGGCAGAACGACCCGTTCCGCGGAAGAATGCGAAATATCCCTTTCGTGCCAAAGAGCGACGTCCTGAAGACCTACGTTTACATTCGCGCGGATTACTCTGGAAAGACCGGAGATCCTTTCACAGATCACGGGATTCCTTTTGTGAGGCATCGCGGAAGAGCCTTTCTGTCCCGCGGAAAAAGGTTCTTCCACTTCTCTTCCTTCCGTTTTTTGCAAAAGACGGATCTCGGTCGCCATACGATCGAGAGAAGAAGCGGTTACCCCTAAAACGGAAAGATAAAACGCGTGACGGTCCCTCGAAACGACTTGGGTCGCGATCGGGTCGACTCGAAGTCCCATCTTTTCGCAGACGTAAGATTCGATTTCGGGATCGATATTGGAATACGTGCCCACCGCGCCGGAAAGTTTACCCACCGCGATTTCGTCGCGCGCCTCGGCCATTCTCTTTCTATTTCTGTTTAATTCTTCAAAAAATAATGCGAACTTGAGTCCGAGCGTCATCGGTTCCGCGTGGATTCCGTGCGATCTTCCGATGCAGGGAAGGTCCCTGTATTGAATCGCTTTCTCACGAACCGCCGCGATCAAAGCGTCCGTTTTTTTCAGAATCAGATCCATCGCCTGAACCATCTGAACGCAAAGCGCCGTGTCGCCGATGTCCGAGGAAGTCAATCCGTAGTGAACGTGTCTTCCCGCGGGTCCGATGTATGAGTTCATGTTCGTTAAAAACGCGATGACATCGTGATGAACCTTGCTCTCGATTTCGAGAATTTCATCCACGTTAAACTTCGCTTTCGATTTGATCTCCTGAAAATCCTCGGGAGGAACTTCTCCGCGTTTCATGCGGATCTCGCACGCGAGAATTTCTATTTCTTTCCAAATTTCAAACTTGTTCTCTAATTCCCAGATTTTGGAAATTTCCGGATTGGAATAACGATCGATCATTTCTAACGGTCCCTTTTTGGAATGTGAATCCTAATCCACTCTTCCACGGAAGGTCTTTCTGTAAAAAGAAAAATGGACCGACAAACCGCCTTTGCCGTACGGGCCTGGTGAATCGCTGTGGAACGGGGAAAGTGGACGGAACTCCGGCCAAGAAAGAGGAAAAAAGGTCGACATTGCAATCGATAGACGGCCGTGCGATCGAAAACGGGACGGTCTTCCGTCCACTTTTACTCAGCCGAGTTCGAAAGAACGGACGAATTCCCGGATCGTATTGATATGATCGATCTCCGGCGAAGGATTCTCCTTGCTCGGTTCGTAGAGGTGTTCGTCAAAAACGTGATAATCGAAAATCTTCAGTGAAAAATCGGGAAAGGTGATGATGATGTTTTCCGAATGGATATCGAAGATCAGCTTCTCTTCGTCCGCGAGATATTTCGTCACTTCGATCACGCGGTGAAAATCCAAGGCGATCTTTTTCAGTTTCGAACGGCTGATGACCCCGAACTTATGCGTATCGAAATTCAATTTCCATTTCGGAAAGAATGCGTCCTGAAACGGATTTTGCCTCACCTTTTCGTTCAAGCGGATGAATTCTTTTAAATGTTTTCCGGGAAGCAGATTCTGATTGTCGCACGGAGTCAGAGTAAAGATCGGAATTCCGAACGGAGTCGTTCTGGCTCTAAGACCCATAAAATAACGAGTGGGTAACACAAGATCCGGAATGAGTGATTTTAATTTCCAGTAATGCAAACGCTCCAAACCCAAACGTGCAAACTTAAAGTGGATGTCCTCTTTTGCCGATCTCGTCCATGTTTTCGATTTCAAAAAATCCATGAGTTGAATCTCTTCCGGTTTGAGATAACGATCCAGATTCTTTTTCACGTGTTTGTATAAGGAACCGAAGATCGGGTCGGAAGGAAGTTTGGACTTTCCGATCTTTACGACCTGATTCCAAGGAAGCGCATAAACGAACTTATAGGAACCCCGACCGATGTATTTTTCGGCGGAAAGCGGCATAAAGTTGTCCAGGTATTCGCGGTCGTAACGATGCGTTATGCGAAACAGATGGGAAACCGGAAAGAATTTCTCGTATGTTTTTCGGACAAAGCCGGATTCGCGCAAGCGATAATCGACCGGCAAATCCTCGATCGGAATTTCCGGTTTTGTTTTTTCGGGATCGTAGAAAAGTTCCTTATCGAGCCCCTTTTCCAGAAGCTCGATAAAGTTGGGAATCTTAGGAGAACTTAAAAAATCGCGTATGACGACGCCTAATTCTCCGAGTCGATTCCGTTTATTCATAATTTTGAATCTACTGAAAGTAGACTTTCTCCGGTACGGAAGGGAGTTTTTCCTTTTTCAGGATCGCTTCGTTCAATTTGGATGACTGGGCCTCGTCCAACCACCAAAGCGAAGAAGCTTCCTTTTCGCTTCCGTATTTTCCGAGAGGATTTTTCGGAGACTTGAATCGATTCCAAAACATGATTCTTGTCGCGCTAGTGTTCCATAAAAGAACGTAAGGTACTTCCGCGGTTAAGATTTTGTCGATTTTCTTTAGAATTTCGTTTCGTTTCGGAATGCTAAACTCCGTTCTTTGTTGCTCCACGAGCTTATCCACTTCCGCGTTTTTGAAACCCGAAAGATTCGGTTGTCCTTTCTCTTCGGCGTATTTGGAATACCACATCGCTTCCGGATCTTTGAACACTCCGCCTCCCCAAGCGGCCCAGGTCATGTCGAAGTCGTATTTATCCATGCGAGAACTCCATTCCGCAAGGTCCGTCGCCTCCAAGCTGATGACGATTCCGACTTCTTTGGCTCTTTCCTGGATGAGGGTAAGATACTTTTCCGCTTTTTTATCTCTTTCTAATATGCTAAAGCGAAATTCCTTTCCGTCCTTTTCCAGAATACCCTTCGAGTTCGTTTTCCATCCGGCTTGCGCGAGCAGCTCACGCGCTTTCTTAACGTCGAATTCGATCGGAGGATTCGGGGAAGAATTTGCGGGCCACAAATCCTGATAGAACGCGTTCGTGGGTTCGTATTCGTTATAAGCAAGTTTTTCGATGAGTAGCTTTCGATCCACGAGATGAGCGAACGCCTTGCGAACTCTCACGTCCGAAAAAATTTCCCGTCTCATATTAAAGACCAAACCTTGAAATCCGATCGGCTTGGAGTTGTAGATTTTCTGTTTGAGAATATAACGTTCGTCGAATTTTTCCCCCACCGCGTCCTTGACCCAAAAGGAAGCCGTATACGTAGGATATATATCTATATCACCTTTTTTGAATGCTTGAAACGCGATCGGCTCCTCGTTATACACTTTAAAAAGAATCGTATCGAAGTTATCGACGCCTTTGTAAAACGGATACGCCCGCATCCAGTAATCGCCCCGTCTGCGCATTTTCACGTAACGACCTTTCTTTGCGGAGAGCATCGAATACGGTCCGGAAACTACGGGAAAATCGAAATTCTCCTTATCGAAGTTTCTGCCTTGGTAATAATGTGCGGGAAGAATGTAGAGAGAATTTGCGACCGTATTGAAGTTCGACCAATGAATTTCCTTTTGTGTGAATTCGATTTCCCGTTCATTCAGAACGACCGGTTTTTCAAAACGGGAAAGATCGATTCGAAAAACCGCCGTGTTATTGTTCTTATCCATCAACGTTTCGTACGTGAACAAGACGTCGTTCGCTGTGATCGGCTTACCGTCCGACCAAACCGCATTCGAGTCGATGGTGAACGTGAATTTCCTTTTATCGGGAGAAATCCTCCAGGAAGAAGCGAGATGCGGAATCGGTTCGAGCGTCAACGGATGATAGTCGAGAAGAGGTTCGAACATCAACCCGAAGATATGGGCCGTGGTTGAAAACTGATCCAAATAATAGTTCAGAGATTTCGGAAACTGATGACTATAAATCCTAAAAGTTCCGCCTTTTTTCGCATCGGGAGAAACGATCGGATTGTGAGCGCGCAGCGCGACCGGAATCGAATCTGGATTCCCTTTCCAAGGAAGAGTCTCCACGACCACGGAAGTTTCGGATTCTTCTTTTTCCCCGCAGCCGACAAAGGCGAAAGCGGCCGACATTAAAAATATGCAAAAAACGGAATATGATAGTTTCTTCAAGAAGTTACCTCTTTAATTCTTAATCCTATGGGCTTGATATACGTCCGGTATTTGTTTGAGATTACTCAGAATCTCCTTGAGCTGATCCAAGTGTTCCACGTCCACTTCGAAACTCGCGACCAAGTTTCCCCGTTGATCGGTGGTCGCCTTGGATTCTCGGATATTGGTCTGCGTATTGGAAATCGACTTTACGATTTCCATAAAGATTCCCTGTCGATCCTTCGATTTCACTTCGACCAGCACGGGAATGGATTCGCTTTGACCGTAATCCCATTCGACCGTGATGACGCGCATGGATTCTTCCTGTTCCTGCTGTTTGGCGGTCGCGCAGCCTTTTTTATGAATGCTCACGCCCCTTCCCCGCGTGACAAAGCCGATGATCTCGTCTCCGGGCAAAGGAGAACAACAACCCGAAAGACGAACCGGAATTCCTCGAAGACCGGCCACGATGACTTTGCCCGCGCCGAGATCGATTTGTTTGGCCGGTTTTGCGGAAGGTTTTTTCTTAAGTTCTTCGAGAACCTCCGCATTCAGAGTGATCTCGGCGGCAAACTCCGCTTCTTGCTGCAGATCTTTTTTGGTCTCTTCTCTGAGTCTTCGGAAATAAGCACGGAGTTTTTGTCTTGCGGAGGGAGTTCTTACGATACGAAGCCATATCGGAGAAGGTTTCGTTCTTTTATCGGTGATGATTTCGATCTGATCTCCGGAACGGATTTCCGTTCGAAGCGGAAGCATTCTTCCGTTGATTCTTCCGCCTTTCGCTTTTAAACCGACATCGGTGTGAATTCGGAACGCAAAGTCGAGAATGGTCGCGCCCTTTGGTAACTGGAGAATCTCGCCTTTCGGTGTGAAGACGAATACCTCGTCCTCGTGCAGATCGTATTTCAGTTCTTCTACGAATTCTTTCGGATCAAGCGCAGAGTCCTGCCAAGAACTGAGAAGTTCTAGCCACTTCAGTTTTACGCTTTTACCCGAAGCCGAAGGTTTACTCTCCTTATATATCCAGTGCGCGGCGATTCCATATTCAGCGATGTCGTTCATCTCCCGCGTGCGGATCTGAACTTCAAGCGGTTTCCCGTCCGGTCCGATCACGGTCGTGTGAAGCGATTGATACATATTCGTTTTCGGCGTGGCGATATAATCCTTAAAACGTCCGGGCACGGGATTCCAAAGTGTATGCACGATTCCTAATACACCGTAACAGTCTTTGACTTCGTTCGCGATGATCCGAATCGCCCTTAGATCGAAGATTTCGTTGAAGGTTTTTTCCTTCAGCTTCATCTTTCGATAAATCGAATAGAAGTGTTTGGCTCGACCGTCCACGTCGGCTTCGATCTGAATTTCGGAAAGTCTTTGCAGAAGGATGATCTTGAGGGTTTCGATAAAACCTTCCCGCTCCGATTTTTTGGAGTTGATGTTCTTCTTAACTTCCTGATATTCTTCCGGATTGAGAATCTGAAACGCAAGGTCTTCCAGTTCCGATTTGATTTTATAAATTCCTAATCTACCCGCGATCGGCGCGTATAAGGACAGCGTCTCCTGAGCGATTCTTCTTTGTTTTTCAGGAGGTTGAAAGGAAAGAGTCCGCATGTTGTGCGTTTTGTCCGCCAGTTTGATAAGAATGACGCGGATATCCTTGATCGTCGCGACGATGATCTTTCTGATATTCTCCGCCGCTTCGGTTTCCTTGGATTGACTCTTGATTTTGGAGATTTTCGTTACACCCTCGACGAGATCGGTGATATCCTCTCCGAAATCGCGAATCATATCGTCGCGGGAATATTCCGTGTCTTCGATTACGTCGTGAAGAAGTCCGGCGCAGATTACCTTCTCATCCAAACCGAGTTCGAATAAGATAAAACCGACTTGAAGCGGATGAACGATATACGGTTCGCCGGAAAGACGGAACTGTCCTTGGTGCGCATGTTCGGACACGTCATACGCCTTTTGGACCGCTTCGTAGGCGTTATCGCCGAGAGTTTCGCGAACCCCTTCCAGGAGCATATCTTTGGTTGCAGGAGCTTTCACAAATCCCATAACTCAGTGTTGCTCGATGTCCAAACCGAGGTCCAGAAAACGAGTCGTGTGCGTTAGATATCCCATACTAACACCCGCACCGGAAAATTTCGAGAGGGCTTCCAATTTTTCGGGTGTAATCCCGCCGGAAAATTCGATCTGGATGCTTGGCGCTTTCTGTTTGAGAATCGAATAGGCGACCTTCGTATCTTCCAAAGAAAAGTTATCCAATAATACGACATCCGCACCCGAGCCGATCACGTCGTCGAGCTGGGAAATAGAATCGATTTCCACTTCCACCAGTCTGCCGGGAAAACGTGCTTTTATCTTTCCGACCGGTTCGTGAGAAGAGGAATACATCGCAAGATGGTTGTCCTTGATCATCGCCATTTCGGAAAGATTGAGTCGATGATTGCTTCCGCCTCCGCAATAAACCGCATACTTCGCGAGTTTGCGGTAGCCGGGAAGAGTTTTGCGCGTATCGAGAATCATAAGTCCGTTGCGTCCGTATTTTTGGACGACTTCTCCCGTTCGAGTGGAAATGCCGGAAAGGTATTGCAGAAAGTTCAGTAGAATTCTTTCCACACGGAGAATTTGAACCAGACTTCCGTGGATTTTCAGAAGAGTTTCCCCTTTTTGAAAACTTTCGGAATCCTTTTTGAAAAGTTCCGATCGGATTTGGTTTTCGGAAAGGATATTCAAAACTTCTAATACTCCTGTTCCGCAGAGAATTCCAGGTTCTCGTGCGTTCAGGCTTGCGGTCGCTTTTTGATCCGGTGAAAAAAGGGATACAGAAGTGATATCTTCGTCGGGACAGTCCTCTTCCCATGCAAGTTTCACCAAGGTTTGGTAGTCCTGATAGCTCACTGAGGAAATCGGCTGGGTATAAGCGCGTTTCATTTTACTTCAAAAGAAAGTTTTACAATCGGAAAGCGGTAATCAAGTGAATTTCGGCGGGATTCGAAAATATACGACTGTCGTTGATTTCTGGGGGATTTTGGGCGGAGTTCCGTCCAAAATTTCCGTTGTTAAGTCGAATTCTTTTGTGGAATGGGAAGCAGGCGGTCTTCCGTCCACGTATGTTCGCCGTTCAAAAAGGAACAACGCGGACTTCGTTCTCTCTTTTTCGGTTCAGCGAAAACCAAAATCTACGTCGAAGTCTTTTTGATTCAGATCTAATGGAAATATTTTGGACGGAGTTCCGTCCCAAAAACAAAAAAGGCCCGGTTTTTCAACCAAGCCTTCTTTACCGCGAAAACCGAATTCGGATTTACTGAAGATTTTCCGGATTTTCTTCTTCTCCGTTTTCTTCCTCAGTGGGCTGTTCTTCCGTCCCAGCATCCGCAGGCATATCATCGTCTGCCGCAGGTGGAGGAGTTGCCTCGGTTTTCTTTTTGTTATCCGGCTCACCGGATTCTGATTCTTCAGAAGCAGCCGGTTTTTGGTTTTGCTCGATCGCTTCTACTTCTTCCGCAGTCGGCTTCTTCTTTTTGGAAGGTTCAGCCTTGTGAAATTTAGTAGGCCCTTTTTTAGGAGGAATCAACAATACCTGTTTTGGATAGATCAAATTTGGGTTTTTAATCTTACTACGATTCGCCTCGTAGATTCTTCTCCAAAGTTTCGCCGTTCCGTAATGTCTCTTATCTTTGGAAATTCTCCAGAGACAATCCGCAGGAACCTTCTTGCGAACCACATAACGTTTCCATCCTTCCGGCAAACCGTCTTCCCCGACTTTGGCAGAAGAATGCTTATCGGTAGAAGTTTGATCCTTACCAGTATTCTTAGAATCGTTTCCTGTTTTTGTATCGCGGCCAGCAACCTTGTCACCAGTCGTTTTTCTTTCCATTCTTTCAGCCAATTCGGTAGATTGGTCTACGACAATTCTGGAAAGACGGATCGCTTCTTCGGAACGCGCAATCGAATCCTCGTATTTTTCGGAAGAATACAAATCTTCCGCGGACACTCTGGATTCTTCCGCTGCTTTCAGATTTTCTTCGGCTCTTTGGTAAGAAACTTGGAAATCACGAGAAGCATTTACTTTATTCTTATCGAAAGATGCAAGTTTTGTAGTCGCAGTCGCCACGCTTTGTTTCGCGAGTTCTTTTTGTTTTTCTGCGTAAGCTTTGATATTCTTTGCGACGAGTTCGCCGGATTTTTTGCGGATATCATCGATCTCAGCATAACCTTCTTTGATTTTGCCTTCTTCGATTTTATATTTTGCGCCGTCTAAACGACTTTTCGTTTCTGCGACTTCCGGATCTTTTCCTTCCGCATATTTATCCGCGTCGTTCAGATTTTTTTCGATATCTGCAAGAGAATCGATCAACTGCTGTTTTTGCGAAAGCGCCAATACCTTGGATTCGTCCGCGGATTTTTTGGAATCGGCGTATTTTTGACGAGAAGCTTCGTACTGATCAAAGGCGGCCAGTCTGGTTCTTAATTTTGCATCGTCACCGGATTCTCTTGGATAGGATTCCAGAGTGCGATCCGCAGTTTCGCGCAGCGTGTCTCCCTCTTTGCGAAGTTGAACCGCAGCGTTATAAGGCTCGGAAGCGAGTTGAGAAGCGAACGCTTCGTCGGCGGAATCGATGGATGAAGTGGACTCTTTACGAGCGTCATCAACGGAGGATGGAAAGGACTTCTCGGATGCATCCAGAGCTTTGGCTCTTGCGTATTCCGCGGATTTTTTGGTTTCCGCGAGATCTTCTTCCGAAGCCTTTTGATGTGCATTCAGCAAACTCTTGCGAGCTTCTTCCAATTCTCCCGGAGCGTATTTTTCGGCGCCGGCCGCTTTCGCTCTCGTGATGGAGTTTTTCGCGTCGCTCAGCTCCTGAATCGGAAGTTCGGCTCCACAGGCAATGAGAAAACCTGCGAGTAAGATTATAAAAGAAGAAAATATTTTTCTTTGGGTTGATTTCATTGCGGCACCAGGTTTCAGAAAAGGTAGGATAAAATTATAATCCGATCTTACTTAAAGGCAGAAACAGCTTCTGCCTCATTATCAAAAATCTCAAAGAAAGAAGTCAGCTTGGTCAGCTCGAAAACTTTTCTAACGGATCCGGAGACGTTGATAATTTTAAGTCCGCCCTGATATTTCTTCAGGTTGGAAAGGCTGGAAATCAATGCACCAATACCAGACGAGTCAATGTAGGAAACTTTTTCCAGATTGATAATGGTATAATATTTTTGTTCCTCGATGAGTTTAGCGATTACATCTTTAATCTCTGGGGCATTGTAGAGATCGATCTCTCCGTTTATGTCCAGAATCACAATGTTCCCGCTTTCTCTTCTGGTTATTTCCATAAATAATCAGCAACTCCTTTCTGTCTCTTTCCGGCCAGCTCTACTAAAGGAAAGGCGATTCTGTAAATAGTCAACCGGAAAATTCAGGCTTTTCGTACAAATTTTTCCATCTGGCATAGGTTTCTAAAAATTCTCCCGCTTGAATGGACTTTCTTATCTCTGCAAGAAAACTTTTCATGAAATATAAATTGTGATACGTCGAAAGTGAGAATGCGGTGATCTCTCCGACGTGATGTAAGTGTCGAATGTACCCGATGCTGTATCTCTCGCACACCTTACACCTGCAATTCGGATCCATCGGTGCGTCGGAATTCTTCCACTTCTCATTTCTCAAATTAATTTTTCCGAGCGATGTGAAAACTTGACCGTTTCTTGCGTTCCGAGTCGGCAGAACGCAGTCGAACATATCGACTCCATTCTTCACTCCGTCCAAAATATCAGGTACCGTCCCTACTCCCATCAGATACAAAGGACGATTTCGATCTGTATACATCGAAATCCCTTCCAAAATTCGGATGAAATCCTTGCGCGGTTCTCCGACCGAAAGCCCTCCGATCGCAACTCCGTCAAACGGCAGTGAGGTGATCGCCTTCAGACTTTCTAATCGGAAATCAAGATCGATGCCTCCTTGAAAGATTCCGAAAAGATGCTGAGAATTCTTCCTTTTTTCCCAATATTCCACGGACATCTCCGCCCATCGATGCGTTCGATCCAAGGATTGCCTGAGCCGTTCCGGGGTGGAATCGAAAGGAGCGCAGTCGTCAAGAACCATCATGATGTCGGAACCGATGCTTCTTTGTATGTCGATGACGGAACTTGGAGTGAAGTAGTGACGGCTTCCGTCGATATGCGACTGAAAACGAACGCCGTCCTGTTCGTATTTAAAGAGTGAATTCAGACTGAAGACCTGATAACCTCCGCTATCGGTCAATAACGCTTTTTTCCAAGTGGAGAATTTCTTGAGTCCTCCGAACCGATCCAACACGTCCGTGCCGGGTCGGAGGTAGAGATGATACGTATTCCCTAATATTAAAGAATACTCAAGTTCTTCGAGGTCGTCCATCGTGAGAGTTTTAACGACGCCTCTGGTTCCCACCGGCATAAATACCGGCGTTTCCAGTTCCACTCCGTTTAAGTTGAGAATTCCGGTTCTGGCTCGAGTCTTTGAATCTTCGGAAAGCGTTTTAAAAATCATCTACCGGAAGAATGCTCGTTGCAGGTTCCATAGATGTTCAAGCTGTGGCCCGTTATCTTAAAACCGTTGTCCTTTGCGGCTTGCTCTTGAAGCTGTTCGATTCTTTCGTCTACGAACTCCACGATTTTTCCGCAAACCGTACAGATGATATGATCGTGATGTTTATGCCCGATGATATGTTCGTAATACTTGTAATCTTTTCCGAAGTTGTGTTCTTGTAAAAGTCCCGCCGAAACCATGATCGAGAGAATTCTATAGATGGTCGCTTTAGAAATCTGATCTCTCTGATCCTTGAATTCCTCCAAAAGCCCTTCCGCAGTGAAGTGATTGTGAAGGGAGAAAATTCTTTCCGCGACCAGCATTCTCTGGTTGGTAATTTTCAATCCCTCTTTCTGGAGATATTCCGAAAAAGTCTGCATTTCCATGCGGACCGCTGGTTCCGTTTTGTTTAGAATGGCTTCTTGTTTTTCTCGATTCATAGGAGATTACTCAAGGGGCGGGTCAAGATTATCAGGGATCGATCTTTCCGGCAATAGAAAAATACCAAGCTCTTTCCATCTCCTCCGCAATCCGGATCGCCATGATCTTTAGCAGTCGGGCTTGCGCCTGATTTTCACTCTCTCTAAATCCGACTTGATCGGAGAAGATAATTCTAACCGGTATCTCTTCCCTTTCCAATGTTATTTTTTGTCCTCCGGCTTTCTGGAGTTCCAGCCGAACAATGACCAACATTTCCCTAGAGATGGACTGTCCTCCCTGATCCAAAAGATTTCCGACGAGCTGATAGTGAACGACTTCTCCGTAAAGACGATACGCCGCGATCGACTTTTCCCGGGTTTGTAAAAATCTTCCGCGGGCGTCGATTTCGGATCGGACGAGTTCCGTCAACAGGGTTTGAATTCCCATTCCGTAGGAATTGTTTCGAAAATTTTGGACGTAAAGCCGACGTTGGTCGTCCGGAATCGGAACCCCGTCGATCTTAGGAGGATTTCTCGGTTCTCTTGTAAAATAAGTGCAGTGAACGAGCGAAAGAAGGAGCGTGAAGAAGATTGCCAGTCGGGCATTGGACATAGTTAGAAGGATCTTTTGTGGACGGAACTCCGTGCAAGGAGAATTTTCCGGAGGTTCTTTTCGACTTTACAAATTTCGATTTTGACCGCAGCTTTTGCGAAAGATGAAAAGATTCTCCGGAAGTTCCCTTCTTACTTTATTGTTATTCGTTTTGATTTTTCCGTGGAGTGGATTGTGGACGGAAGACCGGCCCGAATTACAATTATTTCCGGAGTTGCAGGGAAAACTAAGCTTTCCGATGGAGATCCAGACACCGATCTCGGGTTCGTTTGCAGAATATAGAACGCATCACCTCCACATGGGAGCGGATTTTAAAACGTTTCACTTAAACGGTCTTCCGGCCATCTCACCTTTTGACGGAGTTGTAGAATCGGTATCGGAGTCACCGAACGGCTATGGACTGAATCTAATGGTTCGTTCCCCGTCGGGCCTTAGAGCAAAATTTGCACATTTGTTCAGCTTAGAGGGAGCCAAAAAAGAACTGGAACATCTTCGACAAGCGTTACATCTACTCAGCGACGGAATCTTCTCCATAAAATTTACGGACCACAAATATTCTATAAAACAAGGACAGGCCATCGCGAGAATTGGAGAATCAGGAACTGGAGTTCCACATTTGCATTTTGAACTTCATGGAAACGGAGATACGTTCAACCCTCTCGCGTATCTCAAGATGAACGATCGGGACGGAACTCCGCCCGAACTACTCGTTCTCTATATCGATTCTTCCGATGGTCAAAAATTTAGACTCCCTCTTGTGAAAAAAGAAGAAGGAATCTACGAGCTGAACGATCCGACTCCTTTGAAAATCGGGGGGGAAGTACGAATCAAGTTAGGCGCCTTTGACCGAATGAATTCTCGAAATAAAAACAATCTCTATTTCGCAAAACTTTTATCCGAAGGGAGAATTCTCTACGAAAGAAAATTTGAGAAAATGAGTTATGTCGAGGCCAGAGATCATCAGTCGATCTATGATTCGAATCGATCCTCTTTGAATCCACCCGTATATGTTTACAATCTTTTTCCGACATCGAAATCCAGCTTCGACCTCAAGGAATATCACGAGGGACAGGAGGTCCAGTTCGAGATCGTTGCAGGCGATAAAGAAGAGAATCAGTCTTCTCTCAAAATTAAAATTTTCAACTCTGGATTCAAAGGACGTCCCGAAAAAGCGGCTGCTACGGAATATTCTTCTCCTGACGGTCGCTTTTCTCTGAAGACTCCCAAAGGAAATACGTTCGGAAAAGGCAATATTCTTTTTGAAAAGGCCGGAGTTCCGTCCAAAAAAGGATTACCGGAAGGCTTAACCTTAAAAAGCGAGCTGATCGAAATCGAATCCACAGGAATCAGCTGGTCAGGGGAGGCAAAATTTTTATGGAAAGGGAAACGACTAACAAAGTCTGAGAATTTATATTTATTTGAAGAAGCGACCAGTCGTTGGGTCATCCTAAAAACGTCCTCCGAAGGAGGAGGAATTCAGGCCATTTTAAATAAGATCGGTATCATCGCTGTCTTAGAGGACCGTTCAAAACCGAAAATAGATCACCCATATTTAATTTCCCGTCATCGATTCACGCCGGAGGTCCGTCCACAAAGTTTCATCGAAAGAATGTACTCCGTATCTGACATCGGCTCCGGCTACGCAGGCGGAGCAGAAATCCTCTTAGATGGAGAAACGTTCCCTTACGAGTTTGAAGCCGATCGAAAAATGATTCTCGTAAAGATTCCGAAATCGTTTTCAAAGTTTAAAAAAAAGCTGCTACTTCAGGCGAGAATTAAAGATAGAGCCGGAAATGTCTCAAGTTGGTTAACGGATCTAATAGATCTCGATCAAAATTCGAGTGGTGACAATGGATAGCCCCGCTTCCTCATAATAAAATACATTCAACAATCCCACTCGAGTAGAAAATTAAAAAGGGACGGTCTTCCGTCCCTTTTTCTAAAAATTTCGATTAAAACCGGATTACTTCTTCGTTTCCGAATAAACGCCGCCGGCAGGAGCTTTATAATTGATTTCAAAAACATCGTAATCCGACTTTCTCCAGCCGGTTGCGAAAGCGACGGAAATTCCGATATAATACTTCGTTCCATATTTCATCGTATTCCAAGCAAACTTCGCAATTTCTTCGTTGGTAACCGAAAAAGGATGAACCTTTCCACGAACCTCGTCCAGATACAGACCTTCATAGGTTCCGATCGCAGTTCCTTGATAATCAAGCTGAAGAATTCTACCCGTAACCGAGAAATTTCTTTTCGATCCGGATTTATCTCCAATCATCTTATCCACTGCTTCCTTTGGAAGAACCGTAACTTGCCTCTGGGCGGATACAACTTCAAAATCCGTGGACAAAGCGACGGGTTCGAATCTATGAATCCGATATTGAACTAAAATTTCCTGATTTAAGTTGTTGCTCAAAAAGTTAACGACTTCACCGTTTTCGGGGCGAACGGAGAATTCTACTTTTTCTTTCAAAGGAGAAAAGCATTCGTCTTTTGCCGCTTCGCATTTTTCGGATTTGTCAAAGGTCGTAAATTCGAGAAGCCCTTCGTAAGAATCAAAAATCAATCCGCGGCTTTCAAATTGAACGAGCTTTACGACCGCCCAACCCTCCGAATAAGTCCCTGCCGCAAATACGGAAGAAGAAAAGAATATGGAAGCGATAGAGAAAAATAAAACGCTAATTCTTCTTAAATTTTTAAACATTATACACTCCGAGATTTTCTTAAATTCTAAGATTCGAACACTTTAAGAGCAGAATCTTCATTTTCAAGAAATATTTAACTGATTTTCGAATTTAGATTCTCGAAACATAAAAAACGTTCCTCCGGCCAATAGAATTCTATAATGTAAAAAATCATTGCAAGAAAAGAAAGACCTAAGCTATAACTTAGGTCCCCGTCTTTTTCAAAGAATTTATGATCGGCTGTGGTGGTGTTTGAATGACTTCTAACTCGAAATTCGTCGCGTACGCGGAATTGGGAGGCAGATCAGATTCAAGTAAACGTACAAACATCCGGCACATCGATACGTTGTAGAAAGAAGCGAGCCTTTTAAGCTCATTCCAATCTTCTTCAAAGGGTCGAAACGGAAATCGGATCAATTCAAGTCTTTGTTTTTGATATCGGACCCGATCCCGAAAATACTGTTTTTGAACCGGCACTAATAACGGTCTTTTATATACGCATTGATTTAACAGTAATCGCAAGGATCCGCCCGCATCTTGAATTCGTTTCGAAACATACGGGACTAGTTCCTTGGGAATATTCAGGTCCGATGGAGAACCCAGTTTTTTCATATTTTGCCTCGAGTCCAGGGCAAAATCGATTTTACGCTTTGTATGTTCTCTTCCAGAACGATTTGGTTTCAGGAGACGCAAATGTCTTACTCCCTGTTGCGGTTTATTTTTGTTCATACCGCTGACGGTTCCAATGATCGTTCCGCCGAGTTAGATTTTTGAAGAAAAAATTTACCGCCTTCTATTTTTTTGTTTTTCTCCTATAAAAAAATCACCATTATATATATTATAATATTTTGATTTTCTATTTTAGAATATTTTTATCGGTCTTTATCCTTTTGGACAACATTTCACCCTGAATACGACCCTGTAGGACGGAACTCCGGATCGAAACATGTAGCTTGTAGAAACTTGATAAAATTTGTCATTTTATGCGGATGACTTTCGTGCGATCGCATGAATAGTTTTTACACCGGGCACAATCGAAAAAAGTATCAGCTTCCGTTTGGGAAGGAGGCATTGAAAAAGGGAAATTGCGGATTTT
>NZ_JAIZBG010000001.1:2787500-2832500 GCF_022267325.1 Leptospira sanjuanensis
TTGCACGCGAAGCCTATTGCAACCCCGCTCGCAGTAACGAATAACAACCTTTCCTCGATATTATTGTCTTCGTGGACGGAACTCCGCCCCAACTCCCATAAAACATTGACAAAAGGAAAAATCCTTGTTTGCGACAACGAAACTCCCATGCTGTCAGAAAACGATGCAACTCAAACGGTCCCTCAATCTATTCGATTCCATATCTCTCATGTTCAGCTCCATGGTAGGACCGGGAATCTTCATCACAACGGGATACATTCTCCATCAGGTTCCGAATCCCAACATCGTTTTACTCGCGTGGATCTTGGGAGGATTTCTCGCAGTCGCCGGCGCGATGTCTTACGCAAAGTCCGCATCCTTATTTCCTTACGCGGGAGGAGATTACGTTTATCTCAAAGAAGCATATTCTCCCATCGTTGCCTTTGCGAGCGGTTGGCTTTCGCTATCGATCAACTTTTCCGCTTCGATTTCCTTATCCGCATTAGCATTTTCTAAATCGTTTTTTTCTTTGATCAATCCTTCCTGGGACATTTATTTTTTCGAATTCCCGTTTTTGGGACTAACGATCTCGATCGGCACCGCGCAAATGTTGGCGATGTGCGCGATCCTTCTTTTTACGATCATCAACTTCTTCGGAATTTCCACCGCTTCCAGAATTCAAAACCTCTTTACGGGAGTTAAGATTCTCGGATTGGTATCGTTCGTCGTGTTGGGATTCATTATCGGGAATTACGATACTTCGCGTTTTCAATCCTTCTCCTTGCTTCCGTACGGATGGACCGGCATGGAATCGCTGTTAGCCGGAGTAATACCCGTAACGTATTCTTATCTCGGCTGGAACATGATCACATACGTAGCGGAAGAAGTCAAAGATCCGGATAAAAACATCTATAAGGCCGTGTTGTATTCCTGCGCACTCGTAACGACGCTTTACATTCTCATCAACTTTCTTTTTCTAAGCTCCGGCTCCGTCGCGGAGTTATCGGGAGATAGGATCGGAATCACCGCCTCATCCGCGTTATTCGGACCGAAAGCGACGATCTTGATTACCGCATTCATCTGCTGGGCTTTTTTAGGGTCGATCTCCGCTTACATCATCGGCGGTTCGAGAATTTATTTTGCGATGGCGAGAGACGGATTCTTTTTTCAAAACATGGCAAAACTTCATTCGAAACACAAAAGTCCGTATATGTCCCTGCTCTTTCAATGCGGATATGCCTGTCTTTTTTGTTTCGTTAAAGAGATCGAAAGCCTTTTGTATCTCATCACTTGTTCCACTCTTCTTCTTGCAACGATCACCGCATACACCCCGATTCTTTTTGAAAAAAGACATTATAAATTGAAGTTTAGAATTCCAGGATATCCTTATACAACGTATTTGTACATCGCTTCCAACGTGGGAATCATCGCAACTCTGCTCTGGAACAAACCGACCGAAGCGCTATGGGGAATCGGCTTCACTCTCCTCTCGGTGCCGATGTATTATTATTTTAAAGCGACACAGAATTCTTTACCGAAAGTTTCCATCCCTCTCGACTCCGAAGCTCCGGAACTTTTAGCGACCAGTCTGCTTCCGGAGAACGAACCTGTTCCCGTTGCCAGCGGAGAACCTTAAACCGCCGTTTTTTCTTTGAAAGCGAAGAATCGACTCATACTCCATTCTTATTCCGGAATTCTTTCGATTCTATTTTTAACCTGCCGAATTTTTCTCCCTTTGTTTACGATTCCCTTTCTTCCAGAAGATCTTTATCTTCTTTTAGGAAGAATCGGAATTTTTCTCGGACTTTTCGCGTTTCTCAGCGGATGCGGACTCGGCAAATATTCGTTCGTGCAAAATTCTGAATATACGGAAATTCACATCATTCTTCTTTTAGCGGGTTTGGCTCTTCAAATCCCGGCGATCTCGGAAAATCATACGAACTTCTATGCGAACCTTGCCTCTTGGTTCGGATTTCCGCTCTTGCTCGCGGGATGGATTTACGGCCGAAGAATTCGCCGTAAAAAATAAAACTTTTCTTTCTTCCAAGCGTATGAATAGTCGCCTTCAATTTTCGGAGGTTTTATGGACTTTACTTTATCCGAGGATGAACTTTTGTTCATCAATTCGTTTAACGATTTTTGTAAAAAGGAAATCGAACCCTTTGCAGAAGAAGCGGATCGCAAAAAAGAAATTCCAAGATCGCACTTCCATAAACTCGCACAGATCGGTTATATCGGTTTACCTCACGAGGAAGAATACGGAGGTCAAAACGCAGGAGCGTTCCGTTCCTTAATTGCTATGCAGATTTTGGGAAAGTCCTGCGGCTCGACGTTCTTTTCGGTGGGGGCTTCGGGAGGTCTTTTCGGCTTACCGATTCATCACTATGGAAACGAAGAACAAAAAAGATACTATCTTCCTTCGATCAACAACGGATCCAAAATCGGATCGTTAGGAATCACGGAACCCGATGCAGGTTCGGACGTTTCTTCCCTTCGAACGATTGCAAAAGAAGTTTCCAAAGGACGTTATCAGCTTTCCGGTCAAAAGACCTATATCACGAACGCTCCGATCGCGGATTATTGTTTGGTTCTTGCTAAGGTCCGGGATTTAAACGGAAAGGAAAAAGGGCTGACTCATTTTTTGGTGAATCTGAATTCGAAAGGGGTTCAACGATCAGCGCCTATGGAAAAGCTCGGACTCAAAGCTTCGCCTACCGGCGCGCTCTTTTTCGAAGACGTAGATGTTTCGTCTAACGATATTCTCGGAACTCTCGGCAAAGGATTCCGTCAAACGATGCAAACCTTCAACATGGAGAGAATTTCTCTGGCCGCTTGGTCGATCGGCTTAATGGAAGCGTGTTTGGAAGAATCCAAATCCTTTGCATCCACGAGAAAAAGTTTCGGCAAACCGATCGCGCAACATCAATCCGTCGCCAACCTACTCGCGGAAATTTATACGAAACTCGAAGCCTCCCGATGGTTCACATACAATGTCGCCTGGGAAATGGAACGGGCCGATCGATCGGGAAAAGGAAGCATGCATCTTTCGGGGAAATGCGCCTCTTGCAAATTATTCGCAACCACTTCCGCAAGAGAAGTCGCAAACTTAGCCGTTCAGATTCACGGAGGCGCGGGTTTTATGAACGAATACAAGGTTTCCAGACTTTACAGAGACGTTCGACTCGGCGAAATCGGCGGAGGAACAAGTGAAATCCAAAAACTCATCATCGCGGGAAGTATTCAAAAAAATTGATATTTCTTGCAGTCGAAATCAAGGAGCAGCCCGTCGATAAAGCCTCGGAATTTGATCTTTCCAATTTGAATCGGCGATTCAAGCGATGTCGCTTATCATTTCTTGGGATCGGAATTTTCGATCATCGTTTTCAAATACGAATGGATTTCCGGATCATTGTCCCGTATTAGCTGCCAAAAGGAGAATCCGCGTATTTTATATTTTTTTAATAGATTCATCTTCGTTTCAAACGATCGACGATTCATATAAAATGCGACCCGATCGCAGCCTCCTAAACTGTACCAAAGCGAAGGATCGTCGTAGACACGGCCTTCGTGGCGATAAAGATACGGCCGAAGATAAATCCAATCCCCCGATTTTCGAGCATCCTTGAATATCTTGGAAATGTCAGTCGGCTCCTCGGATCTGGGGCTCCAGTTCGCTTTAATATATTGTGCGCGCGAATAAAAAACCGCCTTGGAAGGAATATCGCAATTCAAAGGCCAATCGTATCCGTAGGTCGGAATCGCCATGTATAATTTTTCATTCGGAATCTTTTGAGTCGAATATTCTAATATTTTTTCGATCCACCAAGAAGGAGCTTGCGGCCCGGGTCCGGGAAAGGCGTTCTTTCTCGGATGAAGTTCATACGCCATAATCTTAATCTTGTCCGCGACTTTCCCCAAAAACTCGTAGTCGTGCGATAATTGTCCGCGGTAGGCTTCGTAAAAATCTACGGACATCTTCTTTCCGTTTTCTTTGCACAAATATTCGAAAGGCTCCTCCGCGAACGTTTTCGGATGAATCGCGACGGAAAGAAGTTTGTTTCTCTTTTTTAATTCCTGCGATAAAAGAGTTAAAAAGGTTTCGAAACTTTCCTTTTTATCGCAGGTCATGCCCTCGTAGTCGATATCGATTCCGTCGTAGTCGTATGTTTCGATTTCTTTTATAATTTGTCCGATATGATAATCGCGGATCTTCGTGTTTCCGTTCAATCCGATCGCATCCGAAACTTTCTCGAAGTCGTTTTCCCATCGAAATATGGTCGGTATGATTTTGGTTTTCGGAGAGATCGTTTTCAACGCCCAGATATAAACTTCCTGCGCTTTCGGATTCCATACGGATTTGACGTTACCGGTGTTGCTGCGGCCGCCTTCCAACGTATATAAAAAAGGATGTATCTCGTCGTAAAGGTGGACGTTTTGCGTCATCGCAACGATATCGGAGGACCAAGTCGATGCGAGAAAATCCCTTTCGTTTTTCAAGTTCGGATTTTCAGAATTGTTAAACGAAGTCCAATTCAATAAAAAACGGAATTCGCTGTATTTTTCGTTTAAGAATCGAAATCCGCCTTCCTTTGCGAAAGGATTCCCGTATAAGAGAACTCCGAACAAAATAGTCAGAATTGAAACGATAAATAGGAGTAATTTGGATTTCAAGGCGAGTTCTTATCGGACTTTAGATTTTCAACCAGAGTAAATCGGGATGACATTCTGAAAAGAGAATTCCTGGAAAATTGGGATCACCTTTTACGATTCGGAATCCGACGAGACCGGTCGTTTTCGAATTTTATCAAAATCTTTCTTTCAAAAACGAATTCCGCTTTTACGATAGGCCAATCTTTCGATTCAACAATTTTCTTCTTCGAGCTATCACCGTGTCGCCTAGGTTTTTGTTTCGTATTTCGACCGTTATTTGTTTTTTGGTTTCCCTATTCGCGACCTTTAGCTCCTGTTATGCGAACCCTCAAGATCCCTCGCTGCTTCCGAAAGCGAAACAAGGACGTTTAGATCTTACCCGCTGGAATTTCGAATCCGAAAAAACTCTTCCGTTAACCGGGGAATGGAAATTCTATTGGAAACAATTCATCGATCCGAATGCGCTGAAGACCGTTTCCAAGGGAAAGTTTATTTTTCTGGATGCGCCGGTCGTTTGGAACGGCGTCCTTTTTCACGGCGAGACGATTTCCAGCCACGGCTTTGCTTCGTACGAACTCGAAATTCTTCTCCCTAAAAATTTCTCGGAAACCGCCGTCTCGATCCCGGACGAAGGCACCGCTTACAATCTTTATGTGAACGGAAAACTCGTTGCGAACGCGGGAACCGTCGGAGACAAACCGGAATCTTCGCGGCCGCTTTACAAACCTCAAATCGTCGTCCTACCCGACTCGGAAATTCTTCATATAGTATTACATATCTCTAATTTTCAGAATCGATGGGGAGGTTATTGGTTTCCGATTCGAATCGGAAATTTAAAGGAAATTCTCGGTGAAGCCCAGACCAAAAAAGGAATCAGCCTTGCGGTTTGTATCGCGGCGGTTCTTATGGCGGTTTTCAATCTCGTCCTCTTTATTTTTCGAAGAAAAGATCCAGCCCCTCTTCTTTTCGCGGCGCATTGTACTCTCATCTTAATCCGAGCCTTGACCACGGGAGAACGTCTAGGTCATCTCCTATTTCCGAACGTTCCCTGGGAGATATTAAACCGACTTGAATACTCCTCCATTTATTTGTCGGCTCCGGCTTTGTACACCTTTCTGCATCGTTTTTGTCCCACGAAATTTTGGGAAAGATTCGGTTTTCTTTTGATTCTTCCGTTTTTTTTCGGCACCTTTCTTGTTCTCTTTTTTCCGAATCAAATTTATACACTGACCCTCGATCCGGTTTTACTATATGCTTTTTTTGTAACGATCCCCGGTTGGTGTATCCTGCTTCTCTACGGAATCCGCAAAAAATTCGAAGGCGCGTGGATTCTGTTTCTGGGTTATATCGCGGTCATGTTCTGCACGTTGCACGACATCATATATAGCATGGGTTTTCTGAACAGTTCCACTTACATGGTTCCTTACGGTCAACTCGCGCTTATCGCTTCGCACGCTGTGTTGATATCGAAACGATTTTCGAATTCCTTAACCCGTTCCGAAAATCTTTCGCATAAGATGAAAAGCCTCGTTTCTTCCACACGGGAAATTATGACGTCCGCCTCGTTCAACGCGGCGGCGCAAACGACTTTGAAAATTCTTTCCAAAAACATCGAGGAAATGAATCGAAGAAGTTCGTTCTTAAATTTGAAAACGAAATCGAAAAACGAAAAATCGGATTCTTCGCTTAACAAAAACGAGGGACTAAACATTTATTTTCCCGAACAGAATTCTTCGTTGTGGAAGCGGTATTCCCTGGACGAAAAAGACGATCTTGTGGTTCAAGACGTTTCCGGATTTATTTCCAAAGAGTCGTTGGAAATCGATCTCAAAACGTTGTATTCTCCCGCCGTCATCGGAGAAAGTTTTCTACTTCCTATCCAAAACAGCAAAGCGAGTTTCGTCGTTTTGGATCTTCCAATCGGAAACTTTTTAGGTTCCGATTCCGAAATGGACTGGGTGCAGGGAATCGCATACGCTTTGGCGCTTTCGATTCAAAACGTGATCCGACAGGATCGAGAAAAGCTCGCGATCATCGGAGAATTATCCGCGGAGATCGCGCACGACATAGGACATCACGTCATTCTCATCCAAAAGGTATTACGGAATTTGAATACAACCGAAGGAGCGAAATCCGAATTCGATCTTTCGCGCGCCAAAAAAGAAACGGACGCTCTCGCCAACCTCTCTTTGGATATATTAGAATTTTCTAAAAAAGTAATCATTTTGGATCTAAAAGAAGTAAGCATCCGCGAATTCTTCCAGGGAATCAGGGAAGATTTGGAACTTTTTTTCGAAGGAAGCGGAATCCGTTTTTCGTGCGACATATCCGCGGATGGAACCGTTCGATTGGACCCCCTTCGGATCCAAAGATTGATCCTGAATCTCGCCAAAAATTCGCTCGAAGCCATCGACGATACGGGCAATTTTTCTCTTCGCGTCGAAAAGGAAGGAGCCGTCCTTTACATCGTTTTTAAAGACGACGGTCCCGGTCTCAGCGAAGATTTAAAAACCGGTTTCTACAATTCCATGGTGGAAACGAAAAAACCGTTAGGAAGCGGACTTGGTCTTTCCATCGTTCGAAAGATCGCACTCGCGCACGGCGGAGAAGTTTTAATCGATTCGAGTCCCGGAAAAGGCAGCAGATTCACCGTTCTGCTGCCTTGCTGATCCAAGATTCAATTTCGCTTAACAAAATGAACGAAAAGATTGCCGAAGAGTCGGTCTCTTCTTCTAATTCGATTCTTAATCGCAGATCGCCAAGGAACCCGTGTTTTCCGCAGTGGTCGGTTGACCGAACCCGAAATCGATCTTAGTTGCCCATCCGTTCGAATCATACGTATATGTCATCGCACCGTCCGAGGAAGTAGCGGGCCTGCTCGCTCCCGCTGCGTATGTGTTGGTGATCGTTTGTCCACCGGAAGTCGTTTTAGGAAATCCGTACGGATCGTAATTGGAATAAGTCACGGTCGGCGAGGCGACGGCAGTCAATTGATTGGAGCTGTTGTAAGTGAAGGTGTTGGTGGTTGCTCCTTCCACTCTACTCGCCAAACCTCTTTGAACGTGTTGATTGGAGAACGACGGCGGATCGACCACGCCCAATTTCGCCGCGACGGCACTGGAATATGTACGAATCACAGTGTTTCCCGTGTTGGGAACGCAGGTATAAACTTTCCCAGCAACGGCGCAAGTATATGTGGTTGTCGCCGCGGAATTTCCGTCCTTCACGACTACTGTCTGGGGAACGTTAAAACAGTTTCCGTTTGCTAATGCGACAAGAGCGGCGACCAAGGAAGTATTGTCGTCCGATTCATTCTTTTTACAATCCGCCGATAAGCACAAAAAGACAGCGAGATTCAAGGATACGATTAATTTCTTCATGCGAGAAGCTCCAAAATTTTCAAAAAGTTTTTTCCGAATCGAATCTGATTCTTAGGAGAGAGTATCATCGAACGGCGATTTTGTGAATTTCGGAAACTACGGAGAAAAAACCGTACGGTAAGTAGTTAGAAAAGACCGGAGGCTTTGAGCTGAACCAGAACTCTGCCGAGCTCGATGAGATTTTCCGTTTCCAATTTTTTAAAGATGGAGGCTCTATGTGTTTCGACGGTTCGAACGCTTAGGTTCAGTTCTTCCGCGATCTCGCGGTTCATCTTTCCGTCTGCGAGCAGGTTCAGAATTTCTTTTTCGCGTTTAGTCAAACGATTGATCAGATTTCCGATTTCTTGTGTGATTTCCGTTTCAGGTCTGAAATTTTTTACTTCTTCCGGAAATACTTTTCCGCCGTTTAGGATCGTTTTCATCGCGGAGAGGACCGCGGTCATGGATTCATTTTTTAGAATATATCCGTCCGCCCCGAGTGCGAAGGCTTTTTGAAGATAAGACCAGTCTCTGTGCATCGTTAGGAACAATATCTTCAAATCGGGAAATTTATTTTTGATCGTTTCCAGTTCCTGAATTCCATTCTCCTCCTGCAAAGAGATATCGCTGATCAGAAGATCGACCTTTAAAAAACTCATCCGTCGCAAAGCTTCCTTCAAAGAGGACGCGGAGCCGACAAAGTCGAACTCCGTATCGGTTTGAATCTCCGCTTGCAGCCCGGACCGTACGACGGGGTGATCGTCCACAAGAAAGATGGATTTTTTTTGCGCACGAACCATTCTGCCGCAGGTTAATACGACTCGAAACTTTGTAAATAGATTCTTTCGATGTTCGTATTCAAGCGACTTCGAAAAAATCAAGGCTCTCACGCATTGCAGAAAGGAATCGGCTTTTATAACTTGATTTCATTACGGTTAGGTTTTATCCATTGCAGCAATGAAACTTCTTTTCCGTTTTGCGCTGCCCGTCTTTACGCTTCTCGTTATGAACGCTTGCAAGATCTCTTATGGATTTCAGACGATCGGAATGCCGAAACCGGACCGTCATGATCGAACGGGAACTTTTATGGGTTACGATTACTTTGTCTGGGATTGCGTTCAAGGAAAACGAACCGTAGTTTATCGCTGGGAAAAGGAGATGCCTTTTTTGGATTTCGATCCGTATCACAAGGAAGAGGTTCCTTGCGGGAAGAGTACCGAGTTCGAAACGAAGAACGGAATCGGAAAGTAAGGAAGGGAAAACGGCCGGAGTTACGGCCAGATTTCCGAGGGGACGGATTTTTAAACCTGGATTCCCCGTTTTTTAAGAATATCCAAAGCGGTTTGTCGTAACATAGGATGAATCTGAAACTGGGAAGCGTCCGGAAAACCGGAGGTGGACGGAACTCCGCCATTCTCCCCCACTCCCGGATCGGACGGTTCGGTCTTGAATTTGTCCGCGCCGATCCATTGGCTCAAGGCCCACATCATTCTTTGGAAAATCTCATCGATTCGTTTTTGATAACCGGCCTTTTTATAATAACCGTAGGCGAGCAAGGGCATCTTCTTCTCATACATGAAGTGATCCCCGAGGCGGATGAGACCGTCCTTATATTCCGCCTTGATAAAAAGGTCTCTTGCCTTGCGAATATCGCCTTCGTTAAAAGCGCGGTTGCCTTCTCGGATCGTTTCGGCCCGTTCTCTGGAGTCCATACCAAAACTATCGGACATAGTTTCGGTTTTCGCAAGTGAAAAATCGGGGCGGCTCCTGCGCCCAAGCGCAGGACCGGGCTCGGCCGCGGCTCGCTCGCGCTCGGTCCTAACGGACCGCTTCGCGCCGCTCAGATCCCTGCCGCGACAAAAGAGGCCGGAGTTCCGTCCACATTCGGTGCGACAATCGAAACTCGTAAGAGTTCCCACATTTCACCGGATTCTCAAACAAACCCGCGAAAAAGACTGACATCGGAGAAACCGAATAAAACATTATTTTCCAAGAGGTACTCCATGAGCGAACTCAAGGCCGGGTCCAAAGCCCCCGCTTTTACCGCACTCAATGAAAAAGGAGAAAAGGTAAAACTCTCCGAATTAGCCGGTTCGAAAGGAACCGTATTGTATTTTTATCCCAAGGACCAAACCCCGGGATGCACAACCGAAGCCTGCGATTTTAGAGACAATTTTTCCCGAATCAAAAAAACGGGGTTTAACGTCGTCGGCGTTTCGAAGGACAGCGTGAAATCGCATCAGAAATTCATTGAAAAGCAGGAACTAAACTTCACCCTCATCTCCGACGAGGACGGAAAGATTTGCGAGGACTACGGGGTCTGGCAATTGAAGAAGTTCATGGGAAGAGAATTTATGGGAATCGTGCGTACTACGTTCCTCATCGGAGCGGACGGAAAAATTCTCAAAATCTATCCTAAAGTCAGCGTCAAAGGCCACGTCGACGAAATCCTTTCCGACATCAAAACACTGGAGAAAAAATGAAACTGGATAAGAACAAAATCCAAAGCTCGATCGGAAAAAATCCTTCGAAAGCGTTTTATAAACTTCAGATTCTTTTAAAGGATCATTTTCCCGCGAATCTCAAAACGAAATTTTCTTTGCAAACCTCGTCCGGAATTTTCACCGGAGACAACGGACAAGTCTTCACGGACGAATCCGAAAAGATCATTTATCTAGGATTAGGCGATTCTTCCAAAGTAAAAGTGAGAGGAGTCGCCCAGAACTTTTTTCAATTCGGAGAAAAGCTGAAAAAATGGGACGGGGTCGGACTGGAAATTCATCTTCCGAAAGTTCTAACGACCGCGCTCCCCGCGGAACTGCTCGTATATCAGATCATCAATTCCTTGGAACAAGGTGCGTATGCGATCAACGTTCTCGCAAAAGAATATAAGGAGAATTCCAAGAAGATCGGAAACGTTTCCTTTGTCCTTCAGGACGCCGCAAAAATCAAAGAAGCCGAAAAAGGATTAAAACGCGGCAAAGTCGTCAGCCGTTACGTCAACGGAGCTCGGTACATCGCCCATCTTCCGGCCAATCACTTTACACCGGAAGAATTCGTTTCCCGTTCAAAAGAGATCGCAAAGGACAACGGACTCAAAATCACCGTATTCGACGAACCGCAGTTGAAAAAGGAAAAGATGGGAGGAATTCTTTCCGTCTGCGAAGGCTCGGACAAAAAAGCGAAAATGATTCTTTTGGAATATACTCCCGCAAAACCGAGCACGAAGAAAAAACTCGCGATCATCGGAAAAGGCCTCACCTTCGATTCCGGCGGGATCAGCATCAAACCCGCTCAGGATATGCACGAAATGAAATACGATATGTGCGGGGCGGCCGCGGTAATTCACGCCGTCGGAGCGATCGCCGAACTCGGATTAGGCGTTCCCGTCGTAGCGGCCATCGGAGTCGCGGAGAATATGCCGGACGCGGCGGCGATCAAGCCGGGAGACGTTTATACGGCTCACAACGGAATCACCGTGGAAGTGCAGAATACGGACGCGGAAGGGCGTTTGGTTTTAGGCGACGTTCTTTCCTATGTGGGAAAAAAATTCAAACCGGATTATATGCTGGATTTGGCGACCCTGACCGGAGCGATCATCATTTCCCTCGGACACGAGGCGGCAGGAGTCATGAGCAATTCCGAAACGCTGACGAACTTGCTTAAAGAAGCATCCGCTTCTTCGGATGAAAGAATCTGGGAAATGCCTCTTTGGGACGAATATTCCGAAGATCTTAAAAGCGACATCGCCGACATCCGAAACGTCGCCGGAAGAGCGGGCGGTTCTTTATCCGCGGCGAAATTCCTGGAACGATTCGTCGATCCCGGAATCGCTTGGGCTCACATCGACATCGCGGGCGCAGCTTGGAGAAAGAAGGGTTCGGGAACCCAGATCGGAAACGGCCCGACCGGTTACGGAGTTCGTCTGCTCGTAGATCTCGCGGAAAAAATCGGAAAGAAGAAATAAAAAACGCGGGGCTTCCCGCGTTTCAACAGCACGATAGAAATCGATTCTCCGATCGATGAAAAGAAAGAATCGATCGGATCAAAAAGTCGACAAGGTCAAAGCGGCCAGAATGACTTCTTCGGGACGTTCCCCCATCGAATGATCGGTAAGATTTTTGATTCCGAACGTTCCTCCGTGTTTTCTAATAACGATATCGGCTAACGTTAAACCCAAACCGGAAAAGACCTTTTCCGTTTTGACTTTTTCATCAATGAACTTTGCAAGACGATAAAATGGCTGTTTTACGAGATCCTCTTGTTCCTGCGAAATTCCGTCCATGTACGTTTCATCAAACTTATTCTTAACGTAAAGATTGAAAAGTCCGGCCTTTGCGGAGAAATAAACGTTGATCTTGCTCCCGGTTTCCGAATATTTCAGAGCGTTCACCAGAAGTTCGTGAAAAACGACGATAAACGAATCTAAATCGACTTTCACGGACAAATTGCGGGGAAGCAGTTTTCCGTTTCCGATTTTAAAGGTAAGCTTTCTTTCCGCGATATACTCGGATTCGTCCCGTTCGAAATTATAAAAACATTCGGATAATTTTTCGATCAATTCCGGGACCAAAATCGGTTCCGACTTAACTTCGATGTCCCGATTCAATAACGTCAAAGTCTCTTCGAGACGATTCGCGTTTTTTTCGATGTATTGCGCGTTCTCCGAAAGCATGGTCATCAATTCTTCCGAAATAGCGTATTTGGAATCCTTCTTTTCGGCGGAACTGCGGATCATTTTGACCAATGTGATCAAAGCGCCGATTCCCCCGCCGCTGAATAAAGCGTATTTAATATTGTTGAGTGTAGTCTTTGAAAGTTCGAGCAAAGAATCCAACTCCGTCAGTTTGGAACGCTTGTAAGAAGCCCAATCCAATTGTTCACGCAGACGAATGTCCGATTCCTGATCGAAGAGGCGTTCAAGTCTTCGATTATGAAGTTCTTGAGCGATCTCGTTCACCACCGCGCGATAGGAAGTAATATCGACCGGTTTAATGATATAATGGAAGACTCCGAGATTCATCGTATCGATAATCGTATGCGGTTCATCGTGACTCGTCATTACTACGAAAATGGAATCGGGCTGTTCCCGTTTTACCGTTTCCATAAACTTCTTTCCGTCCATCACAGGCATTTCCAAATCGACGAAGTACGCGTCGGGTTTAAATTCTTCTTTTTTTTCAAGAGCCTGCACTCCGTTCTGAACGCCGCAGTATTCAAGACCGATATGTTGAAACAAGTGTCCCAAATTCGCTCTTAAAAGATGATCATCTTCGACGATCATGATTTTAGGAAGAAGCAAAGTATCGTTACCCATTTAATTTATCCTAACCCTTTATAAGATGCTACTATCGTTTCAATGAAAAGGGGTTTAAGAGAACCGCACTCCTCGACCACACCCAAAAGTAAGACGGAAAAAGTTATATAAATCTTTTGGTTTAATCGTTTTCGGAAAAAAAGGTGGGATTTGAAAAGCGATTCGGTTTAAAAAAGAAATTCGAAACAAAATGTATCACTCCGGTAATAATAAAAACGAATCGGGATCGAAATATACTCGTGCCTTCAGATTCTTTGAAAAATATATAACTAAGGTAATATCGAATTTGTGAACAAAGACAATTTCTCCGCTCACAAATTCATTTTAGAAATTTTATCTGCAAATTCTCGACATTCTTTTCTTTAGATTGTTGCCAACGCCGCATTTGCGAGATCGTAACCTCCGGTTTGCCTCGGATGAAAGTTCGGTTTCAGATAAAGAAAGAACGCGTGGGCCGTTTCTAAAAAGAGAATTTTCCCGAAAGGACGAGACGCTTTTAGATCTTGAAAATACTTTTTGAATCCCACTTCGGAATCGGTCAGAATAAACCAGTGCTGAAAAAACGCGACGTAACCCCAAAAAATCCAGGACGCTAAAAAGAATCCGAAGATGCGAAGCAGGTAGCTGTTCGATACGGTTTGAAGCACGTCATACGCCACCGACTTATGCTCGATCTCTTCGCAAGCGTGCCATAGAAGAAGTTCGCGCATTTCTCCGTAAGCCTTATCGTGAAATCCGTGTCTGAGCGTGATCTCGCCCATCGTCGCGGTGTAGTGTTCCATTCCCGCGGTCACGGAAAGTTTCAATTTCTTTCCGAAAAAGAATTCGAAAAACGGAAGCATCACTTGGAACGCGCTCCATTCGAAAAATTTCACGAAACGACTGACTGGCTTCCCTTGTTTTGCAAGCACTTCCAAGACCTTTTCGTGTTCCTTTCCGTGCTGCACTTCTTGTCCGATAAACGCCTTGATCGCCGTTTGTAATTTCGGGTCGGTAACTTGATCCGCATAAGCCTTCACGCTTTTGATAAAGAATCGTTCTCCTTCCGGAAAAAGTATATGATACGAATTGATGATATGCGTGATGAAAGAATTCCCCGCAAAATAGTGATTGGGAAGATCGTCCATTCCTTCAAAATCCATCTTTCGGACGGTCGGTTGATTTGCGTCGATGGGTTTTAAGTTTCTCGTTTTCGTTTTGATTTCAAGGGTCATGATTTCACTCCTTCAAACTTATCTTTTTATGTTTGTAGCGATCACTATAGAATATTATAAACCGAAGCTCGCGCCGATCTCTGAAAAACTCTGGCTGATTTCGAAATCAGCAGAAAAAATCACCCGTTTTTCGGGGAAAGTGGACGGAACTCCGGCCGAAATCCCGGATCACCGTGGAATCCGCGTCTGAAAACGGCCGAAAGGATCACAAAATGTAGGAACTCCCCGAAAAACTCCCCGTCTCCGGCAAAATTCCCAAGCGGTTTTACGACAAATTCTTCTGTAATCCCGCCAGCATGGAAACGATTCCGACTTCCAAAGTGTGAAAAAAATCGATTCGAAAAACGGTAAAATCGGGAGAAGAATTCAAAACTTTCGTAACGATCGGAGCCGGTTCCGCGTGGTGCCAAAGACCGGTGATCAGCGCGTGTAGGTAGGTCAGAAATAAAATCGCGTCCTCGTTCTTTTTGAATTTTAGAACCCGACAAAGTTCCGGGGCCGATTCGAGAACACTTTTGCGAACGGAATCTTTTAGACGAAAGGCGCTTTCATACACGATATTCTTTTCCAAAAGCGCCGACGCGATCGCCATCAATCGAACGGTTCTCTGATTTTCTTTTAACGAGTTGGTGATCCATTGCGCCAATTCCGACGCGGAAAGACCCGGATTTTTAGAACGAAGAAACGCCTGAAATGCCGCGAACCAAGCCTCGTAATCCATCCGATGAATTTCGAGAAAAAGTTCTTCCTTGGTTTTGAAATAAAGATACAACGTGCCCTTGGCCACGCCGGCCTTCTTCGCGATTTGATCCATGGAAATCTTTTCGAAGGAAGATTTGTTAAACAAGGAAATCGCGGCCTTGACCAAAAGATCCTTTTTGACCTTCTTATCGTCGTCTTTTACTGCGCGGCTTTTCATCGGATCGGGTTTTTGTTTCAAGGAAGAATTCGTGATCGATTCCCCTCTTTTCCAACAATCGGAGTTCCGTTTACAAACACAATCCACTTTTCCCGAAAATCCCGTTCCGTTTTCCATTGACAATGACTTAAGGTCACTATAAATTGACCAAAAGTCATTTTTAAATGACCCACAGTCATCAAAAGGAGAAAAATAAGAATGAAACGCAAAACTGTTTTAATCACGGGAACTTCTTCCGGAATCGGAAAAGCGGCGGCAAAACATTTCCAAGCAAAAGGTTGGAACGTGATCGCGACGATGAGAAATCCGGAAAAAGAAACGGAACTGAGAAATCTTCCCAATCTTCTTTGCACAAAACTCGACGTCACCGACGGACAGAGCATCGACAAAGCGATCGCGGAAGGCATCAAAGCGTTCGGAGAAATCGACGTTCTAGTCAACGCGGGTTACGGGCTCGTCGGTCCGTTCGAAGGCGCAAGCAAAGAGCAGATCCAAAGACAATTCGATACGAACGTGTTCGGCGCGATGGATGTGATTCGGAAAATTCTTCCCCACTTCCGCAAAAAAAGAAAAGGACTCATCATCAACGTCGCGTCGATGGGCGGAAGAATCACCTTCCCTCTTTATAGCCTTTATCATTCCACGAAATGGGCGCTCGAAGGTTTTACGGAATCACTTCAATACGAACTTCATCCGTTCGGAATCCGAGTTAAACTCATCGAACCGGGCGCGATCGCGACCGACTTTATCGGACGTTCCTCCGATTCCACTTCCGAACAAGCCCCGGGAGAATATAAACGATTCTCCGAAGCGGTTTTCAAGAATATGGAAGACGCGATGATGACAAGCCGAAGCGAAGCGGTCGCAAAAACGATCTTTAAAGCCGCAAAAAGCTCTTCCAAACGTCTGCGTTACGTGGTCGGAATGGACGCGAAAACTCTTTTGGGATTGCGTAAATTTCTTTCCGACCGAGTCTTATTCGGGATGATGAAGTTCGCTTTACTTAGATCCGCAAAAGTCGCGGCTTAAGTTCGTCTTCAAGGAGAAGGTATGTACGGAAATCGGATTCAAAAAGTTTCATTCTTATCTTTGATCTTTCTGATCGCGATCGTCGTTTCGGTTCTTATGCAGACGGCTTGTCTGAGTTCCTTCGGCGGAACTCCCGAAGGCAAACGTCTGGAAAGAATGAAAACGTCGAAGATGTATCGGGACGGATTATTCGAAAACGATCCGTATGTGCCAATGCTCGTCGCCGGTTCTTACACCGAAATGCTCTGGAGACAATTGTTCGGAAGCGAACAAAGAATTCCTCCTGCGCCGATTCCCGTCGTTTATCCCGATCCGAAACAGTTTCCGGAGAATGCTTCGCCCGGTTTGAGAGCCATTTGGCTCGGACATGCGTCCGTTTTGGTTGAAATCGACGGAGTGAGAATTCTCACCGATCCCGTGTTTGCGGATAAGGTTTCCCCGTTCACAAGCTTCGGTCCGGAACGATTTTTTCCACCTCCGATCGCACTGGAGAATTTACCGAAGATCGACGCGGTCGTGATTTCCCACGATCACTACGATCATCTCGATATGAACACCGCCAAACGCCTAACGTCGAAAGGAACGAAGTATTTTATTCCGCTCGGAGTCGGCGCGCATCTCGAGCGCTGGGGAATTCCGGAAAGTCAAATCGTAGAACTGGATTGGTGGGAAAAAGGCAATGTCGGAAAAGTAGAGATCGTCTGTACGCCTGCGGTTCATTATTCGGGCAGAGGACTTTTCAACCGTAAGTCTACTCTTTGGTCTTCTTGGAGCGTGATCGGTCCCGAAAATAAATTCTTTCATAGCGGAGACACGGGTTATTCTCCTCATTTTGCGGAAATCGGAAAACGTCTCGGGCCGTTCGATCTGACTTCGATCAAGGTCGGAGCCTACGATTACACTTGGGAAGGAATTCACATGAATCCGGAAAAAGCCGTCCAAGCGCATCTGGATCTTAAATCGAAACGAATGCTTCCGGTTCATTGGGGAACGTTCAATCTTGCGATTCATTCCTGGGAAGAACCGATCCGCAGAACCGTCGACGCGGCAAAACCGCATTCCGTCGATCTGGTCACACCGAAACCCGGGGAAACCGTGGACGGAAGAACGGCCTTTTCTTCCGAAACCTGGTGGGATAAGGTTCGTTAAAGGAGAAATCGGCGAAAAACGGGATCATTGCAAATAATTATGATATTCTAATATTTCTTGATCTCGCTGCGAATTCCTATCCTTACGGCGTCCAAATCCGGTCTCGTTTTTTATCTTTCAGCGAATTTCGTTTTCCTCTTGAACCCATTCGGATGCGGTTTTGACCTTTGCAAAAATGTAACCGAGCGCGGATAAAAAAGAAGCGTGTACATCCGCGGCGGGAATTTTCCTTTTTTCAAAAGAGAGTTCGCGGGTTGCACAAGCGTCTCCGATCACGACAATCTCCCTAAATCCAAGATCGAAAGCCGCGCGCACCGTGGAATCGACAACCATGTGGGTCATCATTCCGTAGATCACAAGACGTTCGATTTTTCTCGATTTTAATTCTTTCTCTAAATTCGTATTCAAAAACGCGTTCACCGTATGTTTTACGAGCGTAACTTCTCCGTCGACGGGCGCGTTCGATTCCTCGAAGTTCACGCCGTCCGTTCCCGGAAAGAAAAACGTCGCACCCTTCCGAGTCGATACATGCTGCACGTGAAAAACGGGCCAATTCTTTTTCCGAAAAAAATCCAAAACGATTCTCCCTTGCAAAGCCGCCGCCTTCGCTCCCGACAGCTCGAATTTTCCTCCGGGAAAAAAATCGTTTTGTACATCCAAGATCAAAAGGGCCGTACGATCCCGATTCGTTTCGGAAGAATCCGATTTTTCTTTTCCTGCGATGCTCGCACAGGAAAAGATCCAGAAAAAAAGAATCGGAATCATTCCCGCTTTTTTGATGAAATCCATAACACCTCTCTTTCGAAACGTTTTCGAAAATTCGACGTTCCGTATAGAATGTATTATAAAGGATTCATGGTATTCTTAAAAATGATTTGTTTTAATATTTAAAATCACAAATACTGATGGAATGGAAATTTCGACTTTGAGAATCTTTCAGGAAATCGTTCGGCAGGGAAGCTTTACCCGAGCCGCCGAAAAACTTCACTGCGTTCAGTCGAACGTGACGATGCGGATTCAGATTTTGGAACGGGAACTCGGAGACAAACTTTTTCAGAGAACCAAAACGGGCGTCACGCTTACTCCTAAGGGAAAGATACTTTCTGAATATGCAGAAAAAATAATATTTCTTTCCGACGAGGCACAAAAGGCGCTCTCCGGTTCCGGAGTACCCGAGGGTATGCTTCGGATCGGTTCCGGAGAAACCACCTCGTCCGTGCGTCTTCCTTCTTACATTACGAAATTTCATGCGAAATTTCCCAAGGTTCAACTTTCGATCGTTCCGGGGAATACGGGAGATCTGCTTCAAAGTATTCTCCGCAGAGAATTGGACGGTGCGTTTTTGTATGACGACTTTTCCCATCCCGAAACCGCCGCGTATCCAGTCTTTACGGAAACCCTCAAGGTCGTAGCTCCTAAAGGATTCAAAATGAAAAAGCCATTCGACTCGTTTCCGGAAAATCGATCGATCCTCGTTTTTAAACCGGGCTGCATTTTTCGAAATCGTCTGGAACGATGGCTCTTTGCCCAAAAGGCCGGACCGGTTCAGGCGGTGGAATTGAATTCCATGGATGCAATTCTGTCCTGTGTCATGGCGGGAATGGGAATTTCCCTTTTGCCGGAATCGATCTTAAAATCGAGGAAATCGGAACGTTTCGTTCAGAGCGTCTCGATCCCGAAGGAATTCTCGCAAGTGAAAACCTACTTTGTGCTCCGTAAGGACGTTACACCGACCAACGCTCTGAAAGAATTTCGGGATGGGCTGCTTTCTTCGACGGCCTGACCTCCCTATACTCCGCCGTACTGGAGATTTTCCCGGAATAACGGCCGGAGTTCCGTCCACTTCTCCCTGTTCCAGGGTTATCCGAACCCGGAAGAAATACCTTGACTCATAGTGCGCCGCCAAAAAACTGGTCATAGATTGTGCGTTGCACAAATTTGAATCTACGGAGGCATCCAGTGAATTTTCGCAAGATGACCCGATTTCGTTTCCGGTATTTACTTTGGTTGCTTTTACCTTTGAGCTTCCAACTGCTTCTCGCACCTCTTGCAGGTGCTCTCCATCAGAAAAAGATCGTCGTGGACGAAGAATCCATAGAATTAGAGGCCATTCAGGCTTATATTGCGGAGGTCCGACCTTCTCTCTCCGC
The DNA here is from genome assembly GCF_022267325.1 of Leptospira sanjuanensis. Lineage (NCBI taxonomy): Bacteria > Pseudomonadati > Spirochaetota > Leptospiria > Leptospirales > Leptospiraceae > Leptospira > Leptospira sanjuanensis. The sequence continues at coordinate 2,807,267 of NZ_JAIZBG010000001.1, forward strand.
TGAATCGCTCCAAAAACTCTCCCAAGTCATTCTTCAGGAATCCAGAAGGTTGGATTTAGAGTCCTGCACTTTTCGTTGTTCCGACACGGACAAGGTCAGCCTGCTCATCGGGTTGATCCACCTGGAATCCGAATTCAAGGCTACGGCCCGTTCTCCGAAAGACGCACGCGGCTTCATGCAGATCATGCCCGCGACTGCGAGCTGGCTTTCCAGAAAAGAAGGCTGGCGAATCGACCTAAACGATCTCCACAAACCCGAAGTCAACATTCATCTCGGAGTTTCCTATCTGAACTACCTTTTGGAATTGAGAAAAGGTGACACACCGAAAGCGCTTCTTTCTTATAACGCAGGCCCAGGCGCCGTGGATCGTTGGGGAGGAGTTCCCAAATACAACGAGATCATTCTTTCTAACCAGACGCGTTATCTCGAATTGAGAGAACAAATCTCGAACTCAGCTCCCTAAGTAATCGAGAACTCTTGCAAGCCTCGATTGGCTTGCAGGTGCTTCCGCGAACGGCAACGATCGCTTTGTCGGAAAAACTGCGCGGCCGCCCCATCACAAAAGGACATTTTTTTCAATATCTAAAAAATCCGAAAAGTGGACGGAACTCCGGCCGCTTTCCTTTACGGAACCCAATCCGATTTGTTAAAATACTTATCCTCCATTTCGCGCAAAACACCCGAACGATTCAGCTCCGAAAGAAAGAATTCAAAATTGCGAATCAATACGAGATCTCCGGAGGGAAACGCCGCACTGATATCCTCTCTTTGCACGGGTTCCAAAAGAGGTCGGAAGTTGGACGCGATCGATTTGTCCTTCAACAACAACCCCTTGATGTAAAAAGAATCCGCAACAAGGCAATTCGCGGTTCCGTTTTTAACGGCTTCCCAAGCGGAAGGTGTATCCCCGTACGTAAAGATCCGATTGTTCTTAAACTTCTTGAGAAGATATTCGTGCCGATTCGAAAAGGATCGCACCGCAAACGTAACGCCGCTTACATCCGCGAGATCCAAAATATTTCGAAAACTTTGTGTCGTGATGATATTTCCTTCCGGAGGAGGAGGAAGAGAAGTTTTTCGAATCAATGCCGCCGGAGTCGAAATCAAATACGCGGCGCTGAACTTCACGCGTTTGGATCGTTCGATGTTGCTTGAAATTCCGGACAAGGCCATGTCCGCTTCCTTCTTTTTGATCGCATCCGCAAACTCGTTGAATTCAGGATATGGAACGAAGGTGAATTTCACTCCTAAAAAATCCGCGTATGCCTTTCCGAGTTCGTAATCAAAACCGGGATATCCTTCCTTTGCATTCGGAACATAAAAGGGTTCGTCCGCCGGATTTCCGGCAACCTTCAATTCCCCCTTTTCCAAAATTTCCTTGAGTCGCGAAGAATTATAAAACTTGAATGTAGCTTCCTGCGCCTTAACGGGAGAATGCTCCGCTCCGCCGATCGACAAAATGGCCGCCGCGAAACTCAAAAAAAGAAGTTTGACGATCCGGTTCGTCCCGACCCTGTCCAACGATTTACGGAACTTGGACGGAACTCCGGCCACCTTTCCCCGTATCATTTTCGAAAAAAAAATCTCCGAACCCCCTTGTCCGTTTTCGACGGATTTGTTGATCCTTTTTTTCGCAAAGGTTCCGACAAAGAATCCGAAAAAAGATCGACTCATGGAACTCATCCTCAGTCCGTCTGCAGTTCTAAAAGATTTTTATAATATTCTAAACTTTCCGGATTGCTCAACGCCTCTTTGTTGGTGACGGGTTCGCCTTGAACGGTGCGTTTGACCGCGATCTCGACCTTCTTCATGTTGATCGTATACGGAATATCGGGAACCGCGATGATTTTGGAAGGAACGTGCCGCGGTGAAACCTTGTCCTTGATTTCCTTTTTTAATTTTTGAACGAGAGAATCGTCCAAATTCTGCCCCGGAACCATCTTCAAAAAAAGAACGATTCTCACGTCCTCTTTCCAATCCTGACCGATAATGACCGAATCGGCGATTGACGAAAAGGTTTCGATCAAGCTGTAAAGATCCGCGGTTCCGATTCGTACCCCGCCCGGATTGAGAGTTGCATCCGATCTGCCGTAAACGACGAGGCCTCCGTTCTTTTTCAACTCCGCAAAATCTCCGTGACACCAAACGCCGGGGAACGTTTCGAAATAAGCTGACTTATACTTTTTCCCTTCCGGATCTTTCCAAAAATACAAAGGCATCGAAGGAAACGGTTGTTTGCAAACAAGTTCTCCTTTTTCTTCCGTGACCGATTTTCCAGCCTCGTTCCAAATCTCCACGTCCATTCCGAGGCCGCGGCATTGAATCTCGCCTTCGTGAACGGGAATATTCGGATTTCCTAATGCAAAACAACCGTTGAGATCGGTTCCTCCCGAAATCGACGAAAGCTGCAGATCCTTTTTCCAAGCTCGATACACGTATCGGAACCCGGCCCCGGTCAGCGGAGAACCCGTCGATAATACGGCGCGCATCGGAGTCAGATCCAAACCCTTCGGTTGAAAATCCGACTTTTCCAAAGTGAGAATGTATTTAGCACCCACTCCGAAAACGTTGATTTTTTCCTCAGCGGCGATCTGAAATAGAATCTCAGGTCCGGGATGAAACGGATTTCCGTCGAACAAAACGACCGTCGCGCCGACAGACAAAGAACTTACGAGCCAGTTCCACATCATCCAACCGCATGTCGTATAATAAAAAATCCTTTCTCCCGGTTTGAGATCGCAGTGAAGAACCAATTCCTTCCAGTGATTGATAAAAACTCCCGCGCCTTGCACCATACATTTCGGAAGCCCAGTCGTCCCGGAAGAATACATGATGTAAACCGGATGATCGAAACCGGTCTGATAGAATTCAGGCTCGGCACCGAAATTCTCCGTAAGAATACTTTCGAAAAGATGAATATTCTTTTTCGGATAATCGGAAGGCAACGCGGTATTCGTACAATCTTTGAAATGCAGAATTCCCTTTTTGTAATCCGATACGATCACCGCTTCCAGAGAAGGAATCGACTCCAGGATCTGTGTTAGATTTTCCGCAAGAGAAAGATCCTTTCCTTTAAACGCATAACGGTCCGTAGTAAACAGAACCTTCGGTTCGATTTGTCCGAATCGATCCAAAACTCCTTTCGCTCCGAAATCGGGAGAACAAGAACTCCAAATCGCTCCGATCGAAGTCGCCGCGAGCATCGCGATCACGGTCTCGGGAACGTTCGGCATCAGGCCCGCAACGCGATCTCCCGGTTTGACTCCTCTTTGTTTCAGATCCTTCGCAATCGCTCCCACGTAGCTATGCAATTCCGCATAACTGATCTCGCGTTTGGAACCGTCCTCTCCTCGATAAATCAGAGCGGGAAAGGAATCTTTTCTCCGCAGAAGGTTTTCCGCAAAATTCAGTTTTGCTCCGGGAAAAAATCGGGAATCGGTGAAATTCTCCGCTTTGCGATACGGAGTTTCGTATTTCCCGGAATGAACGACTTCGGAGAATTCCCAAATACTTTCCCAGAACGCCCCTATGTCCTTTACGGACCAGGCTCTCAGTTCTTCAAACGAGGACAGGGAAAGATTCTTTTTGTCTTTTAGAAATTTTTGATAACGGACTAGATTGGATGATTCGATTCGATCTGAGGAAGGCGCCCATAGCTCTTGATGCATAAAAACTCGATTCTATTTTTTTTCGGTCTCTATTACATTTTTTTCGAAGGGTCGGGTCAACATGAATTTTGATTGAGAAACGGAACACGTCCAATATGTTTAGAAAAAATAAATCCGAGAAAGCCATTGAACTCATTCGAACACATTCACTTCGCCGAAATCATTCTGATCGTATCCGGAATTCTCTACACACTGCACGGATTGATTCACCAATTGATCGTCGGAGCGGCGGTCGGTTTCTTTCAGTTTCCGGACGAAAGACAATCCCGTTTGATCCTAATGATGTGGATTACCACGGGTGCGTTTATGAGCTTCTTAGGATTTCTTCCCCCGGCATTGATTTTATTTTTCGGTCCGCAGCCTCCGGTTCTCGCGGCTTTGATTACCGAAGCGATCGCTGTGGGATTTTTAACGCTTCACATTTATCTTTCGGGTTATCGCACACACCCGCAACCGGTTAAGATCGGATTCTTTTTCAGCCTTGCATTTACGATCGTTTTGGCGGGTTATTTGGTGAGTTTACGGGTTTGAAAGAATTTCAAACGGAGAATCCTCATTCTTTCCGTTTTCTCATAAAGGTCGCAAATCGAAATTTCAAAACCGCATAAACGAAATTTGGCTTAAGAGAGTAAATTCTTTTGATATTTGCCAAAATCTTCCAGAGCCTCCGTATACAACCGTTCACTCAGATGGTTTTTCAACATTTCAAAAAAGACGTCTAAATTTTTAATCCCGGCGCTAACTTTGACTTTCGAAGAAGTATAACCGACAAATATGAAATTTCCGGAAAATCGATTGAATTGTACCGACTTTATATCGTGCCAAAAGATACGTTTCTCTTTTGTAAGAAATCCTTTCTCGGTAATTCCCGAGGGATCGACGAATATGGAGTAAAATTTTACCGCGGGAATTGCGTAAATTCCCAACAAACAAAGGAACAACCAAAACGATACCATAAAGGTCGAACTTCCATCGGAAAGGGGAATCAAAAAATAAGAGCCGAGAAAAAATAAAAACGGAACGATTGCGATACTATATACAGTAATCGTAATGCTTTTTGGGAATGCAAAAGCGTTCTTTGCCGCTTCAACGCTGTTTGTCTGATCCGTTACGAATAATTTCCGAATCCAATATTTGTTTAGAAGAGCCGTGAGAATGGCTCCGAACAAAAACAACAAAAGTCCGGTCCCGATTTTAACAATGGTTTCGCTCATTTCGTCCGCTAAAGATTCGAAAGCTATAATTTTCTAAATCCGAATTCCAAGATAGATGCACTGAATCGATCGTTTTCCTTCGCACTCAATTTGCGTTCTTTGCGACTCGGAACGAAGAGAAAACAATCGACGTATCGATCTTTATAAGCGTCGCCGTCTTTGATGGAAAAATGAATTTCTAAAAATATTCTTCCATTTTTAACGACACTTTGATACTGAATTTCTTTATGATATTCTCCGTTTAGCTTTACGGAAATGATCGAAGCATATCTGGAGGGAAGAGAATCATTCCCGCCAAGAACGATTTGATAATCGCCTTTTTCTTTCGTTTCCAATCGGGTCGTGATTCGTAAGTTATCGGCGACGCTAAAATTCATATAAAACGGATAATCGGAAGCGACTTCGTATTTTTGTCGCTCCTCTTCGCTCGATATTTGTTTTACGGAAAACAAATAAACGAAAAGAAGATTCAGGAAAAGGTAAATTCCGTTCATAAGTTCTCCACAAAAAAGCGATGGCCCATAACGTCACAAAATTCAGCGGAACGCTCTCTTGGGATCGGGTTCCAAATCCTTCGGCAATAGCGCCGCAACCATTCGCTTGTTACGGAAACGATGATTTTCCAACTTCCTTGGAAGCCAACGCGACGCTCCGCTGCCTTTTGGCAATCTCGTTCACTATAACGTGACCCGTAGGAAGCGTTATTGAGTTTTCTCACTCGATCGGCTCGAAATAGGCTAGGTTCTCGGGACCTTCGTGGATGACAATCCGGTCGACTTTGCCGCCTGCCGAATGTACGTTTTCTTTGAGATAATGATAAAACCATCGGGCGATATTTTCGGATGTCGGATTGATCGTTTTAAATTCTTCCAAATCGTTGATGAGAATGTGGTCTAACTTTCCGACCAGCTCTTTGAGCTTTTGTTTGGAAGTAAGGAAGTCGAAGCTGATCCCGTCCTCTCCGATATTCCTTTTCCCCGAAAGGTATAACTCGACTTTCCAGGAATGTCCGTGGATCGGCTCGTCCGAACCATCGGGGAAATATTTATAGAGAAAATGAGAGGATTCGAAACGTTCCTCGATTCGAATGTAAAATCTTCCTGATTCTTCAAAAAACATAGCTCTTGACTTTCTTTCCCAGGTCTATATATTGGAAGCAGCTGCAACTTCGAGGCGGTTTCGGTTCGACGAGACGGCACTCGATTTATTTTTCGCGGTTTGCAGAAGCAAAATATCCGTATCGTTTGAATTCGAGTGCGGTATTTTAGTGATAGGAGATATTCAATGACAGAAGTGGTCAAGCCAAGATTTTATAAGGAAATGACTGTAGGTGAGGCTATGGCTGTTCACCCGGAAGCGGGGCTCGTTTTTTCAAGCTACCATTTAGGCGGTTGCTCGCACTGCTCCATCAACGAACTGGAAACGATCGAGCAAGTTTGTATGGGGTACGGTGTGGAAGTCGACGTATTGATTGAAAGCCTGAACAATCTTCTCGAAGATTCGGAAGACTAAAAACAATCCCGGGGAAAATTCGTTTCTCCGGGGATTTTCCTTTCCTAAATCCTCCTTTTTAAAATCCTTTTTCCAATCATTCATCGTCGTAAAAAACGTTTATCGATAGCGATCTTCGTTCCATCGGTTTTCAATCAAGCTTCTCTTCTTCAGTTGTTATAGAAACGATGCGCGTGCGACTTTCCTTCTTTCTACATTCGCTACAATGGATCGGAATTTTTTGGTTCTTCGTTTTCGTTTCGTTCCTCTCCGTCGAAGCGATTCAGATAGAAGTGTTCGTTCCTTTGTGCGACGGAACTCAACTCGCGTGCGGAAAAGGAAAGGCGGGAGATGTCCGTTCACTCGAAGGAAATCTTTACTGGGGTGCGGCCTACGGCGTGGAATCTTTTTTTAAGAAGGCATCCGGCTACAAAATCGTCGAACGCAACGATGAAAGACAAGGTTCTCCCGTTTTAAGACGACTCCGAGTGGAACGAATTCCACACAAGGGAGAACAAAAAGTTTCGATTCTATTTCATGCTTATGCGGGAGACAAGATCGACGACGCGTTAAACGACTTTTTAAGCGCGAGCGCGGGAAACAGCGGATCTGATCTGATCGTATGGGCGGGTCACGATCGATTGATGGATCGTTTCCCGCCGAATTCGAAACGGTCGTCGAATTCTCCGAAACCGACCGCGGTCTTAGCTTGTGAAAGCGAAAAATACTTCGGCCCCGTTCTGCGATCGATCGGTTCAACTCCCGTCGTTTTAACGAGAACGTTCATGGCTCCCGAAGCGTATCTGATTCAAGCGTTAGCCGACACCGCCGCCATATCCGGAGTCAAAAACAAACGAGCGATTCGATCGGCGTTAGTCGATTCCTATGCAAAATACCAACGCATTTCCAAACGCGCCGCCGGAACCGTGTTTTCGAAATTGGACTAAAGTTTAAGAGCTCCGCGAGCATGTTCTTCAGAATCGAATACAAACAAACATTTATTTGGAACGCGACTCTCGCAGATTGAAAGATATTTCGCGCGTTTACGAAGCGGCGGGAATGTAGTAATACCGAACTCCGGCCTTTCTGAAATAATGGCGGATGCGATTGTCTTCGCTTCGAATCTCCGCGTTTTCCAGAGGTTTGAGACCTTTGCGGAACGTTCCTTCGTTGATCTGAAGTATTTCGCCTAACGTATCAAAGCGGTAGAATTCCAAACCGGTTTCTCGCTTTAAAACGAGCAAGTTCATCGTAAGAAAACTTTCGTTTCGATATTCCTCTTCGGAAAGTCCGTATACGAACGCGCTCGGAAAAATTCTGTAAACGGAGCCCTTGTATTCCACCGTGTTTTTTCTACGATCCAAATCCTTGAGAATGGTATAAGAAGAACGATCCGTGATAAAGTAAATCGTTCCGCAGCGAAACGTAATGTACTGATTTCCTTTTTTACCCGTAGCGGAAGGAAGCACGACTCCGGACGAAATCATATCGCCGGGAGAATAATGATGTTCGGCAATTTTTCCGAGACGGTTGCGTAAGGATTCGTCGAGGAATTCCACCGAATCGGTTCGTTTCATTTTTCCGAGCTGATGAAAGATTCGATCGAACTCGTTTTTTTCGTAACCTTTGTTGCGTACGAAGGTATCGAGCTGCTTCTTGAGGGTTTTCAGTCGAATCTGAAAATAAGGAGAATCGTTTTTCCCGGCGAGATCGAACATCTCGTCCCACAGAGTTTCGAGTTCCCGGATCTCGTCCTTTTGATCGAAGGTCTTTTTTTCGACCTTTTCCAAAATGCTTTCGAATTTATGTTTTAAATCGAAAAAGAATCGGGAATCTCTAACCGGGTCCATACGCGTATTTTTATTATCGGACGTTATATCGTTTTTTTCAACGGGAGAATTTTTCGAAAAAAACGACGCGCCCTAAACTTAGTTCGCGTGTTTTCTACTCTTGATGGAAAGAATGATTCCGACCGCGGTCATGGACATGATCAAGTGCGACCCTCCGTAACTCATAAACGACAGCGGAATTCCCGTGACAGGCATAAGACCGATCACGATTCCGATATTGATCGCCATGTGATAGAAAAGAAGCGCGACGATCCCCGATGCGAGAAGAGATCCGAATCGATCCTTACTTTCGTAACTGATCTGAAGTCCACGCAACGGAATCGAAAATAAAAAGAACAACAAAAACACCGAACCTAAAAATCCGGTTTGTTCCGCCCAAGAGGCGAAGATAAAGTCCGTGCTGGATTCGGGAACGTGAGGAATTCTTCCCTCCGTCATCTCTGCGTTCATCAAACCTTTACCGAAAAATCTTCCGGATCCGACAGCGGGTTTGGACGCGCGCAATTGATAACCGGCGCCTTGTTTGAATTCTTCCGGATTTAAAAAGGCCGTCAAACGAACGACCTGATTTTCACGGAACGGAACCGTCTTCATCACGACGACCGCCGAGATCAGACTGATCCCCAGAATCCCGAGGGGAATATAATATTGTCGTAATGTTCTGCTTCCTCTCGCGATTCTGATTCCCACCATCACGAGACTCGCGATCAAAAAGATCGCTCCGAACGTCAAAAGAAGTTTTTGATTGGATAGAATCTTAAAGAAAAATCCGCCCTCCACTTCGACGACTTGATCGACCACTTCCTTCAACGCGTTGAGCGTCTTCGGAGTGAGGTTCGCCGCTTTTAGATCCTTTCCGTCGAGAGCGAGCCAAATCTTTCCTCCGAGTCTGTTGACCACGGATAAAAGATCCGTCTTTCCGGTTCTTTGCAGAAAGTCGGAGATGTCGTTTATCAAAGTTAGTCTGGAATACTCGACGAACATAGGAACCATCAACGTGATTCCTCCGAACGCAAGCAAGGATCCTATATGGAGAATGTCCGCTCCGCCGAGAAAGAGCATCGTAAAAAGAATCGGCAGAAACGAAACCGCGGTCCCAAAGTCCGGCTGCAATAGAATGAAGATCATCGGTACGATCACGATCACGAATGGAATCGAAAGAACCACGAGATTTTTCATGTCCTTCTCTTTTAAGACCATAAACTGACCGAGAAGAATCACCGTGGACAACTTCGCAAACTCGGAGGCCTGAATCCCGATCGGTCCTATCTTAAGCCAAGAACGCGCCCCTCTTCCCGATGGAAGATGCCCGATCCCCGGTATCAAAGTGATCATCAGTAAAAAGACGGTAAAGACGTAAATCACTACGGCGTAAGCGCCTAACAACTGATAGTTGACTCGGGATACGAAATACATGATCACAAGACCGATGATGAAGTAAAAAAGCTGACGATACCACTTCCCGGGTCCGTCCTCGAAATTGACTTCCTGACTGTACAAAGTCAAAACGCTGCAAAGGACGACGATTACGACGGAGATCACCAAAAAGTAATCGATCTTTTCAATGGACTTATCTGGCTTCAAGCGTTCCCTCCTGTCCCGTCGACGGCAATGAAGGCGGAGCCGCTACATCCTGCGATTTTTTGAATGTTCCCGGCGGAAACGCCGCGTGAAACATTTCTCTCGCAACCGGTGCGGCTCCCGCGGCCCCACCGACTCCGTATTCCACGAACACAACGATTAACACCTGTTCGCTGGCGGGCGCGTTTGCGGGCGCGTAACCCACGAACCAAGCGTGGTTGGAACCGGACGCCCCTCTTCTTCTTGTCTGAGCCGTTCCCGTTTTTCCCGCGATATCGGGTAAGAACGGTTTGTTTAAAACGTAGGCGGCGGTTCCGCTTTTGACCACGAGTTTCAATCCTTCTTTGATCGCTTCTACCGAGGATTGATTGATCGGAATGTCTCTTAATATTTGCGGGGTCGTTCTGTTGATGATGGAGTTGTCGACCGGATCTCGGATCTCGCTTACAACGTACGGTTGATAGATCTGTCCTCGATTGAGGAGTCCCATGTAAAACAGCGCCATCCCCATCGGGGTAGAAGAGATAAATCCCTGACCGATCGACAAGTTGATCGTGTCCCCGTCGAACCACTTCGTTCCGTATGTTCTCTTCTTCCAAGCGGAGGAAGGAACGAAGCCGGTGATCTCGCCCGGAAGATCGACCTTGGATTTGTTTTCCAATCCGAAAAGACGGGAATAATTTAAGATGGCATCGGAACCGAGTTTATATCCGAGATTGTAAAAATAAACCGAACAGGATTTCTGAAGCGCGTGTGCGAGATCGTTGGTTCCGTGACCGCCTTTTTCCCAACATAGAAAGACCTGATCGGGAACTCCCGCAAACGTGGACTTTAGAACGAAACTTCCGTTGCAGGAATACGAAGTTTCCGGAGTATAACCGATCTTGTGCTGGCTTTCGAGCGCGGCAAGAGCGACTAACGTCTTGTAGGTCGACGCGGGAGGAAACTTGGATTGAATCGCGAGATTCAAAAAACCTCCGTTGTCCTTTACGCGTTTGAAATGTCCGGTTCGATCCGCTTTGTTCTTACCCGAAAGGATATTCGGATCGTAACTCGGATTGGAAGCCATCGCGAGAATTTCGCCTGTGGCGACCTTGATCGCGATCGCGGTTCCTCTGCTTCCTTTGAGCGCTTTGTGTGCTGCGATCTGAATGTCCTTATCGATGGTAAGAATTAAATTATTGCCGGGAGAGGAATGTTCCACAACACGTTCTTCTTCGATGTTCCCTTCGGAGCTTCGTTTTTGAATTCGAAATCCGTCCACACCCCTGAGTTCGGAATCGTATTCCAATTCGAGTCCGTTCTTTCCGAGATATTGATACGACTTGATTTCTCCGGCCACGAGATCGTCCCTTGTCGGCTTTCCGATATAACCGGTGACGTGCGCAAGAGCCGGTCCCATTTTGTAGATCCTTCTCGGAGAAGGAAGCAGAATGATATATTTTGATATATTATCGAATACTGATATTCTTTCCTGTTGAGCGGTGGTGATTCCTTCGAGCAAAACGATCGGTTTTTTGGATTTGAGATTTCTCGAAAAACGAGGTTCGATCAGTTCGTCTTCGTAATACGAAATCGGAATCGAAAGAGTTCTCGCAAACTCGTGAATAAACGCTTTCGTCGCGGCGGGATCGTATTTGAATAAGGAAGTGTTTAATACCGCATCCAAGGAAGAATAGTTCGAAACCAATGCCATCGAAGTTTCCGGCGTAAGAAAGTTCCGATCGAACATCTGACCGCGGGCTGCGGGCATAATCTCGCTCTTACGAACGAACTTTTCGGCTTTGAGCGCGTTGTCCGTTCCGTTGAAGATCTGCAGATTGAAAAGCTGAAAGATAAACGACGCGAGCGTAAATACTACGAGACCCGAAAAGATATAAAGGCGAAGACGGAAACTTCTTTCAAGACGGTATTCCGACGCAGACTGAGCTCCGCCTAACAACTTACGCGTCCCCCATGTGATCCAATTGATAGATCCAGGTTAGCGCGTAAAAGAACGCGGGAGCGATGAGAGCGTTAAAAAGAGAAGTGAAGAATAAGGAATAACTCATGTTCTCGTGAAAGAACAACGAGAAAAGATAATACGTCGCGACTCTCGTAACGAACGTGATCAAAAGAGAATAGATCGTGATCGAAAGATAATTCTCGTGATACGCAGAACGGGCAAATTTCCCGACCAAATATCCGATCAGACAAAACGTTAAGGAATGAAGTCCGATTTTATACGTAACCACGTTCCCGGCGGCGATTTCTCCTCCTAACCCTGAGTCCGTCAAAAGACCTCCGAAAAATCCGATCCATAGCCCGTAGAGCGGACCTCTTCGGAGCGCGAAAAAAAGCACGAGAAGAATCATAAAGTCCGGTTTGATCGCGGAGCCGATCTCGAACAGATTCGAGCCGTTCAAAAAGTGCGCGATTAGAATTCCGACGGCGATAACGAGTTTTTCTAAGATCATTGTAAGTCGTCCTCGCTCGGTGCGGCGGAAGGATTTTTAGGCGCGTTGGTCTGCGGCTTATTGCCGTTAGGCGAAAGAGGATTTTTAGATTGATTCTCTTTTTGACGATCCTCTCCCGGATAATTGAGTTCTCCGAAATACGGATTTTCGATCGTGATGTTTTGTCCTTCCGGCCAAGTCTCGAGCCATTTTTCCGGCAGCTTGAGAATGATCGTTACGCTTTCGAGCATCTCGAAACGGACAAACGGTTTTAAGAATGCGCTCTTGAAACTTCCGTTTCTGGGTCCCTCTTCCGTGATAAGTCCGACGGGAATTCCCGCGGGAAAAACGCCTCCTCCTCCGGAAGTATAAACCGGTTTCCCGATTTTACTCAAGGACTCCGTGTATTGGATCATCTCGCTCGGTCCCATCGGATATTCTCCGAAGACTCTCGGATCGATGATGATTCCGCTGTCGATATAGTTCAAGAGAGCTTCCGTTCCCCTTCCCGAGTTTCCGGAAAGATTGGCCCAAAGATTCGTTTCGGGCATCGAAACTCCCATGTTGAAGTTGGAGTTGATGATCGGTTGTACGACAGCCGATCCACCAGTGACGGCGATCACTTTCCCGACAAGCGCCTCGATAATCGCGCCCTTTTGATCCACGGCCCTTGCGGTCACGGGCATGTAGGGCTTGAGTCCCGCGTCCGCGCCCTTATCGATGATGATGGTTCTATAAATCGAGTTCAAACGAACCGACAAAACTTCGGCTTTGATGCTCGCGTATTTTTGTCTGCTTTGAAAGCGGAGTTCTTTGCGGAGAGAATCGTTTTCGCGGTTCGCTTTTTCCAAATCCTGAGGAAGAAGTTTGTAATCTTCCATGACCGCAACGCATGAATCCCTTTCCTTGCGGACGGTTTCAAATGATTCTAACTTGTTATAAGCGCCTTTGAAAAATCCACCGAAGGAATCGATGGAACCCGAAACGATGTCGCCCACTCTTTGAAAGCTGGCGATTCCACGGACGATCACATTGCTTCGGAACGTTAAGGAAAGAATGGAGAATAAAACGCAAAATAGGAGTGAGACCGTCTCTTTACTTCGGCTGAGCTGAAACCATAACATCGAATCTTCTTTTGCTCCCGGCCGTGGTCCGAACGATTTGACGTTCGTCCGGAGTTACGGCCCGTTTCGTACGAAACTTCTTAACGGATTCCCGGTTTGATGTATTTCAACTCGTCGAGATACTTTCCGGTTCCGAGCACCACACAAGTCAACGGGTTCTCCGCACGGAAAACGGGAACTCCGGTTTCCTTGGAAAGATACGTTTCGAGTCCTCGGAGGAGACAACCGCCTCCTGTAAGAACGATTCCTCTTTCCACGATGTCGGATGCAAGTTCGGGCGGAGTTCTTTCCAGAACTCGTTTGATTCCGTCTAAGATTTCGTCTGTCGGTTCTTTGAGGGCTTTGCGGATCTCGTTGGATTCCAACTCGAGCGTTCTTGGTAAACCGGAGATCGCGTCACGACCGCGCACTTCCATCGTCTCCGCTTTCTTTTCCGGATACGCGTTTCCTATGGTGAGTTTGATATCTTCCGCAGTTCTTTCCCCGACAACCAAGTTGTATTGGTTTCTGAGATATTTAATGATTGCCTCGTCGAACTCGTCTCCACCGGTACGAATGGATTCTGCGATTACCATTCCCCCGAGAGAGATCACCGCGATTTCGGTGGTTCCACCGCCGATATCCACGATCATGTTTCCGGCAGGTTCGTTGATCGGGATGTTCGCTCCGATGGCAGCCGCAAGCGCTTCTTCGATGAGGAAGATTTCTCTCGCTCCCGCTTGTTCCGCAGATTCACGAACAGCGCGTCGCTCTACCTCGGTAATTCCGGACGGAACTCCGATCACGATTCTCGGTTTTACGAAAGTGGTGCGGTTGTGCACTTTCGCGATAAAATAACGGATCATTTTTTCGACGGTTTCAAAGTCTGCGATTACCCCGTCCTTCATCGGACGGATTGCCACGATTTCGCCGGGCGTTCTACCCAACATACGCTTTGCTTCCTGCCCTACTGCGAGAACCTTACCGGTCGCTGCGTGAACCGCAACTACGGAAGGTTCGGAAAGAACAATCCCCTGTCCTTTTACATGCACCAGAGTATTTGCCGTCCCCAGGTCAATTCCCATATCGTTGGAAAACAGGGCATAGAGATTATCAAATATCATTTCGTGTTACCTTTCAACCGCGGAGGTTTTTTATCTTTATTATCTGTTGAAAACGGAAATTCCTGCAGAACTTTCCGCATTGGACCGGTTTCAATAATTTCAGCGGTGAGGTTCCCGGCAACCTCAAAACAAAAAAATCAGAAAACAAATTAAGCTGGATTCGATTTTAGCGAAAAAGCAATCTGTTCAACCATGGTTCAGGAAAAACCTCTCGCGGCCATCGACCTAGGCACCAATTCATTCCACATGATCATCGTTCGGGTTCGCGCAAACGGAACCTTCGAAGCCATCGCAAGAGAAAAAGAATCCGTTCGCTTGGGCAATCGACTGCAAGAAGGAGGTCCGATCGACCCGGATTCGTTTCGAAGAGGAATCGATTGTCTGAAACGATTCAAGGTTCTCGCCGAAAACGCGGGAGCCGAAATCAGAGCGGTCGCTACGAGCGCGTTACGAGAGGCTTCCAATCAGGAAGAATTCTTAGAAGCCGCATACCAAGAAGCCGGTATATCCATCGATGTAGTGAGCGGCTATGAAGAAGCCCGTCTGATCTACTTCGGAATTCTTCAGGGCATCCCCGTATTCGACCGCAAGATTATGATGATCGACATCGGCGGAGGAAGCACCGAAATTCTCGTGGGCCACAGAGGAAACATACTCTTCTCCAAAAGTTTCAAGTTAGGAGCCATCCGACTTACCGAAAAATTCTTTAAGGAAGAAACGCTTTCCAACTCCGACATCCGGAAGTGCAGATTGTATATTGAAGAGATGCTTCTTCCCTTCCGCAAAATCCTGCGCGATTTGAAACCCGATTTGGTCGTGGGCTCGTCGGGAACGATCCAAGCGATCGCGGGAATGATTCTCGCGTCCCGGGGAGAAACCGAGGAAGTCCCGCTGAACAACTTCTCCTTTGCAACTTCCGAATTCAAAAAGATCCGCAACCTGATTTTGGAAGCGGACACATCCAAAAAGCGCGCCAAGATCCCGGGACTCGACAGCAAACGCGCGGACATCATCGTGGGCGGAACTCTCATTTTGGAAGAAGTCTTCGATCTCGCGAACGTTCCCGCTTTGACCGTTTCGGATTTTGCGCTTCGGGAAGGAATTATCTACGACGCGATCCGAAAATGGGAACACTTCGAGAACACGGAACATTCCAAACATTTGGATGACATTCGTCAAACCGCGGTTCACAACTTTATGCGCGCCTTTTCCCGGGACGAAGAATATTCCGAGCATGTCGCCGATCTGAGTCTGCAGATTTTCGATCAACTCAAA
Source organism: Leptospira sanjuanensis (assembly GCF_022267325.1). Lineage (NCBI taxonomy): Bacteria > Pseudomonadati > Spirochaetota > Leptospiria > Leptospirales > Leptospiraceae > Leptospira > Leptospira sanjuanensis. Next base: position 2,823,008 of record NZ_JAIZBG010000001.1, read on the forward strand.
CCGCTGCATAAGCTCGGACAGGAACAACGGGAACTTTTGGAAGCGGCCTCGCTTTTGCACGAGATCGGACAATCGATCTCTCATTCCGCCTATCACAAACACAGTTATTATATGATCCGAAACTCGGAGATGCTCCTCGGCTTTACTTTTTCGGAAATCGAAATCATCGCTTTGACGGCGCGGTATCACAGAAAGAATACTCCGAAACCGAAACACAGGGAGTTCAACAAGCTCGCGGAAAAGAATCAAACCTTGGTGAGTCAGCTTTCCGCAATCTTGAGAATCAGCTCCGCGTTAAACCGAAATCGGGGCGGTCTCGTTCCGACCGTAACTTGCAAGATCGAGAAGAATAAGATCCGTTTTCTGCTCAAGACGAGTAAGGGATACGATCCTACTTTGGAGATTTGGGCCGCGGAAGAACAAAAGTCCGCGTTCGAAGAAACTTTCGGCTACTCGGTGGAATTTGCGTCGGCTCCGTAACGTTGTCGCGGCCCGGGTTTTTATAATCAGGAATCGAAAAAGAATCCTTTCTGAAACGAACGAGATTTTATTCAGAAAAATAAGAGGAGAAGATTTTACAGATGGAATTCCTGGGACATCGTAACGAATCCGCTCTCGCTTTACGAAGATATGATCGAAATCCTAATCCGCATCCGAGGAAACGACAAACTATTGGGAATTCTGATTTTAATGTCCGCGTCGATATTTTTCGGTTATCTGCTTGTCTACGCCCTAACTCGTTTTTCGTCGCATTTGAAAAAAAACGAAGCATAACGTTAAACGAAGTATCGCCGAAAAAAAGCGAGAACGAAACTCGGACAACGGGAAAAGGGTCAAATCCATTCAATATTCGGAATATTCTTTGATTAAAAAGGAGAAGGTTGTATGAATCCGAAATTCAAATTAGGAGCTTGGGTTTCCGCGGGCGTTTTTATTTTCTTATTTCTGTTTCGTCTCGTGTACGGATATGCATACGGCTCGAGGAGCGTCGGAGCGGAATTCCAGTACAATGCACAATCGGCTCCGAACGGCGAAGGCTCGTTCTACAAACAAAACATCGCATCCAAAAAAATCCGCTACGAAAACGCGGGATCTCCTCCGAAAAGCGTAGATCAGAAATACGAAAAGGTCGCGACGATCGAATCTCAATCCTCCGATCTCGAGGAAGACGAAAAGAAAGTTCGGGAGTTGATCAACAAAAGCGGATCGATCATTCAGAACGAAAACAGCTCCGGCCTGAAACAAAGAAAAAACCGAGTCGTCAAACTCGCCGTTGGCGTTCCTCCGGAGAAGTTCGACGAACTGGTCGAACAATTCAAACAGATCGGAAAAATACTGTTGTTGACGATCGACAAAAAAGACAAGACGAACGAATATAAGGATTTGCAGGCAAAAAAAGAATCCCTGTTAAAAACGCGGAACTCCTTAAACTCTCTTAAGAGCAAAGGAGGAAGAATCGACGAATTCGTGACCCTCGAAAATCGAATCCTGGAAATCGAAGACGAAATCCAAAAACTCGGAATCAGCTTGGGAGAATTCGATTCCGAAAACGAATTTTGCACCGTCTTACTCACGTTATACGAAAACAAATCCTCGGACGAGATCGGAATTTTCCATCGAATCAAGGTCGCGCTCGAATGGACGATTAAATACTATCTTCTATTGACGTTCTCTTTGTTGTTTGCGGTTTTATTGATCCACTATTCGTTTCCGCTATTGGAAAAAATCAAAAACTTGGTTACGAAAAGAATTCCCTAAGAACAACCTCGTTCCGCTGCGATCCCGGACTTTATCATCTGATCCCATCGAAAACGGCCTGTTCATTCGATCAAAGACGGCAACTTCCTCCGAGATCGCACAACGGAGGAAGTTCTACGAGGAACTTCTGAATTTCAGGATGTCCCGGAAGCGGATTTTCTCGAAGTAGCAAACCGTAGGATCTCCTACGTTCAACGGAGTGACCCGTTGCAAATCTTGAAGCGTAGCAGTTCCTACAATTTCAAGGGATGATCCGTGAGTCGCACGGTGTATGAGTTCCTACACACAAAAATTCTGTCTCGTTGATTTATAAAATGTGGTAGTTCCCACAAATCCCGCCCAAAACCAAACCCAACGTTTGGCCCGACAAACAATCAAACCCAAAAACGACTTTCAAAACGAAAACGGAAATCGTAAACTGACCATCCAACTGAGGATCTTTGAAAATGACCGTCGATCAAGTGATGCAAGAATTAAAAAGTATGGGATCGGAAGCCGTCAAAAAAATCTTTATCAATCACGGAGCTAAGGGAGAAGTCTTCGGCGTAAAAGTGGGAGATCTCAAAAAGATCCAAAAGAAAGTCAAAAAGGACAACGAACTTTCCTTGCAGTTATACAAAACGGGAAATGTCGATGCGATGTATCTCGCCGGTCTGATCGCGGATGAAAAACGGATTCAAAAAAAGGATCTTCAAAGTTGGGTAAAGAACGCAGGTTCGCCGATGATCAGCGAATGCACGGTCGCATGGATCGCCGCCGAAAGCAAGTACGGATGGGAACTCGCCAAGGAATGGATCGAGTCCGACAAAGAAAGCGTCGCCTCTTCCGGTTGGAGCACTCTTTCGAGTTTATTATCCATCGTTCCCGACGATCAAATCGATCCGAAAGAAATTTCAAAACTTCTCAAACGAGCGGAAACCAAAATCCATAAGGCTCAGAATCGGGTCCGCTATTGTATGAACGGATTCGTCATCGCAGTGGGCGGCTTTTATAAGGCGCTTTCCGAAGAAGCTCTTGAAACGGCAAAAAGAATCGGCAAAGTCGAAGTGCTGATGGGTAATACGGCGTGTAACGTCCCGGACGCTCCCGGATATATTCTGAAAATGAAGAAGATGGGAAAGATCGGAAACAAGAAAAAGATGGCGCGTTGTTAAGAAGATCCGTTTTGTTAAGCGAAATGAATCGGGCGCTTCTGCTCCCATTCCCAAAAAAAGCTTGTATCCCCATAACAATCGCAGACCCGGCTTGTTACGCGCTCAGGCTATCGCCTTCGGTCTCCTCTTCGAGGAGACTGCTGACGCACGCTCCACATCCGTAGCGCGGGCTTTACCGATTTCTATACCGACCTACTCGAAATCGGACTTGGAAATACTTTTAAAAATTCTTTCGGATAAAATCGGAATCAACTTTTGCATACCGCAGATGTTCAAATGTGTGTAGTCTCCGAAATCGCTCCTTTGAAAAACACGACTACCTACTTTTAAAATCGGAATTTCCTTTTCTATAAGAATCGATTCCCAGATCGTTCCTTGCGGGAGAGACGAAATTCTTTCGTCAAAATCGGGGCGAAACGGTAAGGAGAGGGCTAACACGGGAACGTCCTTCGATTTTAGATACGCGAACAAACTCTCCCAAGCTTCCAAAGCGGACTTTCTCGTTTTCCGAAGGGCAAATTCGGGATTCGGCGGTAAATCGATCGGATGCTCGTTCGGAACACAAATACCGTCAAAAGAGGTTCGGCTCCCCCAATTCAAGTATCCTTTATTTTTTGAATATTCAATTTCCAGAAATCGATTTTGCTCCTTATTTCGCTTCCATTTTTCGAACGGGTTCCCGTGTAGAAGCCGATCCAAATTCTTTTCCGAGTAGCTAAACTCGTCCCCTTCTCCCGCGATTTTCAACGAGGTGGAAACTCCCGCGTTCAGACGCAGAAACGGAAAAACTCTTCCTAAAAGGTAAAAAATTCCGTTGGAAAGAGTTTTGAGATAAAAATCGCTCCATTGTCGCGTTGTAAAAATTTCAGAATGAAAAGAATCGTAATTCAACACAAGACTTCGATGAGCGCTCGCAACATCCATATCCGAAAGAGAAAATACGGAACCGTTAACGATCACAAGATGCGGTTTGATTCCGATCTCGGTTTCGTAGTCCTTGTAACGCAAAAGCATCCCTTCGGGTTGTTCCGAAGGCCGAGGTAAAAACCAGATCGGACGGCCGATTTTCTTTTCCAATTCCTGCGGATGAATGCCGGAAAGAATCTGACTGTCTCCCAAAAATACGACGGGAGCCAAATCCTTCGATCTCTCGAAACTCGATTCCGTTAACAAGGAAGAATCGATTCTCGAAAGGCGATCGTATAGAAAGGAATTTTTTTCCTGGAACCGAACTAAAAACGGAAATGTGAAAAACTGAATTACGACGAGGGAAATCAAAACTGCGGTGGAATAAAAGATTAAGTTTTTATAATTCATTGCATTCTGCTTTGCAAACAAGCCTTCAGTAGGTTTTCATACACGCAAACGATCCTATAAACATTTCTCGAAGGACATTTTCCATAAAATTTGAAACGTATCCGAGTTCGAAAAAGAGTCACGCGAATATTTCGCATGGATCACAAGCATTTTTAATTTCGACGGTTTGTCGGAACAACTTTTAATTTATCCTTGCCAAACATACGAATTGGCTCCGCACATACTTCTTTCTAAAATTGAAAGTAAAAGAATTCCTTTTTCTCAAATACTCCGAAGAGAAAAAACAACACGGTTATCCCGAAGGACAAAGGAATCCATCGACTCGGTTTATTCACGATCCGATCCAAAAAGGAATCCGTTCCGCCAGAAAAGATCATCCAAGGCTCCACGACAATCAACGGAAGCAAAAGAAAAAGCAGCTTCCCCGCAAAAATCCCATTCCAATAAAATCCCGCCGAAGCATTCAAAACAAAAACCCAAAATTCTCCCGGAGATCGAACCTGAAACAAAAGCAGACCCAAAGCGAACATCCAGAAGGTGAGCAAAGCCCCTCCGACCTTCAAAACCAATTCCAAAATTCGAATATTCGAGGAAACGAATTTAAGAACGTATTTCTGAAAGAGATTATATCCGACCACCTGCAATCCGCAATAACAACCCCAGACGAAATATCCGTATGTCGCCCCGTGCCAAAGACCGCCCAAAACCCACACGATCATCAGATTGACGTTCTGTCTCGAAAGGGAAACGCGGTTTCCCCCGAGCGGAATGTAAAGATAATCGCGGAGCCATGTGGACAAGGAAATATGCCAGCGTTTCCAAAACTCGGACGGACTCGAAGAGATAAACGGAAAATTAAAATTGAGGGAAAGATGAAAACCTAGAGCCTTGGCAAGCCCTCTCGCCGCGTCCGTATAACCGCTAAAGTCCGCATAAACCTGAAAGGCAAAACAGAACGCGATCCAGAAAATCATACCCGGCTCCAGATTCATTCCCGGTTCCATCGCTCTTCCCGTAAAAAGAAGAAGATGATCTCCGATAAAAACCTTCTTAAAGATTCCCCATAAGAAAAGAATCGCTCCGGACAAAAATCCTTCGCTCGTAACCGTTCGTTCCTTTTCGATCTGAGGCAAGAGAGAGTCCGGCCGTTCGATCGGACCTGCAAGAAGCAAAGGAAAAAAGAGATCATACACTCCGAAACGGATAAAATTCGCGCAAGGCAGAATTTTTCCGGAGTTTATATCCGAAAGATAACTGATATTGTGGAACGTATAAAACGAAATTCCGACCGGCAGAAGAATTTCCGGAATCTTCACCGCGGCATTCGGAGACAGAACACCCAAAGTATCGTTCCAGATATTTAATAAAAATAGAATATACTTAAAGAAGATCAGAATCCCCAAATTGAGAACGATCAAAAACACGAACCATCTTCGTTTGTCTACTCCATCCGCTTTGCCCAAACGGATTCCGCCCGCAAAGTTAAACGCGATGCAGAACAAAAGAAGAAAGACCATTTCCGGTTTCCAGAAACCGTAAAAGAACAATCCTCCGAAAAACAAAAGACGGTTTTGTCCGAGCGTTCCCAAGCGCAGATAAAGAACGTAGAATACTATAAAAAATACGAGAAAATTTAGAGAATTGAAGAGCATTCTCTATCAGGATTCTTCGAGGAGTTCGAGAATTCGCTCCTTTTCTTTCGTGTCGGCGGGATAACAAAGAGTGTGTTGAATCACGGAAGTTTGAAAATCTTTAGACTTGCGGTCCGTATCGTTGAGTCTGTTTTTGATCTTTCGGATCAGAATCTGCGTTTCTTCGCGGTCCTTGCCGTCTAGAATCACCGCGAATTTTCCCTGACCGATTCTATAGTTATAATCGGCTTCGGAAAGATTCTCCTGGATTGCCTTGCGCAATTCTTCGCTGTAAGAAGCGAAAAAACCGGAGCCTTTGAGTTTTACCATGCGCGATACATTCTGAACTTTGAATACGGTCAAACTAAAGGAGCTGGCCAGTCTTGCCGCCTTGAGAATCATTTCCTGGATTCGTTCCTCTACCGGACTAAACGGATCTTTGAATACGGAATCTCTTTCCTCGATGAGGAGAAGATTGGAAAAAACCGGAGCGAGCACTTCCGAAATTCCCACTGCGGTCTCCCGATCCGTATCGGTCCAAGGAACGTCCGTTTCATGAACGATCAGCATTCCGACTAACCAGTGTAAGTTGATAAATGGAATCACGATAAAATCGGACATGAGACCGAGTTCGTCGTTGGATAACTTCTGCATCAACTCGGGATGTTTTCGGAAGTTTTCGATCCGAAAGACGCCGGGAATATTGGAAACGATTCCTACGATGGAACTTTCCAGAGGAAGCGTAAAATTGCCGACGTGTTCGGGTGTCAACAGGTTGGAAGCGAACACTCGAAACTCGTTCTTCGTATGTCCGTCCAAAATCATAAAGGTCGCGCGTCTTACCTTCAATTCTTCCTTAAAGGTTGCGATCAGTTTATCATACGCCTCGTCCATGCTTCGAACGGAAGCGTAATCGCGCGCAAGCGAAATGATCAGTTCGTTGGTGCGAATTACTTCCTTCAGGCTTTGGTTTTCCTGATGGAGTTGTTCCGTATCGTAGATTCTTCTATAAACGGAACCTGCGATTTCTCCGATGATCTTCAGGAACTCGAGATCCTCGATCGTATAATCCTCTCCGCTGATCGTTTTGCTCAGAATCATAATCCCGAAAAAATCGTCGAGATAACGGATCGGAACCAAAAGTTCCGCTTCGGATTGCTGGATGATTTCTCTTTCTTTTGCGGGAAGCGCGGGTTTTAAAAGTTCCTTCGCGTACAAAACGGAACCGGCGTTTTTTACCGCATGATAGATTTCCTCTTCGGAAGAGATCGTCCATTCCTGATTGAAGTTCTCGCCTTGATAATCTTCCAAACGGAAGAATTCCTGATTCCCGTTTTTCGAGGAGAAAATTCCGATCGACTCGCTTCCGATTTGTCCCATGACCGAAAAGAGAAGATTCTCGAAGAAGTTCGCAAAGTCGGTGGAAGCGCCGATCTCTTTACTGATTTCGAAGACGGAAATATAGTTATCCAATTTTTTTCTGGAAGCGATCTGCAGATCGATCGGAGAAGTGGAGAAGTTGGAATCGTCGTCGAATAAAAATTCGCCCTCCTCTCCCGAAGCTGCCTTTGTGTCCTTTTTAGCGGGAGTCCGATTCGCTTCCTGCTCGGCTTCCTTAACCCAATCTCCGAAAGGATCTTTTTCCTCGAGATCAAAATTGGATTCGTCCTCTTCGTTTTCGAAAGACGGAAGTTCGTCCTCTTTTTTGTTAAGCGAAGTCGTTTCCGGGGCAGTTTCCTCTCCGAAAAGTTCGTCCAAACTGAAATCGTCCGAGTCGGACGTCTCCGCCTGCGGCGCGTTAAACGGATCTTCCGTCAGCTCTTCGGTATGAGTTCCTTCCGGTTCGGAAAGTTCCGGCGGAAGTTCCAAGAAATCGGTTTCATTCTCCTCCGAAACGGCCGAAGGCAAATCGTTATCAAAGGAAGAATCGGGAAAGTCCGCTTGAAAATCATCTCCGTCCGGTTCGGAAAGATCGGATTCGGACGGGGCCCCAAAGTCGGATTCAAAATCCGAACCAGCGGTTTCGATCGGCGGACGGGAGAAATCCTCGGACGGAGGAGGCAAGGTCGCGGTGGAAGCTTGCGGCTCGGAGATGTCAGACGTTTCGTCTAACGTCTCACTCCGCATTCCCAAAGCTCTTTGAAGAAAACTTTTTTTGGTGCGAAAGGATTCCGATTTTTTTAAAAGGGATTTTTTTTCGCCTGATTCTTGGCTTTTAGACGAGGACGCGCCGGAGGAATCGGATTTGACTAACTTACTGACCCTCTCGAGCAAACCCATCGATCATACACCAATCTGCTTCATCAGTTTTTTATAAAGTTCGAAATAATCGGACTGGGAGAACTCGCGGATCAAATCATCCGGAAGATTTCCGAGAAGTTCGTCCAGATACGTCATGATCCGTTTCATCTCGTCTTTGGAAGGAACGGCTTCTCCTCCGGCGGAAGGAGCGGCCGGTGCGGCGGGTTCTTCCGGAGTTTTACGCAGCTCTTCGAGAGGGGAAAGTTCTTCCTCGTCCGCGTATTCGTCGAGAACGATGACCATCTCTTCGTCTTGAACGGTTTCTGCTGTGGGTACGATTCCTGATTCACCGCTTAACGGCTGTAATGCGGATACGTCTTCGTCCATAGACTCGAACGCATCCAAATCGGAAGCGACAGGAAGTTCTCCGAGAATTTCGTTTAAGTCCTCGCCTTCCTCTTCCGGAGTTTGAACGTCCGAAAGGAGATTTCCAAGTTCGTCTTCGGACAACGCGATCGGCCCCTCGTCCTCTTCCGTCGGTTCTTCGGAAGTAAGAATATGATCGAGTTCATCGGTGGAAAGTGCGATCGGTTCCTCGTCTTCCAACGGAACTTCTTCTTGTTCCGACAAAGGAGCATCCCAATCGATTTCGCTATCCGCTCCGGGGAATTCTTCCGTTGCAGTAGCTTCGGCATTGTCGGTGAGAATGTGATCGAGTTCGTCGGTGGAAAGAGCAATCGGCTCTTCCGCTTCCAGATCCGAGTCGGTAGTTTCGGCAAGAGGAGCGTCCCAGTCGATTTCGCTATCCGCTCCGGGGAATTCTTCCGTTGTAGTAGCTTCGGCATTGTCGGTGAGAATGTGATCGAGTTCGTCGGTGGAAAGTGCGATCGGTTCTTCCGCTTCGGCTTCGCCTCCGTCGAGAAGAGAACCCGATTCCGGCTCAAAATCAAAGGAAGAAGTTTCGGTCGGAACCTCGTCGGAAATATCCAGATCACCGAAAGAATCCATCGTGGATGAAGGAGTTCCCACACCCTCTTCTTCCACGTTGTCCGCAAGTAAATTGCCCAGTTCCTCGTCGGAGAGGGCAATCGGTTCGTTATCTTCCGCGTCCTCGATAAAGGAATCCGCAGGGGTTTCCGTTTCCAATGAATCGAGATCGTTTGTAGGAAGTTCAAAGTCGTCGAAAGAAAGTGCATCGTCGTCCAACGACGCGCTCGTTTCCATTGACGCCTGACCGATTCCGTCCAATTCGGAAACGGGCAATGAAATGAGATCGTCTTCTTCTCCGGAGGAATCGGGTGTTTCAAAATCGAAACCGGATTCTTCCAAAGTGGACGGAACTCCGGCCCCTTCTTCCACGTCGGAAGAAAGAAGGTTTCCGAGTTCTTCTTC